>NZ_CP067977.1:301500-603000 GCF_016656965.1 Brevundimonas vitisensis
TACACCCTGCTGGGCTCCGTCCTCATGCTGCTGGCCATGCTCTGGATGGCGGCCGAGACCGGCACGACCAGCATTCCGGCGCTCAAGGACTACGCCTTCGACCCGGCGGTGCAGCCCCTGCTTTGGCTGGCCTTCTTCGCCTCCTTTGCGGTCAAGATGCCGATGTGGCCGGTGCATACCTGGCTTCCGGACGCCCACGTCCAGGCCCCCACGGCGGGCTCGGTCATCCTGGCCGGCATCCTGCTGAAGCTGGGCGGATACGGCTTCATCCTGTTCAACCTGCCGATGTTCCCACAGGCCTCGCAGCAGTTTGCGCCTCTGGTGTTTGCGCTGTCGGTGATCGCCATTGTCTATACGTCGCTGGTCGCGTTCCGGCAGACCGACATCAAGAAGCTGATCGCCTATTCCTCGGTTGCCCACATGGGTTTCGTCACCATGGGCATCTTCGCCGGCAACGAGCAGGGCGTGCAGGGGGCGGTGTTCCAGATGCTCAGCCACGGGCTGATCTCAGGCGCACTCTTCCTGTGTGTCGGGGTCGTCTATGACCGGATGCACACCCGCGAGATCGCCTTCTATGGCGGTCTGACGAACCGTATGCCCTGGTATGCCGCCATCTTTTTGATGTTCACCATGGCCAATGTCGGCCTGCCGGGGACCTCGGGCTTCATCGGTGAAATCCTGACGATGACGGCGGTGTATGAGGTTTCGACCTGGGCGGCGTTGTTCGCGGCCTCGGGCGTGATCTTCTCGGCGGTCTATGCCCTGACGCTGTATCGCAACGTCATGTTCGGCGAGATCGTCAATCCGGCGCTGAAGACCATCAGTGACATCGACAAGCGCGAGCTGCTGATCTTCGTGCCGCTGATCGTCGGCACGATCTGGCTGGGCGTACAGCCCGGCATGGTGCTGGACCTGACCGCCGCCTCAGTCGAGGCCCTGACGACGACCTATCGCGCAGCGATCGGTGGGTGAGACCTTAATGCCTGATCTGTCCCTTGCCCTTCCTCTCGCCGCCTCGGAGCTGACGCTCGCGATCGGGGCCATGGTCCTGCTGCTGCTCGGTGCCTTCCTGGGTGAAAAGTCGGCGCGCCTGATCTCCATCCTGTCGGTCGCCCTGTTGATCGCGGCGACGGCGGTCGTGATCCAGGCCCCGCTGGGTGCTGCATTCGACGGCGCCTTCGTCGCTGATCCGCTGGCCGTCTATGGCAAGGTGGTCATCTATCTGGCCGCAGCCGTTGCCATCGTCCTGGGTGATGGCTGGATGAGCCGCAGCCGGATCGCGCGGTTCGAGTTTCCCGTATTGATCGTGCTGGCCTCGGTCGGCATGGCGATGATGGCGTCATCGGGCGACCTGATCTCGATGTACGTCGGGATCGAGCTGCATTCGCTGGCCCTCTATGTTCTGGCCGCTTTCCACCGTGATGACCTGAAGGCGTCCGAGGCGGGGCTGAAGTATTTCGTGCTGGGCGCGCTGTCGTCGGGTCTTCTGCTCTATGGGGCCAGCCTGATCTACGGCTTCACCGGCTCCATGCGGTTCGAGGACATCGCCGTCATCGCGGCCCAGGGCGACGTCGGGCCGGGCCTGATCTTCGGCCTGGTCTTCCTGATCTGCGGGCTGGCGTTCAAGGTATCGGCCGCGCCGTTCCACATGTGGACGCCCGATGTCTATGAAGGCGCTCCGACGCCTGTCGTGGCCCTGTTCGCCACAGCCCCGAAGATGGCGGCCATGGTTCTGGTCGCCCGCACCCTGTCGGAAGGGTTCGGCGGAGCGCACGATCAGTGGGCCCAGGTCCTGATCCTCATCTCGTTGATTTCGTTCGCGGTCGGGGCGTTTGGTGGCCTGGCGCAGAAGGACATGCAGCGGCTGCTGGCCTATTCGTCCATCGCCAACATCGGCTATGCTCTTCTGGGCATCACGGCGGGCACCGAGGTCGGGCTCCAGGCCATGCTGATGTTCATGACCCTTTATGTCGTCGATCAGATCGGCTTCTTCGCGATCCTGATGTCCCTGTCGCGCAGCGGTCGGCCCATCCGGACGATCGCCGACTTCGCGGGCCTGAAGAAGGATCGCCCGGTGACGGCCATCGCCATCACCATTCTGTCGCTGTCGGTTCTGGGCATGCCGCCGTTCTCGGGCTTCTGGGGCAAGTTCTATGTCTTTGGCGCGGCGGCAGACGCCGGATACTGGATGGCGGCGGCGGCGGGTCTGGTGGCCTCGGTCGTGGCAGCCTTCTACTATCTGCGGATCATCAAGCTGATGTGGTTCGATGCGGCCCCTGACCAGGCGCCGATCGACAAGGCACCGGTCGAGACCAAGGTGGTCGGTTGGGCCGCTGCTGCTTTTGCCTTCCCGCTGGTGATCGTTGCCCTGGTCTGGCTGGAACCCCTGACGCGGATCGCAGCTTCAGGCTTCGGCGCGGGATAGGGCGGTGAGCCCGGTTCCGATCCTGCTGCTTGACCAGACGGACTCCACCAATGCCGAAGCCCGTCGCCGGGCCGAAGCCGGAGAGGTCGGACCGCAGTGGATCGTAGCGCGTCGCCAGACGTCGGGGCGCGGGCGCCGGGGTCGGGCCTGGGAAAGCGAGACCGGAAATCTGGCCGCTACGCTTCTGATGACGACGCAGAAACCGGCGGCCGAGGCAGCGCAGGTGACCTTCCTGGCTGCCCTCGCCACGGCGGACCTGCTAGAGGCGTTTGCCGCACCGGGCCGGGTGGCGATCAAATGGCCGAATGATGTGATGATCGCCGGGGACAAGGCGGTCGGCATACTCATCGAGTCCGGCACCCATTCCATGGGGGGGCTGTGGCTTGCCGTCGGGATCGGCGTCAATCTGGCCCATGCGCCAACCGGGACCGAACGCCCGGCCACGTCCCTTGCCGCTCACCTTCGTTCCGATGTCGCCTATCCGCCGTCGGTGGAGGCTGCAGCGCAGGTGTTGGCCGATGCTTTCGCCGTTTGGCAGCAACGTTGGGAGACACTCGGTTTCCAGCCTGTCCTCGACGCCTGGGTGGCCCGCACCCAGGGTCTGGACGGTCCCGCCACGGCCAGACTGGATCACGAGGCGATCAGCGGGGTGGCCGACGGCGTGGCACCGGACGGGGCTTTGCGGTTGAAGTTGGCCGATGGGTCGATGCGGCTGATCTCGGCCGGGGACGTGTTTTTTGGTGAGGCGGTCTGATGTTGCTGGCCATCGAACAGGGCAACACCAATACGCTGTTTGCCATCCATGACGGCACCGACTGGATCGCGCAGTGGCGGACGGCGACGGAGGCCAGTCGGACGGCCGACGAATACGCCGTCTGGCTGAACCAGTTGCTGCACATGCGTGGACTGGCCTTTGACAGCCTGGACGGCTGCATTATTTCCAGTGTCGTCCCGCAGTCGATCTTCAATCTGCGCAACCTGTCGCGGCGTTACATGAATGTCGAGCCGCTGGTCGTCGGGGACAATACAGACCTGGGCATGCAGGTGCGGATCACCAAGCCGACAGAGGCGGGGGCAGACCGACTGGTCAATGCCGTAGGAGCCCACCTGGTCTATCCCGGGGACCTGTTGCTGATCGATTCCGGCACGGCCACCACCTTCGATGTGGTGGCAGCGGATGGCGCGTTCGAAGGCGGCCTGATCGCGCCGGGGATCAACCTGTCGCTTCAGGCCCTCCATGAGGCAGCGGCCAAGCTTCCGCGCATTGCCATCCAGCGACCGGAGCGCGTGATCGGCAAGGATACGGTCACGGCCATGCAGTCGGGCGTCTTCTGGGGATATGTCTCCCTGATCGAGGGCTTGGTCGCGCGCATAAAGGCGGAGTGGGGGGCACCCATGACCGTCATCGGCACCGGCGGCGTCGCTTCGCTGTTCGAAGGGGCCACCACATCCATCGACCGGTTCGATCCGGACCTGACTATCCGCGGCCTGCTCGAAATCTGGCGGCGGAATACCCATCTAAAGGACGCATGAAAAAATCAACCAACGACGAGCTCGTCTTCCTGCCGCTGGGCGGGTCCGGCGAGGTCGGAATGAACCTGAATCTTTATGGCTATGGCCCCGAGGCCAACCGGCAGTGGCTGGTCGTCGATGTCGGCGTGACCTTTGGCGACCTGTCGACACCGGGTGTCGACGTCATCGTGCCCGACCCGGCGTTTCTGGAAGGGGAGACTATCCGCGGCATCGTCCTGACCCACGCGCACGAGGACCACATCGGTGCCTTGGGTTGGCTGTGGCCGCGTATGAAGGCCCCGCTGTATGCGACCCCGTTCACCGCCTATCTGATCCGCGAGAAGCTGCGCGAAGCCGGCATTCTGGATCAGGTCAAGATCATCGAGGTGCCGCTGGGCGGGACCATCGATCTCGGCCCGTTCCAGGTGACCATGGTCACCATGACCCATTCGATCGCAGAGCCGAACGGACTGGCCATCAAGACGCCGCTGGGCACCGTCCTGCACACCGGCGACTGGAAGATCGATGAAGAGCCGATCATAGGGTCGACCACGGATTCCAGCGCCATCACCCAACTGGGTGACGATGGCGTCCTGGCCATGGTCTGCGATTCCACCAATGTCTTCGTCGAGGGCTCGGCGGGGTCGGAAGCTGGCGTTCGCGACGCGCTGGAGACCCTGATCGGTGGCCTGACCAAGGGCAGGATCGCGGTCGGCTGTTTCGCCTCGAACGTCGCGCGGATGGACAGCGTGATCCGCGCGGCCGAGCTGGCTGGACGGCGGATTTTCCTGGCTGGACGGTCGATGCACCGGATCACGGCAGCTGCCAAACATGTCGGCCTGCTGGCCAATACCAAGAAATTCCTGTCTGACGAGGAGGCCCGCGTCTGGCCCGCCGACCAGATTCTGTATCTGTGCACCGGCAGTCAGGGCGAACAGAACGCAGCTCTGGCCCGCGTCGCCAACGGCACGCACCCGACCATGAAGCTGGGCCTGGGCGACCACTGCATCTTCTCGTCGCGGGTCATTCCGGGCAACGAACTGTCCATTGGCCGCCTGCAGGACAAGCTGGCCGACCGGGGCGTGCGGCTGTACACCGAAAAGGATCATCCGGGCATCCACGTCTCGGGACACCCGTGCCGCGACGAACTGCGTCAGATGTACGCCTGGGCCCGGCCGAAGATTGCCGTGCCGACCCACGGCATGCGCCGTCACCTGGTCGAGCATGCCAATTTGGCAAAGGACATTGGCGTCAAGGAAACCATCACACCGCGCAACGGCGACATGGTTCGTCTGGCCCCGGGGCCCGCAGCGATCATCGACGAAGTCCCCAGTGGACGGCTGTACGTCGACGGTGGACGTCTGGTGACCGAGCAGGGCGAGGCGCTTCACGAGCGTCGCCATGCCTCGACCAATGGCGTCCTGATCGTCAGCTTCGCCATGGACAAGCGTGGCAAGATCATCAGCGACATCGACGTGCGTGCCATCGGCCTGCCGGGCGATGACGAGCGCCCGCTGGGAGACGCCCTGGACGATCTGGCCGAACGTGCCGAGGCCGCGGTCATGAAGCTGAAGGGCGAGGCCCTGATGGACGAAATGGTCATCGAACAGGCCGTTTCGCGCGTGCTGAAAAAGGCCAGCCAGCAGATATGGGACCGACGCCCGATCGTAGAGACGGTGATCCTGAGACTCTGACGCAACCTTGACCGTTCAGAGGCATTGGGCGGTCACATGGGGAGGCGTGGATGGGATCGGTCAGGGACAGGCTGAGCACAGTCGTCAGCCAGACTCGCACCGTCGGGCGGCGGGTGCTGGAACGCTGGCGCCATGCCAAGCATCCCTGGCGAGGCTGGCGGCGCTGGGCGGTCATCGCTGGGGAGGCGACGGCGGGACTGATCCTGGTTTTTGCCGTGGTCAATCTGACGCTCAGCCTGACCACGTTCAGGGGCGATGATCCATCGGCGCGGATGCGGCACGAACTGGTTGGTCTTTGGCACAGCGCTCCGGACGGGGAATCCCTGTCGCAAGACGGCTTTATAAGCCTTTACGGCCGCGCCCTCGGGGCAGAGCCCAGCGCCGAACAGATCCGCGCCTATGTGTCCGACCAGGCGGCGGATGACGAGTTTCTGCTGGACCATCTCTTGGTCGACCACATCGTGCAGCGGTTCGGGCGGGTCGACAGCCGGACCCTGCCGGTCGGGGTTTATGTCGGCGCTCATGCCCTGGGGCCGGACGGACTGCCGTTCGTGCCCGTGACCAAATACCTCGCCCACTATCTGCTGTTTCCGCGCCACGCCTATATCCTGGTGGTGCCGCCGCGCGGACCGGCCATGACCTTTTCAGCGAGCCAGGCGGGCAAGTTCGATCCGCGTGCCGACCATCCGGATGAACTGAGGGCCGAAATCGCGCCTTTCGACGCCGAGGCCTATGATTTCCCAAGTTCCGGTCAGGCGCTTCATGAGATGACATTGATCACCCGCGACCCGCGCGCCACGACCTGGGCGATGGATCGGCTGACCGCGGCGCGCGATCGATTGGCCGAAAGCGGAACGCGCTACGGACTTCTGGCCCCCAATTCCAACACCGTGATTGGCTGCATCCTGGAGCAGGCTGGCGTGGTCACCCGCAAGGAGCGGTCGGCGGTCATCCTGGCATTTCGGGCTCCAGGGTATGGTGCAGACTGCGACTAGAGGGCGCTGATTTGCCTTGAGCACTGGCCTGGGTTCTGTGGCATGAGAGGCGCGGGCAACCGGAGACACCCGCCATATGATCGGCAGACTGAACCACGTTGGGGTTGCAACCCCCTCGATCGAGGCCAGCGTCGCCCTGTATCGGGACATGCTTGGGGCGACGAAGATCGGCACCCCCTTCGACATGCCGGCGCAGGGCGTCAGGGTCTGTTTCGTGGACTTGCCGAACAGTCAGATCGAACTGATCGAGCCGCTGGGCGATGCGTCGCCGATCCACGGCTTTCTGGCCAAGAACCCCAAAGGGGGTCAGCACCACGTCTGTTTTGAAGTTGAGGAGATCCTGGCCGCCCGGGACGAACTGCGGGCCAAGGGAGCGACCATCCTGGGCACTGGCGAACCGCGGATCGGAGCACACGGGACGCCCATTCTGTTCATCCATCCCAAAGACATGGGCGGGGTTCTGATCGAGTTGATGGAATCACCCAAAGGGGAGGGGCACTGATGTTCATGCCGATCGGCCCGGTGACCATGTTCGCCGTCTATGTCGTGTGTTGGTGGGTCGTGCTGTTCGCCGTCCTTCCCCTGGGGGCGTCCACTGAGGTTCATAAGCCGCCGACCGATGGAGCCCAGTGGGGCGCGCCGGAGAATCCAGACCTGAAGCGAAAATTCATCACCACGACATGGGTGTCGTTTACCCTTTGGGTGGTCGTCATGCTGATCATTTTCACCGGCTGGCTGCCTTTACCCAGCCTTGGATGAAAACGGGCGGTCCGCAGCCTAGCTTTCGCCCCGCTCGCCCGGCTAAAGCATTCGTCTCACGCCTGTTTCCCGAGAATGCCCCATGCGCCTGTCGCGCTACTTCCTGCCGACGCTGAAGGACACCCCGTCCGAGGCCCAGATCATTTCGCACCAGTTGATGCTGCGCGCCGGGCTGGTGCGCCAGGAGGCGGCGGGGATCTATGCCTGGCTGCCGCTCGGGCTGCGCGTGCTGCGCAGGATCGAGACGATCGTGCGTGAGGAACAGGAACGAGCCGGGGCCGTCGAGCTGCTGATGCCGACGCTGCAACTGGCCGACCTGTGGCGCGAGTCGGGTCGTTATGACGCCTACGGGCCGGAAATGCTGCGGATCACCGACCGCCATGAGCGCGAGCTGCTGTACGGCCCGACCAATGAGGAGATGATCACCGACATCTTCCGCGCCTATGTGAAGAGCTACAAGGCGCTGCCGCTGAACCTGTTCCACATCCAGTGGAAGTTCCGCGACGAGCGGCGGCCCCGGTTCGGCGTCATGCGCGGCCGCGAGTTTCTGATGAAGGACGCCTATTCGTTCGACGTCGACGAAGCGTCTGCGCGCAAGGCCTACAACCGTATGTTTGTGGCCTATCTGAACACCTTTGCCCGCATGGGCCTGAAGGCGGTCCCGATGCGAGCGGATACGGGGCCGATCGGCGGTGACCTGAGCCATGAGTTCATCGTCCTGGCCGACACCGGCGAGAGCGCCGTGTTCTGCGACCGCAAGCTGGTGGAGATGCCCGCACCCGGTGCAGACGTGGACTGGAACGATCTTCAGGCCATCGTCGACGAGCGAATCTCGCTCTATGCCGCGACCGAGGAAATGCACGACACTGCCGTCTTCGAAAGCCAGACGGCCGAGGGCGATCGGCTGGCCGCGCGTGGTATCGAAGTCGGCCACATCTTCTATTTCGGCACCAAATACTCGGTGCCCATGAAGGCCAATGTCCAGGGGGCGGACGGCAAGGATGCTCCGGTGCATATGGGCAGCTATGGCGTCGGCGTGTCGCGCCTGCTGGGTGCGATCATCGAAGCGAGCCATGACGATGCGGGCATCATCTGGCCCGATGCCGTGGCTCCGTTCGATGTGGTGGTGATCAATCTGCGGACCAATGACGAGGCCGTTTGCGCGGCCTGTGAGGACGCGGTCGAGCGCCTCGAAGGGGCCGGGTTCGATGTCCTCTACGACGACACGGACGAGCGGCCCGGTGGCAAGTTCGCCACGGCGGATCTGATCGGCATTCCCTGGCAGCTGACGATCGGGCCCAAAGGCGTTGCGGAGGGCGTGGTCGAACTGAAACGCCGCGCAACGGGCGAGAAGGTCACGCTGTCTCTCGATGCTGCGCTGGAGCGACTGGCCGGATGACCCAGACGACGTTCGAGGATAGGCCGACAAAGCCGGCGGGGCCCTTTTCGGCATGGGAGATTGGGCTGGCCCTTCGGTATCTGAGGGCCAAACGCAGTGAGGGCGGCATCGCCCTGATCGCAATCATCTCCTATGTCGCCATCTCCCTGGCGGTCATGGCGCTGATCACCGTGATGAGCATCATGGCGGGCTTTCGCAGCGAACTGCTCAGCCGGATGCTGTCCTTCAACGGGCATATGTATGTCCAGGGCCAGGTCCTGAACGCGACGGACCGCGAGCAGGCGCTGGCCCGCATCGCGGACGTGCCCGGCGTTGTCAGCGTCACGCCGTTGATCGAGGCGCAATCGCTGGTGCGCGGCGGCGGGCAAACGACTGGAGCCATCGTGCGTGGCCTGCGTCCGGGCGACCTGGACAGCATGAGCTTCGTCAACGATAGCCTGACTGACGAGGCACGGGCGACGTTCGGCCAGGGGGCCTATGGCGGCGACCGCATTCTGATCGGCAAAGCGTTGGCGAGCCAGTTGGGCCTGGGCGTCGGTGCCCCGATCACGCTCTATTCCCCAACGGGCGCGGACAGTGCCTTCGGCAACCTGGGCGGACTGGAAAAGACCTATGTTGTTGGCGGGGTCTTCAGCTCGGGGACAGCCGATTTCGATCGTGGCTTCATCTTCATGCCCCTGGAGCAGGCCCAGCTTTTCTATGGCAAGGAAGGCATGTGGGACGTGATCGAGGTCAAGGTGGCCGAGCCGGATCGCGTCGCCGACAATCTTGCCCCTGTGCGTGAGGCGGCAGGGCGCGGATCGGTCGTCAGCGACTGGCGTGACCGTCTGGCGGCCTTCTGGGGGGCGCTGAAGATCGAGCGCGTGGCCATGAGCATCATCCTGGGCCTGGTCGTGGCCATCGCCGCACTGAACATCATCTCCGGCATCGTCATGCTGGTGAAGAACAAGACCCGAGACATCGCCATCCTTCGGACCGTGGGGGCCAGCCAGGGCTCAATGCTGCGGGTGTTCTTTGTGGCAGGAGCGACAATCGGAATAGCAGGGACTGCGACGGGGCTGATCCTGGGCCTGCTGTTCTGCCTCAACATCGGCTCCATCCAGCATTTCCTGGAGGCGCTGTTCCGGGTCCAGCTGTTCAATGCCGACGTCTATATGTTGGATGCTGTGCCCGCCCTGGTTGATCCGGTTGACGTGTTCTGGGTCGCGGCCTGGTCGCTGTTCATGTCCTGCGTCGCCGGCCTGCTGCCATCCTGGCAAGCCGCCAAGCTCGATCCTGTCGAGGCCCTTCGCTATGAGTGATGCCGTCCTGTCCGTTCGCGGGGTCACCCGCACCTATGACACGGCGTCCGGCGGGCTGACCGTCCTGCGCGGTGTCGATCTGGACGTCCGTCCTGGCGAGGTCGTCGGCCTGATCGGGCCATCCGGGTCGGGCAAGTCGTCCCTCCTGCACGCCGCTGGCCTGCTGGAAAGGCCGACCGAGGGCGTCATCCGCATCGACGGCGAGGATGTCGGCGGTCTGGACGAAGGCGCGCGGACGCGGATCAGGCTTGGCCGGATTGGTTTCGTCTATCAATTCCACCACCTGCTGCCGGAGTTCGATGCGCTGGATAATGCGGCCCTGCCGCTGCGGATCGCTGGGGTGAAACTGGACGCCGCCCGTGCGCGAGCGGCGACCTTGCTGACAGAACTGGGTCTGGGCGACCGCCTGAAGCATCAGCCGGCACAATTGTCCGGCGGAGAACGCCAGCGGGTGGCCGTCGCGCGGGCCCTGGCCAATCGGCCCCGACTGTTGCTGGCCGACGAGCCGACGGGCAATCTTGATCCGGCCACCAGCCAGACTGTGTTCGAGGCCCTCCATCGCCTGGTCAAAGAGACCGGCGTGGCGGCCCTGATCGCGACGCACAACATGGAATTGGCCGGACATATGGACCGGGTTTTCGCCATCAAGGATGGGCATCTGGAAGAGCGCCCGGCCGAGAGCCATGCCTATTGATCAGCTTGGCCTGATCCTTCTGAGGCCCTGACCGACATGTCGCACATCCCGCCGCTGGACCCCAATGTCGCCGCCCGCAAAGGGTTTCGCGAATCCGAGGAGAGGCTGAAACGCTTCTGGGCCTCGGCCGATGTCCGCGCCGAAGGGCAGGGGTGGCTGCTGCTTCTGGACGGTCGCGCTCCCAAAACCCCCGCTGGAAATCGGTTCGTCCTGCCGACCGAGGCAGCCGCGCGGCTGGTGTGCGAAGAGTGGGCGGCCCAAGGCGAATACATCGACCCTGCCACCATGCCGGCGACGCGACTGGCGGCGACAGCCATCGATCGGGTCAGCCAGGCCCGTGAGCCCGTGGCCGACGAGATTGCAGCCTTCGCCGGCTCGGACCTGCTTTGCTATCTGGCCGATGAGCCGGGCTCGCTGGTTGAGGAACAGGTCCGCCAGTGGGCACCTTGGCGCGACTGGGCGGCGCGCACCCACGAAATCGTTCTGGAGCCGGTCCATGGGATTGTGCACCGCCCCCAGGATCCGGCGGCGATTGCGCGGGTCCGGGCTTTGGCACTGGGGCTGGATGACTTCACTCTGACGGGCTTGGCCATGGCCGTGCCGCTGTTGGGATCGGCCGTGCTCGGTCTGGCCGTTCAGCAGGGGGCCATAGGCGGCGAGGCCGCCTTTGACATCAGCCGGATCGACGAGGCCTTTCAAGAGCGGCGTTGGGGCGTCGATTCAGAAGCCGCTGAGCGGACGTCCGCCCGGCGCGCGGAGGCGGCCCTTCTGGAGCGCTGGTTCAAGGCCTTGACCTAGCAACTCCGCTACCAATATGAAACTGTAGACGTTACAGTTTGCGCGGCGGATCGTTCGCGGATGGAACCTTTGACATGCTGAACCTCTTCATTTCTCCGGGGGCCTGCGCCATGGCCTCGCACATTGCCTTGGAAGAAGCGGGTGCCGAGCACCAGACGACGGTCATCGACCTGCGTCAGGGGCAGCAGAAGACGCCTGAATATCTGGCCGTCAATCCGGCGGGGGCCACTCCGGCCTTGCAGACGGATCAGGGGGTTATCACCCAGAATGCGGCCATCCTGGCCTGGGTCGCTCAGACCTGGCCGGAAAAGAAACTGGCTCCGGTTGTTGACGTGTTCCAGTTTGCGCGGTTCAATTCCTTCAACGGCTTTTTGGCCTCGTCGCTGCACCCGGCGCTGGGACGCCTTCTGTTCAGCCGTCCCCCTCTGGAGGGCGAGGCCAAGGATCAGGCGACAGATCTGGCGCTGGCCAAGCTGCAACTGGTCGAAGACCATCTGCTGGAAGGTCCCTGGGTGTTCGGCTCGGCCTATACGCTGTCAGACGGCTATCTGTCGGTCTTCACGCGCTGGGCACGGCAGGCGGGACTTCTCGATAGCGATCGTTTTCCGAAACTGAGCGCTCATCTCGACGCGGTCCAGGCACGACCGGCCGTTGTGCGTATGCTGGCAGCCGAAGGTCTCAGCCCGGTCTGAACCGTAGGTTATGGCAACCCTGGGTTCACCATAGTTGTTCAGTCTGCCTTAGAGGGACGTTGATAGTCTGCTGGGCCAAGGAACCCAGGCCATGATTCAGACCCCCGAACTGTCGACTCAGCACGCCGTCATTATGGAACAGTCACGCAGACTGTCGGGACTTGCAGCGGAGATGGACTCAAGGGGCGATGCCATGGTTGTGCGGCGGCTGATGGAAGCCGTCGACGGGCTCATCGTCCAGCATCTGTCCATCGAAGACGAGCAACTCTACCCGACCTTGATGCGGGCAGCCGACGCCGAGTTGCGCGACACGGCGATGTCCGCCTTTGAAGACATGGGCGGACTTTGTGCCGTATGGGCCCACTATCGGGACCATTGGACCATAGACCGCATCCTGAGCGATCCGCGCCGCTTCCGCACCGCGACCGATGACATCGTCGGCGCTCTCAACCTGCGTGTCGCCATGGAGGAGAGCGTGCTGTATCCGGCTTTTGACGCCCTGCAGTCGGAAGATGGCGTCGCTGTCGCCGCAGCCTGAGGCTCGCGCCTTTGCCGATCATTCTTTGGTGAACGCCCAGATGTTATCGGGGCTTGTAATCGTGCGGCCATAAGGGCAAACGGGCCTCGGTCGGCTCGGCGAAATCGAACAGGACGATCCGCGCGTGGGGATGCGCGAGGGTCGGGGGCGTCGTCGCAGCAGACACCAACGCTTGCTCGCCCCAAAAAGGCCCGAACCCGAACGGTATCCCGATCCCATGCATCTTTTCGGCATGATCTCCAACGACATCGCCATCGATCTCGGCACCGCCAACACCCTCATTTACATGAAGGGCAAGGGCATCGTCTTGAACGAGCCGTCCGTCGTCGCCCTCAGAAACGTCGGTGGACGGAAGATCGTCCATGCTGTCGGCATTGAGGCCAAGCAGATGCTGGGCCGGACGCCTGGCCACATGGAAGCCATCCGTCCGATGCGCGACGGCGTCATCGCCGACTTCGAAGTCGCCGAAGAGATGATCAAGCACTTCATCCGCAAGGTTCACAACCGCAAGGGCTTCGTGAACCCGAAGGTGATCGTGTGCGTGCCCTCCGGCGCCACTGCGGTGGAGCGTCGTGCCATCAACGACAGCTGCCTGAACGCATCGGCCCGCCGCGTCGGATTGATTGATGAGCCGATGGCCGCTGCGATCGGCGCGGGGCTGCCGATTCACGAGCCCACTGGATCGATGGTCGTCGATATCGGCGGCGGTACGACCGAGGTGGCCGTGCTGTCGCTGTCGGGCATCGTCTATTCGCGCTCGGTTCGCGTCGGCGGCGACAAGATGGACGAGGCGATCATCAGCTACATGCGCCGCAACCATAATCTGTTGATCGGTGAAACGACTGCGGAGCGTATCAAGAAAGACATCGGCACCGCCCGTATCCCGTCCGACGGCGAGGGCCTGTCGATCGAGGTCAAGGGCCGTGACCTGATGCAGGGCGTGCCGCGCGAGGTTCGGATGAGCGAGCGTCAGGCTGCAGAGGCTCTGGCCGAGCCGGTCACCCAGATCATCGAGGCGGTCAAGGTCGCCCTGGAAGCCACCCCGCCCGAGCTGGCGGCCGATATCGCCGACAAGGGCATCATGCTGACCGGCGGCGGAGCCCTGCTGCGTGGTCTGGATGCCGAAATCCGCGATCACACCGGCCTGCCGGTGTCGGTGGCCGACGATCCGCTGTCCTGCGTCGCCATCGGCTGTGGCCGGGTCCTCGAGCATCCGCGCTGGATGCGTGGCGTGCTGGACTCCGCCCTCTGATCTCATCCAAAGGGGGAGGCATTGATTTCCCCGTGTCGAGCAAAAGAGGCCGGTTTCCAATCGGCAAGGATTTTGCGATAGGCAGGCAAGATCGGCGGGAGTGTCCCGCCGATTCTCACCATTTGCAGGAAGGCGCGCCGTGGCGTTTCGCGACGGACCGTTCGAGAACCTCAAGGTTCCGCTGACGTGGACGGCGGCGGTCGTCGTCGTGGTCGCGATCGCGGCCTCCATTCTGCTGTTGCTCGGCGATCGCCGCGACACGCCTGGCGGCTATGGTCCGGTCCGGGCGGGGACGGATGCGGCGACAGGCCCGGTGGCGGGCGTGCTGGCTGCACCCGTGCGCTGGGCCGGTGCCGTCAGCGACTATGTCGGCGGCTATTTCTTTGCCGTGTCCGAGAACCGTCGCCTCAAGGCTCAGATTGCCGAGCTTCAACCCTGGCGTGACCAGGCGATTGCGCTGAAAAACGTCAATGCTCGCTATGAGGCGATGCTGGGAATCCGCACAGAGCCGCCGGTGCCGATGGTCACCGCGCGCTCGATTTCGGAATCGCGCGGTCCCTTTGCCAATGCCCGGCTGATCGACGTGGGATCGTCGCGCGGGGTCAAGATCGGCAATCCCGTCATCAATGAACATGGTCTGGTCGGACGAGTGATCGGTACTTCGGGGGGAGTCAGCCGCCTGCTGCTGTTGACCGATGTGACCAGTCGCACACCCGTGCTGATCGACCGCACTGACGCGCGCGCCATGCTGACCGGGGACGGCAGCGGCAATCCCAGACTGGAGTTCGTTCGTGGAACGGACTCCGTTCGTCCTGGAGACCGTATCCTGACGTCCGGCGATGGCGGCGGGCTGCCGCGCGGTGTGCCGATCGGCGTGGCAGCGCGCGGTGTCGACGGCTCCTGGCGCGTGAAGCTGTTCAGCGACCGCGGGGCCATCGACTTTGTGCGTGTGATGCTGTTCCAGGACTTCGGCCAGCTGGTCGATGCTGAAGCCCTGAACGCGCCGCCCCTGGCTGGGTTTACTGCCCCACCCACGCCGGCAACGCCCCCGGCGGCAACGACCGCTCCGGCTGCTGCGAGTACCGCCCCGAGCACGTCGCCTTCAACCCCGGCAGCGGCAACGCCCAGGGCGACGACCGCAGCGTCGGCACCCACCGCGCCCCGTCCGCAGCCGCAGGCACAGCCACAGCCGCAACCTCAGCCCGCTACGACCACCCCGGAGGGCGGCCGGTGAGACGCGGTCAGGTCGCCGTTCGCGTCGTCGGACCGTTGCAATGGGTCGTTTATCCTGCGCTGCTGGCGATAGCGCTCACCATCGCCTTGGCCACGCCGGTCGAGCTGTTCGGTTTGAAGCTGCCCGAGCCGGTCTTGCCGATGGCACTGGCCTTTGCCTGGCCATTGATCCGCCCGTCCATGTTGGCCCCCGCCGTTTTGTTCGGCCTTGGCCTGTTCCTCGACATCTTCTGGGCCGGTCCGTTGGGCCTATGGGCCTTGGCGCTGATGGGCATCTATGGCGTCGTTCTGATCTCGCGCAGCTTTCTGGTGGGGCAGGAGACCCACGTTCTGTTCGTCTGGTATGGCCTTGGAACGGTCGCCGCCTTCATCCTGACCTATCTGATCTCTACCTTGCTGGCCGGCAACGCGCCCAGCGTCCTGTCGCTGTTGGGACAAGTTCTGCCGACCCTTCTGCTTTTCCCGATCGCTGGGCGCATGATCGAAAGGTTTGACGACGGCGATGTGAGGTTCCGATGAGCGAGCCGTCCATCATCTTCAATGACGTGAACGAGCGGCAGGGATCCTTCCTGCGCCGCACCCTGGTCATGGGGGGATTCACGGCTCTCGGGGTGGCGGCATTGACTGCGCGCCTGGGCCAGCTGCAGGTGGTGCAGGCGCAGGAATATACGACGCTCGCCTCCAACAATCAGTTCAACTACCGCCTGGTCCCGCCGCCGCGCGGGATCATCAAGGACCGTAACGGCACCATCATTGCCGGCAACCGGCCAAGCTTCCGGGTCCTTGTGGTACGCGACGAGACCAAGGACCTGGATCAGACGCTCGATCTGTTGGGACAGCTTCTGCCCGATACCCTGGAGCGTCGCCGGTCGATCATCCGCGACGTCAATGCGGCACCCAGGTTCAGCCCCGTTCCGGTCAAGAGCGACCTGAACTGGGAGGAGTTTGCTCGCGTCAATCTGTATGCGAACGAACTGCCCGGCGTCATGGCCGACATGCACGAGGCGCGTTACTACCCGTTCGGCGGGTCGTTTGCCCATGTCATCGGCTATGTGGCCAAGGTCTCGGATCGGGACATCAAGTCCATCCGCGACGCCGGCGAGGAGCCACCGGCTATCCTTTACAACCCAGGATTCCGTATCGGGCGTCAGGGCGTCGAAAAGGCGCTGGACAAGGAATTGCGCGGGGAGGCTGGTGGTAACCGGGTCGAGGTCGATGCGCGTGGCCGGGTCGTCGGCGAGGATGTCGAAAACTCCCGTCCGGCCATCCATGGCAAGGAAGTCGTGCTGACCCTGGATGCCGACGTCCAGAACCGGGCCCTGGAAGTCTTTGGCGAGGAATCCGGCGGCTGTGTCGTCATGGATGTTCGCAACGGCGACATCCTCTGCATGGTTTCTGCGCCGTCGTTCGATCCAAACCTGTTCGTCAGCGGCGTGCCGTCGAACGTTTACAACGCTCTGCGAGACTATGAGCGCAAGCCTCTGCTGGACAAGGCGATCTACGGCAGCTTCCCGCCTGGCTCCACCTTCAAGATGACGACGGCTCTGGCCCTGTTGGACGCCGGGGTCGATCCGTCGGAGCGGGTCAACTGCACCGGGGGCTATCGCTACGGCAACCGCACCTTCCGGTGCTGGAAGCGGGGCGGGCACGGCGCGATGGACATGCACAATGCCATCAAGAACTCGTGCGACACCTACTTCTATCACCTCTGCAACCGCGCCGGGGTGGATCGCATTGCCCGCGTGGCCGAGGATCTCGGGTTCCACCAGGTCTATGAGATCGGCATTGCCGGTCAAAGCCGCGGCACCATGCCCAGCACGCGCTGGAAGGCCGACTATGCCCGCCGGACCAAGGCCAAACATCCCGATGCCGGGAAATGGTATCCGGGCGAGACCCTGTCCGTCGCCATTGGTCAGGGGGCGATCGAGACGACGGCTCTGCAACTGGCCGTAATGACGTCGCGGCTGGCCCATGGACGCAAGGCGATCACGCCCAGACTGATCAAGTCGGTGGGCGGGGTCGAACGGCCCTCCGGGGCGGCGGCGGGCGACATGCCTTTCAGCGAGGAGCATCTGAACATCGTCCGTGCGGGCATGCAGGCCGTGGCAAACGATGTCACCGGGACGGCGTACCGTGCCTCGCAGCTGGGGCTGGGTGACATTCAGATGGCTGGCAAGACCGGTACGGCTCAGTCGCGCGACTATGGCAGCGGATCACGGGGACCGCGCGATGCGGTCTGGACCCGGCGGGACCATGCCCTGTTCGTCGCCTTCGCGCCCCATGATGCACCGCGCTATGCGATCGCGCTGATCATCCAGCATGCGCCGGCGGGCGGCTCGGCCGACGCGGCACCGCGCGCGCGCGAAATCATGAAGACGGTCCTGCTGAAGGACCCGGACATGCGCGCCCGAATCGAACGGCCACTGCCGCCGGAGCCAACCGGGCCACTGACCGAGGATGAGGCCAATTTCGGTGCGGCACCTGTCGTTGAGGAGGCACCGGCCCCGGCTGCGACGCCTGCGCCGCGCCGCGCCGAACCGCTGACTGCAACGACCGGACCCCGGCCCTATATGGCGGAGCCGCCCCAATGACCGCGTCGGCCCTGACCCGGCCGGGCGAACGCGACCGGCTGACCGTCAAGATCGCACAGATCGACTGGCGCTTTGTCCTGCTTCTGTGCGCGGTGGCCGGTGTCGGCAGCCTGATGCTTTATTCGGTGGCCAAGGGCTCGTGGGAACCGTGGGCGGCCAATCACCTCATCCGGTTTGGCGTCTGCCTGGGCATGATGCTGGTGCTGTCGCTGATCAGCCTGCGCATATGGTTCGGGCTGGCCTATCCCCTATATTTTCTGGCTCTTTTCCTGCTGATCTGCGTCGAACTGTTCGGTTATACCGCCATGGGGGCCACGCGCTGGCTGGACCTCGGCGTAACGCGGATCCAGCCGTCGGAAATCATGAAGATCGGCCTGGTTCTGGCCTTGGCGCGATATTACCACGGCGCCACTGCTCAAGAGGCCCGCTTCCACTGGAAGCTGATCTTCCCGGTGATGATCATCGCCGCGCCGTTCCTGCTGGTCGCGCATCAACCGGATCTGGGCTCGGCCATGTTGATCGGTCTGACGGGGGCAGCGATCATGTTCGTGGCCGGACTGAGCTGGAAGCTGATCGCCGCAACGGCCATCCCCACGCTGGTGGCCATCCCCTTCTACGTGACCTTTGGGATGCATGAGTATCAGCGCAACCGTGTGATGACCTTCCTGAGCCCCGAGAGCGATCCTTCGGGCACCGGCTATCACATCATGCAATCCAAGATCGCCCTGGGGTCCGGCGGTCTGCTGGGCAAGGGCTACGGTCTGGGCAGCCAAAGCCAGCTTGAGTTCCTGCCTGAAAAGCACACCGACTTCATCTTTGCCGCCGTGTCGGAAGAGTTCGGCTTCGTGGGATCGTTCACCGTCCTGCTGTGCTACGCGGCCATCATTCTGATCGCCCTGCGGATTGCTTCGCTGTCGCACAGCCATTTCGGCCGTCTGGCCAGCGCAGGCATGACGGCGACCTTTGCCCTCTATGTGCTTATCAATGGGGCCATGGTCATGGGCTTGGCCCCGGTCGTGGGGGTGCCCATGCCGTTGCTGTCCTATGGCGGGACCGTCATGCTGACGGTCATGGTCGGCTTCGGCCTGGTCATGGCGACGCGGGTGCACCGCTATGCCGAACTGCCCAAGGGCCACGGACTGATCTGAGCCCTACAGGCCAGCAGCCCAGTCTGTGGCGCGGATCAGGCTGTCGACAATACCCGGCTCGGTCGAGGCGTGGCCCGCATCCGGCACGATATCCAGGTGCGCTTCCGGCCAGGCGCGGTGCAGGGCCCATGCCCCCGAGATCGGCGTGACGACGTCGAACCGGCCTTGGGCGATCCAGGCCGGGATATGGCGAATACGGCCGATGTTCTTCAGCAGCCAGCCTTCTTCGGGAAAGAAGCCGCCATTGGTGAAGTACCAGTTCTCGATGCGCGCGAAGGCTACGGCAAAGTCCGGCTCTGCGAACTTGTCCGGACGGGCTCCGGGCCCCTCCACGCTGACTGTCTCGCCTTCCCAGCTGGACCAGGCGATGGCGCAGGCTTCGCGTTCGCTGCGGTCCTCGCCGATCAGCCGCTTGTAATAGGCAGCCATCAGATCGTGGCGTTCATCCTCTGGGATCGGCGCAATGAATCGTTCCCACGCGTCGGGGAAGATCATCGACGCTCCGTCCTGATAGAACCATTGCAGTTCCTTGCGGGTCAGCAGGAAGATGCCGCGCAGGATCAAGGCCGATACCCGCTCGGGATGGGTGATCGCATAGGCCATGGCCAGGGTGGAGCCCCAGGATCCGCCGAACACCACCCATCGGTCGATGCCGCAACGCTCCCGCAGCCGCTCGATGTCCTCGATCAGAGTCCAGGTGGTGTTGTCCTCCAGCGAGGCGTTCGGCCGGGATTGGCCACATCCGCGCTGATCGAACATCACGATGCGGTATTTCGCGGGATCGAAATAGCGACGCATGCCCGGATTGACGGCCCCGCCGGGGCCACCGTGCAGAACGAGGACGGGGATGCCCTGGGGGTTTCCGCTTTCCTCGTAATAGATCTCGTGGACGCTGTCGGTCGGCATCCAGCCGGACGCGAACGACTCGATCTCTGGGAACA
Organism: Brevundimonas vitisensis; assembly: GCF_016656965.1. Classification (NCBI taxonomy): domain Bacteria; kingdom Pseudomonadati; phylum Pseudomonadota; class Alphaproteobacteria; order Caulobacterales; family Caulobacteraceae; genus Brevundimonas; species Brevundimonas vitis. Next base: position 321,473 of record NZ_CP067977.1, read on the forward strand.
GCTCGCGCCTCGGGGCGTCGGAAACGGGGAAGGCCATTCTACCTCAAGGTAAGATGTGACATTAAGCGGATGCGGGTGAGTTACGAACGGCGGCAACGGCCAGCGAAAGCCAGGCCGCGATCATCAGCAAGCCACCGATCGGCGCGACCATGCCCATGGCTGAGAGGCTGAGCAGGGCGATGAGCGACAAAGACAGGCAGAATACCATCCCGCCCAGGCAGGCCAGCCATCCGGCAAGCCTCACCAGGGACGAATGACCCGCCCATATGGCACAGACGATCGCCAGCACGGCATGGACCATCTGGTACTGCGCGCCAGTGGTCAGCAGCGTCTTCACGCCCGGCCCCGCGCCATGAGCGGCGAAGGCACCGACGGCTACGGCCATGGCTCCGTTCAGCGCTGCAAACAGCAATAGGGGTCGACTCGGTGTCATGATGAAACGCTAGCCGACGCGACGGATCGTGTCTGCTATCACCCGCCGATGACGACCTCGCGCCGGATGGCGATCCAGTATGTGTTGCTGTTCGGTGCCACGGGGGTCAGCCTGCCGTTCGCCGGCCTGTGGTTTCGGGCCCAGGGCCTGAGCGGCGCCGAGATCGGCGTCATCCTGGCCATTCCGATGCTGGCTCGTCTTCTCACCGGGCCGGCCATTGCGGTGTGGGCGGACGGCTTCAGGGCGCGGCGAACGCCGATTGCGCTGCTGGCCCTGCTGGCAGCGGTGGGCTACGGCACGGCGGGCTTGGTCGAGGGGCTGCTGCCCTGGACCCTGGCCTGGTTCGTCGGGGCGACCGCAGCCGCAGCGATGATCCCTCTGACCGACGTTCTGACCCTGCGTCTGGCCAAGCGAGAGGGTTTCGCCTTTTCCGTGCCGCGGGGTGTGGGGTCGGCCGCCTTTGTCCTGGCCAATATCGCCATGGGGGCGCTGCTGACCGTGGCCCCTGCCGATGCGGTGATCGTCTGGATTGTCCTCGCCTGCCTGATCATGGCTCTGACTGCCTGGCGATTGGCTCCTGCCGAGGCTGTCGCGGAGGGCGGGCCCGCCTTGGGCCGAGAGCGTTTCAGGGGCATCGGCCGATTGGTTGCCGACCCGACCTTCATGATGGCGATCCTGGCGGTCGGTGCCATTCAGGCCGCGCACGGCTTCTACTACGGCTTTTCAGCGATCGATTGGAAAGCCCAAGGCCTGGCCGAGAGCGTGACGGGTCTGTTGTGGGCGTTTTCCGTGGCGGTCGAGATCGCCTTCATGTGGTGGATCGAACCATGGCGTCGACGGGCGGGAATCGGTGCGGCCACGATGCTGATGGTTGGGGCAGGGGCTTCGGTCGTTCGTTGGACTGCCCTGGCTCTGGTCCCGCCGTTGTGGACCTTGTGGCCGCTGCAGGCCCTGCATGCGCTCAGCTTTGCCGCGACATTCCTGGCCGGTCTGGAATTGGTTGAGCGGCTGGCTCCGCCCGACAGTCAGACGGCGGCCCAGACCCTGAGTTCTGCCCTGTCGTCGGGCGTGCTGATCGGCTTGGCCACACTGGCATCCGGCCCGCTTTACGACACCTTCGGTGCGGTGGGATATCTGGCGATGACGGCACTCGCGGCGGTCGGGGGCCTCCTCGCCCTGGCAATGCGACTGGATCTAGATCAGCCGACCTGACAGGCGAGCCGCAGGGGAAGGCGACCGGTAGAACGAGCCTCAGTTTCTGGCCAGTGGCGACAAATGTCTGGCGATCGCCGTCGCCGTGATCTTCACGCCGCGCTGTACAGCCTCGTCTTCGGCCTGATCAGGAACGCGCAAGAGGCCGATGGCCGGAGCGTCGAGGCCGTAGGGCAGGCTGGTGAGCACGCGATAAAGCAGATAGCTGCCCGTATCGTCCTCCGCATCCGAAGTGGCATCGGCCTCCAGGCCTGCATCTTTCAGTGCACGGATGATCTCTGCGACAGGCACCGTCGCACGGGCCAATGCCGGGCCGGTGACGTCGGCCCTATGTCCTCCCGTAAGGGACCGGTTCTCGGCCCGCATCTGGAGGCGGAAGGCGTCGCTGCGCCGCGTACGTCCTATCAGCAACACAGCCCGGCAGGTGGAACTCGACAAGTGCGCCGAGAGGGTGGAGGCGAGAGTCTCCGGGTCTGCAGCGGCGACGGGGACGGTCCTGGCCCCTTGCGGGCTCCAGGGCTCACCGGACAGGTCTTCGATCGGATCCCAGCCGGACTGGTCTGAATCATAGGCACAAATGACGATTGCCGGGCGGCGGTCCTTCTGGATCTCGGCATTGGGATCAATCATGGATGCGCCTCAGCCCGTGACGTTTGCGTGACGGTGTCGTCATGCCGCCGTCGCCGTCAAGTCCGCAGGATCAGATTCGAGGATCAGGAGAGGTCACCGACGGCAGCATCTAACAAGAGGAAGGCACGGCCACCGTCCGATGCCAGACGATTCAGAACCGCGGGCCCGTCGCCAGACCGTGCATAGTCGTCCAGACCTCGGCCGAACTCGCGGACATAGCGTTCGGCGTCTGCCCGAAGGTCAGGATCGCTGAGCACGCGCCGTGAGACGCTGCGCACGGCGGCGGGTGCCACGCGGCGGACGATGGCGCGGGCCTGGCTGGGGTCACCGTCAGCGAAGGCAAAGGCGGCTTCCTCGACGCGCGACCGCGGCAGAAGGGCATTGGGATCCACGCCCATGCGACGGATGGCACCGGCTATGCGCTCCGTCAGAGCCTCGGCATCGGCCGGTGGCATGACTGGCGTGTCCAGGTCCAGCGGCACCTCGCCCGGGCCGTCATCGACCAGGTCGTTCCACCCCAGACCTTCATTGGCAGAGCGCGGGGCAGGCTCGGGTTCGGGGGTGGGCTCCAGTCGCAGTCGTCCTCGCAGGCCAAAACCGCGATCGGGGCGTGGTGCCTCAGGCTGGGACCGCGGCGACGTCGGACGTTCGCGTGGTTCTGTCGGCTGGGCGACAGGGGCGTCGCGGCGGCGACCGCTCGGCCCGTCACCAGACACAACGCCCATCAGCCGGACCGCCTCGGTCAGCATTTCGTAGTTGCGCCGCACTCGCTCCTGGAACCCGACATCAAGGGCCTCGGTATCCTCCGCTGCCTTGCGGGATGCTGCGGCCAAGGCCGCCAGACCTTCCTCCACGGTCTGCCGAATGGCTTCGACGCGCTCGCGCGCCTGTTCCGGCAGGAGGGCCGCCCGGTCGTCCAGATCGCCCATGGTATCTTCGATCCGCCCCAGGGCAGCGTTCATGCGCTCGACCGTGGATTCCAGACGCTGGATCGCACGCTCGCCCGCATCGTCGACCAGATAGACGCTCTCGTTGACGATCCGGCGCGCACCCTCGATGCGGGCATCGGCCGCCTGGTCGGCCTGCTGGGCGGCATCGAACAAGGCCTGACCCAGCCGGTCGGCGCGGAGCTGGGCCTGAATCGCGGCTTCGTCGGCGGCCGCGCGGGCCTCCTCGGCGGTTGCCTGCATGGCGACCAGCGCACGGCGGGTCTCTTCCACCAGGGCGTCCCGGGCCTCTGCGGACAAGGCCTCGAACTTGTCCAGGGCGACTTTCGTGGCTGCGTCGAAGCCGTCGGCCTCACGCTGGGACATCTCGACCAGGGCGCGGAACTGATCGGATGCAGCCTCGACCAGCTCCTTCAGTGATTCCGTAGTGTGGAGGGAGGTCTGGCCCAACTCATTGGCCGCCGATCGGGCCGCCGACAGCTGCTCGGTCAGCTGCGCACGTTGGCTCTCGACCTGGGCGGAAAAGTCTTCCTGATCCGTGCGCAGGGCATAGGCGGCCGTGACCAGTGCGGCGCGTTGCTGGCCCAGCCCTTCCTCCACCGACTGAATCTGTTCGGCGACGCCCGCACCGGCATTCTCGAGACGCAGCGTCTGACGCGCCAGATCGTCCGAGGCGAGCCGCGCAGCGTCCTGGGCCTCGCCAGCGGCGGCAGCCAGGTCGGCGGCTCGGGCGGCCAGCGCGGCCTCGGCTTCGCGCAACTGCGTCTGGGCCAGATCGGACGCATCCACGACCATCCGCGACTGGCGCTCGACGGCATCCATGACGCCGGCGGCCTGAGTGTCCAAGCGGGACCCCAGCGATGCCATGGCCTCGCGCTCCTGGCCCAATTGCTCGACCAGACGCCGCGCGGTGCGGCCTGCGGTTTCGGCCGCTTCGTTCAGGCGACCGGTCTCTTGAACCAGGGCTTCGCGCAGCAGCGCCATGTCGGCGCGCGCCCGCTCGGTGGCCAAGGTGGCCTGATCAATGTCACTCCGAAGCGATTGTAGAACCTCACCCGTCTGGCGCGCTGCCAAGGCGGTCGGGGCCAGGAGGGCATCGGACAACTCACGCGCGCGGCGGGTCTCGGCTGCGAGCCCGGACCCCTGCCTCACGGCGTGGGCCAGCATGATCGCCATACCGGCTGGCGCCAGAGCGATCATCGCATAGACGGCCAGACGGAGGGGCTCCATATCGACTGCGCCGGAGCCGACCTCGAACGCAAGCCAGGCTGCGACCCCGCCGATCCACACAACTGATGCCAGCCCGGCAACCAGATAGGCGTGTCCCCCATGGACAGGGCTGCTCGAGGCGGACGGCGCCAGGGCGACGGGTGGCGGCGGCGGATCATAGGCTGCCGGTGGCGAGCCGGCGGGCACCGCGAAATCGGGTACGACGGCAGGTTCTGGGTCCAGGCTGGTGACGTCGGCCTCGGCTGGCGTGCCGGTCGCGGCGGCGGCACGGGCCGCGCGCTGCTCAGCCAGGAGATGTTCTTCGGCCAGGCGTCGCCGACGCCGCTCGGACATGGGGCGTTCGGGAGCAGGTGCCGCTGCCTCAGCGTGCGAGGGTGTCTCGGCGGCTGTTGGCGGCGTTGCGGGCTCGGAGGCGACCGCATCGACCGGTTCGGCGTCGGACAGGATCAGGGGCGGCCGTTGGCGGGACTTCATCGGTTGTGGGCTCGATCATGACGGCGAGCGCGCGACGAGGGCGCGACGCTTTGGACCCTAACGGTTGAAATCCGCCCCGCAAAGGCGACAGCCGGTGAATCGGCACAGTAACGGGGGATTGTCGCGATGTTACGCGCGCTAAGCGCTCAACAGTCGCGGCGCGAGGCGACCAGCACAGCTGCGGAGGGCGTGTCCGGGCAGTCGCGAACACGGTGAACTTCGCGTTCCTGTTGACGGCGCGGCTGATCGGAGTCGACGCCGAACTGCGACAGCACGGCGGCAGCCAGAAGGGCAATGAAACCCGCGATGAACTCGATCAGCGCCTGCATCGCCGATCTCCCCTGTCTCGACCTGGGCTTTATGCCTGAGAACGGCGATCAAGACAATCGACCCCAACATGAACAAAGCGTCACCATTGCCGCCCATGCTAGACATGTGGAACGCAAGAGGGGGTCGGTGCGCTTGTGGCTAGCGCGCGACCGCACGTCACGCGGCGAGGGTGGGCCAGACACATTATGGGCGACGAGATCGATCCGGATAACCGGCTGCTGAGCGGCGGGACCTGCTGGCGCGTGGAAACGGCCGGTCGATTTGCCATGCTCATGGAAAATGAAGCCTATTTCGACGCTCTTTCTTCGGCCATCGCCAAGGCTCAGCGCAGCATCGTCATACTGGGATGGCAGTTCGACCCGCGCACGCGGTTGGATCCGGAGACCCGTGCAGGCGATCGCCAGGCCGAGATCGGGCATCAGCTTCGCCTGCTGGTGAAGACCCGCCCGGACCTGGATGTGCGCCTGCTGATCTGGAATTCGCCGGTCCTGATCGCCGCTTCCCAAGGCTTCTATCCGCACAAGGCGCAGCGCTGGTTCCGCAAGCGGATGGTGGAGTTTCGGCTGGACCAGCCAGGGCCCATCGGCGCCTGCCATCACCAGAAAGTGGTCGTGATCGACGACGCGGTAGCCTTCTGCGGGGGCGGAGACATTTCAACTGACCGCTGGGATTCCAGTGCTCACCTGGATGACGATCCCCGGCGGTGTCAGCCGTCGGGACTGGTGTGCGCGCCGCGGCACGAAGTCATGTCCGTGATGGACGGGGCGGCGGCGAGGGCTCTGGGAGATCTGGCCCGCGAGCGCTGGTTCCGATCGACGTGGGAACGGACCCGCCCTGACACGGTGGCTTCCGATCCGTGGCCGGACGGGGTTGAGCCTGACCTGATCGATGTGCCGGTCGGCATCGCGCGAACCGAGCCGCGAGCGGCCGGAAGACCAGAGGTCCGGGAGAACGAGGCGCTTCATCTGGAAGCCATTCGACGCGCCAAGCGGCTGATCTACTTCGAAAACCAGTACTTCACCTCGCCCCGTATCGCTGCAGCCCTGGCAGAGCGCCTGGCTGAGCCCGATGGCCCTGAAATCGTGCTGGTCTCGACCGGCACCAGCCCCAGCTGGTTCGACCGGCTGACCATGGATACCGCGCGATCGGAGGTCCTCTACCGCCTGGAAAGCGCGGATGTTCATAATCGCTTCTTTGCGTTCGCCCCCCTGACGAAGCAGGGAAAGCGGATCATCGTGCATGCCAAGCTGACGGTTATCGACGATCAGCTGATCCGCATTGGCTCCACCAATCTCAACAATCGGTCCTTTGGCCTGGACACAGAATGCGATGTCGCTGCGGAACCGGCCGACGAAGCGGGGCGGGCGGCCATCCGGCGCTATCGTCATCGGTCCATCGGTCATTTCATCGGCGTCGATCCCGAGGTCTTCGAAGCGGCCGAAGCTGTGACCGGCTCGGTTGGGCGGGCCATTACGCAGTTCGATACCGGGCGAATGCAGCCGCTGGGTGCTGAGCCACCTTCATCGGGCGAACAGTTCATCGCAGAATGGCAGTTAGGCGATCCGACGTCGGCTGACGACGCATGGCGTCCCTGGAAACGTCGCAACCGGTCCCAGCGGCCTCAGGCCGCTTCAACCTCGAAGTCGATGATCAGCGGCAGATGATCTGAAGCCATCCGGGCCAGAGGCGAGAACGGCGCTCGAGCGGCGGTGACCCGGATGTCGGGGCTGACGAAGCAGTGATCGATCCGGATGGCCGGAAAACTGGATGGAAAGGTCTTGAGCGTGGGCTTCAGGCCCAGACGGGTCTGGGCATCGTCCAGGCGCCTGACCAGGGTCTGGTAAGGGCGGGTGATCGAGGTGGCGTTGAAGTCCCCGGTCAGGATCGTGGCCCCAACACAGTCGGGATGCCCCAGCCAGTCCGGTCCAACCAGAGCCTTGGCCTGAAGTCGCTGCTCACGCGGGACCAGACCCAGATGGGTCGTGACCACATTGACCGTCGCCGCGCCCAGGTCGATCGCCGCCCACAGTGCCCCTCGTGGCTCCAGGCCGGGCACCCCCTTCAGCGTGGGCAAGGGCCCGACCTTGATCAGACGTTCGGGGTGAGGGGTCAGGATGGCATCGCCATAAAGCTCGGCTTCAACCCGCATGGCGGCGTTGAAGTGGACGCTCATCGAAAGGCCGTCCGCGATGGTCTGGGCCTGATCGACGTGGCCGGTGCGGGCGCGGCCGACGTCTAACTCCTGAAGACAGACGATGTCGGGCTCATATTCCGCAATGACCGCTACGATGCGGGCCACGTCCAGTTGACGATCAACGCCGACGCAGCGGTGTACATTATAAGTGAGCAGGCGAGCCATGGCGGCGGTTTAGCCCTCCGCCCCGGCAATCGGTAGTCTGAAATCCGGCAAAATCAGATCACGACCAGACGATCGACGACCTCGTTAGGGTTGTTGGCCCTTGGCGGGAAATGCTCCGCCAGGACGCCACCGCAGAGGGCGATCGCCTGCTGGAAACCGCTGACGGGACGATTGTCACGCATTTCCCGGACCAGGGCTGCACAGGCCTTGGCCCACACATCGGCATCGACCTTCTCGAAGATACCCTTGTCGGCGATGATCTCGACCTGATGATCGCTGAGGGCCGCAAAGATCATCACGCCGGTGCGCGCCTCGGTGACATGCAGGCCATGGGCCAGAAACTGATGGAGCGCGGCCCGGCGAACACGGCTTCGACGCACACCAGCCGGCGTAACCCAGCGCCGGATCATGGGAATCGACGTGAGGCCGAAGACGGCCAGGAAGGTGACGGACTGGATCAGAGCATAGGTCGAAATGGCCGCGCCGACCGTCGCATCGCGCGCCGCCAGGTGTGCGGCTTCCCAATTGCCACTGACGCCTGGAAGCCAGGCCCCCTCGAAGCCCAGCGGGATCAATCCGAGAGGCAGCAAGAGGGCTGCCGCCGCCGCCCAGGCCAAGGAGACATCCCGGTAGGACGAGACCCTTTTTGCCATGACGCAGAAGATTTCGCCGGAGGTCCGGCTTTCGGCCTCGGCAATGGCCGCCACGACAAGGGCGTGGTCATCGGGTGTCACGCGCATCACCATCCGCCCGACGCTCCACCGCCACCGAAACTGCCGCCACCGCCCCGAAAGCCGCCGCCGCCGAACCCACCGCCGCCAAAGCCGCCGCCGCGGCCGCTGCTGCCGGACTTCAGGGCCTCTGCCGCGATCCAGAGCAGGATTCCGGCCGCATCACCGCTTGCTCGGCGACGGCCCTTTCCTCCCACGGTCGCGCCAATCAGGGCCAGGAACAGCAGAAAGAAGACGACGCCCACGACCAGGGCCGGACCAATGGGGAAATCTGCGGGGGCGGCCTGGGCAGCTGCCGCCCTGGCCTGGGCTTCTGCCGGATCAAGGCGAAGCTGGGCATCGATGGCCTGGACGCCTTCGGTGATTCCCCGCTCATAGCCGCCGACGCGGAAGGCCGGCAGAATCTGATTGTGAATGATCAGTGCAGACAGGGCATCGGTCAGTATGGGCTCAAGCCCATAACCCACCTCGATCCGGACCTTGCGCTCGGTCGGTGCCACGATGAGCAGGACGCCGCCGTCATTTTCCTGTTGGCCGATGCCCCAGGCCCGGCCCAACTGATAGCCGTAATCCTCGATGGCATAATCCTGGAGGCTGTTGACGGTGACCACGACAACCTGATCGCCGGTGTCCTCTTCCAGTTTCGCGAGAACGGCAGTCAGCTCAGCTTCCTTGGCGTCGCTAAGCAGGCGGGCCTGATCGACAACCCGCCCGGTCAGGGCTGGGAAATCGGGTTGGGCCAGGGCCGGCAGACAGGCCAGCAGCCACAGCAGGGCCGCCAGGACTGCCGACGCCCCGAACCCAACCGGCTTTTGCACTGGCGTCACTGAGCCGACGTGGCAGGTGCGGGAGCGGGGGCCGGCTGGGCACCGCCCTCGAGATTGAAGCTGACCGTCGGCGCGGCCTGTGCCTCTGCCGTCGCGGTGAACAACTGCATCGGTTCGGACCCGCCATGGATGGTGTTGGCCCAAAGGACGGTCGGGAAGGTGCGCAGGGTGGTGTTATAGTCCTGCACGGCCTCGTTGTAGTCGCGGCGCGCCACGGCGATGCGGTTCTCGGTGCCCTCCAACTGCGATTGCAGGGCGATAAAATTCTGATTGGACTGGAGCTGCGGATAGGCTTCGACCGTCAGCAGCAGTCGCGACAGCGCCTGGCTGAGCTGTCCCTGAGCCGCCTGGTACTGGGCGAAGGCGGCGGGATCGTTCAGAGTCTCGGGGGTGATCTGGATACTGGTGGCCCGGGCGCGGGCCTCGATCACGGCAGTCAGGGTGGTGCGCTCCTGGATCGCGGCGGCCTGAACCGTGGCGACCAGGTTGGGGATCAGGTCGGCGCGGCGCTGATACTGGGCCTGGACATCGGCCCAGCGCGCCTTGGCCGCCTCTTCCTTGGTCGGGATCGCATTGACGCCGCAGCCAGCGAGCGCCGGAACCATGACGACCACGGCGGCCACGGCGATCGTGCTGTTGTTGAAACGGATCATCAGCCCCTCCTGACGCCGCGTCGGATGCGCGGCTTTCGTAGCCACTATCGGGTGTGCACCAGCGCCGTTCAAGCCCGAACCTGACCCGGTCTGCGCAGTGTGAAAAACAGAGTCCACTCGGTCCACTCAGTCCCGATCGGGGATGACCAAACCACCTTAAACCGGTGCCAGCCTATGCTGTGCCGATCCCTTGAAAACTTGTCTCACGCGCCGTCGAAAGGTTCCGGTGCGACCCCGATGGAGCGACAGGCAGCGGCGTAGGTATTGGCCAGCAGGCAGGCGATGGTCATGGGGCCCACGCCGCCGGGCACGGGGGTGATCCTTCCGGCCACCGCGACCGCCTCGTCGAAGGCCACATCGCCCACAACGCGGGTCCCGCCTGCTGCCGCCTTCAGGGGATCACGGCTGGGCACGCGGTTGATCCCCACGTCGATCACGGTCGCGCCGGGCTTGATCCAGTCGCCGCGCACCATTTCGGGGCGACCGACGGCCGCGACCAGAATGTCGGCCGAGCGGCACAGGCTCGGCAGGTCAGCGGTGCGGGAATGGGCGATGGTGACGGTGCAGTTCTCGGCCAGCAGCAGTTGCGCCATCGGCTTGCCGACAATGTTGGAGCGGCCCAGGACGACGGCGTGCAAACCCGACAGGTCCCCAAGTTCCGCCTTCAGCAGCAGCGAACAGCCCAGGGGGGTGCAGGGCACCAGACCGGGAAGGCCCACGGCCAGGCGGCCCGCATTGACGACGTGAAACCCATCCACGTCCTTGTCCGGGTCGATGGCATCCAGCACGGCCGTGGCATTGATATGGGCGGGCAGGGGAAGCTGGACCAGGATGCCATGGATGGCGGCGTCCGCGTTCAGCGCGGCGATCAGGGACAGCAGTTCTGCCTGGGTCGTCGTGTCCGGCAGGGTGTGGGTGTCGGAGCGCATGCCCGCTTCGCGCGTGCGCTCGCCCTTGTTGCGGACATAGATGCGGCTGGCGGGGTCGTCACCGACGATAACGACGGCCAGTCCCGGCTGCACGCCATGCGCCTGTTGCAGCCGTTCGGCGGCGGCGGCGACGCGCTGAACCAGGCCAGCGGCAAAGCCCTTGCCGTCGATCAGGCTCGCCTGAGTGCCCTTGGCCGTCATCGCGTAGCCCTTCGTCAGGAATCGAATACTGCTGGGCGATTTACAGACGACACGGTTGCGCGTCTATCATGGCGCAGAACCTCAGGGGATTTCGATGCGACGTTCGACACTGCTGGCTGCCACCTGTGCGATGGCGCTTGGACTGGGAGCCGGTTCGGCATTGGCCCAGACTGCGCCGACCCTCAGAATCGGCGGACAGGTAGACGCCACGCTGACGGACCAGGATGCGACCGATCCGGACGGCGGCTTCCGCTATGAAGACTATCGCTTTACCGCGCGCGCCGGGCAGCGGCTGGAGGCGGTGATGCGGTCGGACGTGTTCGACAGCTATCTGGAAATCTACGCCGACGGTGCCGAGGGACAACCTTTGGCCAGTGACGACGACGGCCTGGGCGAGGGACTGAACTCGCGGCTGCGCTTCACGCCCGAGCGAGCGGGCACCTATGTTCTGCGGGCACGAACCCTCAGCGGCCTGGAAGGCGGAGCCTACAGTCTGTCCCTGGCCCAGCGCGCGGCACCGCCGCGCCTGCCACGGCCGACCTCGATCCGCGTAGGGCAGACCCTGCGCGGCAGTCTGGGGTCGCGGGACCCCGAGACCGAAGAGGGTGTGCGCTTCGACCACTTTTCCTTCCGCGGAGCCGCAGGCGACCGGTTCACGATTGCCTTGGACAGCGAGGCCTTCGACCCGGTCGTGTCGGTCGGACGAATGGCGGACGGCGAGTTCGCCGAGCTGGCCTATAACGACGACTTCGCTGACACGCTGAACGCGCGACTGGTCTTCACCCTGCCGACAGCGGGTGAGTATGTCATCCGCGCGACCGCCTTGGGCGGCGAAGGGGGAGGCGACTACACCCTGTCGCTGCTGGAAGGCCCGCCGCCGGTCGAGGCCGTTCCCATCGCGATCGGCGACACGGTTGAAGGCGAGCTGGATGAGGGGGATGCGCTGAACGAGACCGGCTCGCGCGCCGACGCCTACCGCTTCACCGGGACGGCGGGTCAGCGGGTGCGGATCGGCGTGTCGTCGGACGATTTCGACACCTATCTGCAGCTGTTCCAGGACGCGAACGGTGTCCGCACGGCCCTGGTCGAGGACGACGACGGCGCGGGCCAGGGGACGAACTCGCGTCTGACCCACACCCTGCCAGCGGACGGCAGCTATGTGGTCGAGGTCCGTGCCTTTGCGGACGGGGGAGCGGGTGCCTATTCGCTGGTCATGTCCGAAGCTCCGCCCGAGCGCGTGCCCGAGGCCCTGGCCTATGGCGCGACGATCCAGGGCGAGATCGACGCCGAGGATCCGACCGACGACCAGGAGCGGGGCTTCGACACCTATCGATTCGATGGTGTGGAAGGTCAGCGGGTTCAAGTGATCATGCGGTCGGGCGATTTCGACGCCTTTCTGGCGATCTCATCGGCTGACGGCGAGTTCAGCGAACTGGCCAGCGACGACGATGGTCTGGGCCAGGGGACGGACTCGCGCCTGACATTCACCCTCCCGACGACCGGGAGCTATGTGGTGCGGGCATCGCCGCTCGTGACCCAGAGCGATGGTCTGTATTCCATTGAGTTGATCGATCGCGGGCCGCAGCCCGTGGCCGGGAGCGTTCTGGTGGGAGAGACCGCGCGAGGAAGCCTGACCGACACGGACGCCATGGCACCGGACGGCAGCTTTTACGACGCCTATGGGTTCGAGGCGAAGGCGGGCGAGACTCTGATTTTCACCATGGTTTCCAATAGCGTGGACGCGTTCCTGATCGTGGGACGCGAAAACGGCGGTGAAGAGATCGAGGTTCTGGCCAGCGACGACGATAGCCTGTCGGACACCCATGCTAAGGTGGAGTGGGAAGTGCCGGATGACGGCACCTACGTCGTGCGGGCAGGGACTTTCGGACAGGCGGAAACGGGCCCCTACGCCCTGACGGTCAGCCGCAAGCCCTGACGGCATTCGTCCGTCAGGCGTCGTCAGATGCACAAAGCCTGATTTCCGTGTATCGGGGATATGGAAGGTGGGGGGAAACGCAGGAACCTGCGGCCACCGGAACGATGATGTTTCAACCGGCTACGGCCTCGCAGGATTTCGACCCATGACTCGCCTCTTCATCGCGGCTCTCGCGCCGTTCGCTCTGGCCGCTGCGCCGATGACCGCCGCTGCGATGCCGGTCTCGACAGCCGTGGTCGCGCCTGCGGTGGCCCAGGACGAAGCCGCCGAACAGGTGTTCAACTTCCTGGCTCTGTGCATGGCGGCCGATATCGTCGAGACCCAGCAAGGGGTGGAGTCTACGCCGGAACGCGAGGTGGGCACCGAGAAGATTTTCGACCTGTTGATGCTGGCGGGCCAGAACACAGGCCGGACCGAAGACCAGATGGCCGAGGTCGTGGCTGGTTACGCGGCGGCCTGGCTGGCCGATGCCTCGCTGTTGCAGTCGTCGCCCCCGGCGAGCGTGCGCCAGCAGTGCCTCGACACGATCGACGCAGCCTGATCCAGGCCGCGCTTTCCACCAACTCCACAGCATTTAGCTCGGACATCGTCCGAAAAGGACCCTTGATGCGCTACGCTTCCCTCCTGCTGGCCGCTTCGGCCGCCGCCGCGACCCTGGCCGCTGCGGGTGCCGCCAGTGCCCAGAGCAATATCCGCGTCGGCCAGACCGTGAACGGCAGCCTTTCCGCCAGCGATCCCAAGCTTTCGACCGACGACAGTAGCTATGACTGCTACGTCTTCCAGGCCCAGGCGGGGTCCTGGTATCAGGTCGATTACAAGTCGAGCGCGTTCGACGCGTTCGTCGCCGTGGGTCAGGGCCGGAACTGCGCCGTCGATGCCACGGAAGCCAATGACGACGGTCCGGACGGCCTGGACTCTCAGTTGGTCTTCAAGACGGATACCGGCGGCACCTGGTTTATCCGCGCCAACAGCCTGGAGGCGGGCGAAACCGGGGCCTATACCCTGACCCTGGCCAACGGTACGGCGCCCGTAGCGCCGTCTTCGTCCGGCGGTGAGGACGGCATCTTCCAATACCTGGCCATCTGCATGGCGGCGGACATCGCCATGGAAATGGACGGTCAGACGGTCGACGAAGACGACTCGCTGAAGATTTTCGAACTGCTGATGCTGGCAGGTGAGCAGGAAGGCATGTCGGAAGAAGACATTACCAATGCCGTCGCCGAATACGTCGCCGCCTGGACATCGGACCCGGAACTGATGCGGTCGTCGCCGCCGGCCACGGTGCGCGCCGAGTGCATCGCCACGATCGACGCCGCCTGATCTGTCAGCTGGCCGACGGCAAAAGGGCGTCTGCATAAGGCCGGTATCGACCTGTGCGGACGCCATCGGTCGCCCGCGCGATGTCGGGTGCGAAATAATGGTCGCTGCCATAGGCGGCGGCCGCTTCGCGCACGATGGCAAAGATGGCCTCCAGGCTGGGCGAGGTGGTCAGGGGGCGATGGAATTCGATCCCCTGGGCCGCGGCCAAAAGCTCGATGCCCACCACGGTCGCGGTGTTCTCGGCCATGTCCAGCAGGCGCCGCGCACCGTGGGTGGCCATGCTGACATGGTCTTCCTGATTGGCGCTGGTCGGGACGGTGTCGACGCTGCACGGATGGGCCAGCATCCGGTTTTCAGCGACCAAGGCGGCAGCCGTCACCTGGGCGATCATGAAGCCGGAGTTCAAGCCGGATTCCCGAACCAGAAACGCCGGAAGCTCGCTCATTTTCGGATCGACCAGAATGGCCGTGCGACGTTCGGAGATATTGCCGATCTCACACAGAACCATCGCCAGCTGATCAGCTGCGAAAGCAACGGGTTCGGCGTGAAAGTTCCCGCCCGACAACACGTCGCCGTCCTCAAAGAAGACCAACGGATTGTCGGTGACGGCGTTGGCTTCGCGCTGCAGTGTCGCGGCGGCTGAGGCGATGACGTCCAGCGCCGCCCCCATCACCTGGGGCTGGCAGCGCAGGGAGTAGGGATCCTGCACCTTGGAGTCGCCCTCGCGGTGGCTGTCTCGAATGGCGCTACCGCTCATCAGCTGGCGCAGGGTCGAGGCCACGGCGATCTGTCCGGGCTGACCGCGCAGGGCGTGGATGCGCGCATCAAATGGGGCATCCGAACCCTTCAGGGCATCGACCGACAGCGCACCGGCCGCGATCGCGGCGGCGAACACGGCCTCGGTCGCGAAAAGGCCGGCGAGCGCCAGGGCCGTCGAGCACTGGGTGCCGTTCAACAGGGCGAGGCCCTCTTTGGGCCCCAGGGTCAGCGGGGTCAGGCCCGCGCGGGCCAAGGCGACCTCGGCGTCCAGCACCTCACCGTTCTGCCGCGCCTCGCCGACGCCGATCAGGACGCAGGACATGTGGGCGAGGGGGGCCAGGTCGCCGGAGGCGCCGACCGATCCCTTGGATGGCACGCAGGGCAGGATATCGGCTTCCAGCAGGGCGATCAGGGCGTCGAGCGTCTGGCGGCGAATGCCCGAGGCCCCGCGCGACAGAGAGGCGATCTTGAGCACCATCATCAGGCGGGTGACGTTATCGGGCAGAAGCGGGCCGACGCCGCAGGCATGGCTGAGGACCAGATTGCGTTGCAGGGTCTCCAGATCCGACGTCGCGATCGAGGTATTGGCCAGGAGGCCAAAACCGGTGTTCACGCCATAGACGGTGCGCCCCTCGGCGACGATGGCGGCCACGGTGGCGGCCCCGCGCTCCACGTCGGACCAGGCCTCGGGGGTGAGGGCGATGGAGACGGGCCCATCCAGAACCGCGCGAAGCTGTTTCAGGGTCAGGGGGGATTGGCCTAGCGTGAGTTGGGTCATGGGGTCCTCAGGCTGGGCAGGTTCAGGCCGTGCTCGCGCGAGGCCTGGCGGGCGATGTCATATCCGGCGTCCGCATGGCGCATGACGCCGGTGGCGGGGTCGTTCCAGAGAACGCGCTCGAGGCGGCGGGCGGCCTCAGGCGTGCCGTCGGCGACGATGACGACGCCGGAATGCTGGGAATAGCCCATGCCGACGCCGCCGCCGTGATGCAGCGAGACCCAGCTGGCCCCTGAAGCGGTGTTCAAAAGGGCGTTGAGCAGGGGCCAGTCGGAGACGGCGTCGGAGCCGTCCATCATGGCCTCGGTCTCGCGGTTCGGACTGGCGACAGAACCGGAGTCCAGGTGATCGCGGCCGATGACGATGGGTCCGCTGAGTTCGCCCGAGGCCACCATGTCGTTGAACATCAGGCCGGCGCGGTGACGATCACCCAATCCAATCCAGCAAATGCGGGCTGGAAGGCCCTGAAATGCAATGCGTTCTCCGGCCATGTCCAGCCAGCGGTGCAGACCGGCGTTGTCGGGGAACAGCCGCTTCATCGCAGCGTCGGTCTTCCTGATGTCGTCCGGATCGCCGGTGAGGGCGGCCCAGCGGAAGGGGCCGATGCCGCGGCAGAACAGCGGGCGGATATAGGCGGGCACGAACCCGGGGAAGTCGAAGGCACCGGTGACGCCTTCGTCAAAGGCGACCTGGCGGATGTTGTTGCCATAGTCGGTGACGGGAATGCCCATCGCCTGGAAGTCCAGCATGGCCCGGACGTGGACGGCACAGGACTGCCGCGCAGCCGCCTCGACCGCAGCGGGGTCGGAAACGCGCTTTTCCTCCCAGTCGGCCACGCTCCACCCGGCGGGCAGATAGCCGTTGACCAGATCGTGGGCGCTGGTCTGGTCGGTCACCAGATCGGGGCGGATACCGCGCCGGACCATTTCAGGCAGAACTTCAGCCGCATTGGCCAACAGCCCGACAGATATCGGCTTTCCGGTTCGACCGGCGTCCGCGATCAGGGCCATCGCCTCATCGAGGGTTTCGGCCATGACGTCGAGATAGCGGGTCCGCAGGCGCATCTCGATCCGGCTGCGCTGACATTCGATGGCCAGGCAGGAGGCCCCGGCCATGGTCGCTGCCAGCGGCTGGGCCCCGCCCATGCCGCCCAGACCGGCCGTCAGAATCCATTTGCCGGCGGCATCCCCGCCCCAGTGCTGGCGGGCCGCCTCCATGAAGGTCTCATAGGTGCCCTGAACGATCCCCTGGGTGCCGATGTAGATCCAGGATCCGGCCGTCATCTGGCCGTACATCATCAGACCCTTGCGATCGAGCTCGTTGAAATGGTCCCAGGTCGCCCATTTGGGCACGAGGTTGGAGTTGGCGATCAGAACGCGGGGCGCATCCTCGTGAGTACGGAACACGCCGACCGGCTTGCCCGACTGGATCAGCAGGGTCTCGTCCGGGGCCAGGGTCTGCAGTTCGGCGACGATGCGGTCGAAACTGGCCCAGTCGCGGGCTGCCTTGCCGATGCCGCCATAGACGACCAGATCCTCTGGCCTTTCGGCCACCTCGGGATCGAGGTTGTTCATCAGCATCCGCATCGCCGCTTCTGCAGCCCAGGTGCGGGCGGACCGCTCGGGACCGCGAGGGCTGCGGATCACTCGGACGTTGGGGGTCTGGGTCTGAATCATGCGCTTGTTTAGCCCCTTCTTCCCCGGCGAGAGAAGACGGTGCCGGCGACACCCCAAGGCAACGGCTGAGCAGCCGGCACGTTAGATGGCTTGCCCGCTGGTCGCCGATCGTGCGACCCCTCGGCCGTCTCGTTCGGCCCCACCGTTTGAGCAGCCCCATCCGGAGACCCCATGACCGATCCCATCAAGCCTGAAGACGCCCTGGACATCACGGACGCAGAGGCGGCCGAGATCAACGCCATCGCCCATCCCCTCGTGGCCGATCCGGCCCCGGATGCGAATGACGACCTGGTGCGGATCGAGGCGACGCCGGACGGGGTGGTCTTCATCACCATCAATCGGCCGCAGAAGAAGAATGCCTTCGATGCCGCCACCATTGCGGCTCTTTATGAGGCGTTCGAGACCCTGCATGGAGCGGACAATGTGCGCGTTGTCTTCCTGCGCGGAGCGGGCGGGACGTTCAGCGCCGGGGCGGACCTGTCCTGGATGCGGGACGCCGCCGACTGGAGCGAGGGGGACAACCGCGACGATGCCATGGGCTTGGCCAGGATGCTGAAGGCGCTGCACGATGTGCCGGCCCTGACGGTCGCGCTGGTCGAGGGCTCTGCGATGGGGGGCGGCGCGGGGATCGTGGCGGCCTGCGACATGGCCGTGGCCGTCGAGGGGACGCGGTTCGCCTTTTCCGAGGTCAAACTGGGCCTGATCCCGGCAACGATCGCCCCCTATGTCGTGGAGGCCGTCGGCAGTCGCCGCGCGCGGCAACTGTTTCTGACCGCCAACATCTTCGACGCCGACTATGCGGCCCATGCCGGCCTGATCGACATGGTTCTGCCCGAAGGGTCGATGGACGAGTTCATCTCCATGCTGACCGACAGCCTCAGCCAGAATGCACCGGGGGCCATGGGCGACGCCAAACGGCTGGTCCACGACGTGGCCGGCAAGAAGATCGACCACGGGCTGATGGAAGAGACCGCCAAGCGGATCGCCCGCGCCCGCGTGTCCGTTGAAGGCCAGGAGGGCGTTCGCGCCTTCCTCGACAAGCGCAAGCCCCGCTGGGCTGAGTAGCGGCATCCTCCCTCGCGCCGTGCGGGGGAGGATTGTTTGTTCACGGGCGGACGACCGTGCAATCCAGTCGCCGCGCCTCCAGCGCAGCGCAGGCGGCTCGGGCGGCGTCCTCGGTCATGCCGGTGAAGCGGGATCGGTACCAGCCGTCCGCCGTATGGACCAGACGCTCCGCCCCTGCGAACTGCGGGCGGAAGCGACGGTTGACTTCGGTCAGCCAGTCACGCGCGACACCTTCGTCGCGGAACGCACCCACCTGGACGGTCCAGCGGCCAGCCGGCGCGCGAGGAGCAGCGGCGGGCGTGCGGGCAGGCGCGGGCGCGGCCGAGCGGCGGGCAGGCGGTGCTGCCGAACCCGTTCCACCGTTGAGAGCCGCCGTGACATCGCCGCCGCCTGTTCCGCGCTGAGAGGGGGCGGGTCTCACACGGGTGGGCGCAGGCGTCGTCAGCGTGGCGGCGGTATAGGCCACACCGGAGGGCGGGGCCGTCGGCTCGCCGTCTTCGGACTGAACCGAGGCATAGGTCACGGGGCTGGAATTATCGGGGCCGATGCCGAAGCCACGTTGTTCGAAGACGACCTGCGCCACCGCGATGCGTTCGCCGTTGGCGCGGCGGTTCTGGATCTCGAAGCCGACGTCCATCAGCTCGGCCAGGTGGGCGTTGCGGGTGGCGCTGGACCGACCACCGAGAACGATCGCCACCAGCCGCTTGCCGTCGCGCACGGCTGAAGCGGCGAGGTTGTAGCCGGAGGCGTTGGTGTAGCCCGTCTTGATGCCGTCATAGCCACTGTTGGCTGCCAGCAGACCGTTGGTGTTGCGATAGTCCCGGCCGTTGTAGGCCCAGTCATGCAGGCCGAAATAGCGGTAGTACTGCGGGAAATCGCGCATGATGGCGCGGCTGAGGATGGCGAGATCGCGTGCAGACGTCAGCTGGCGGCTGTCAGGCAGGCCGTTGGCATTGACGTAGCGCGTCTGGGTCATGCCCAGCTCTTCGGCCTTCAGCGTCATCAGGGCGGTGAACCGAGCCTCGGACCCGGCGATATGTTCGGCGATAGCCACGGCCATGTCATTGGCACTGCGGACTGCCGTCGCGCGCATGGCGTCGTCCAGACTGATCGTCTGACCGGCGGCCAGGCCGAGCTTTGAAGGCGGCTGTGAGGCGGCACGCGGCGAGATGGTCAGCACGTCGTCCAGCTTGACCCGGCCTTCGGTCAGAGCTTCGAACGTCAGATACAGGGTCATCACCTTGGTGATGGAAGCCGGGTAGCGGCGGCTGTCGGCGTGACGGGCGAAGAGCACCTCGCCGGACGCCGCATCGACCACCACCGCAGCGTATCGCGCATTGTCCGAAGACTGAGCGACCAGCGGCGCCGACCACGGCGATGGCGACAGGGCGACCACCGCCAGCATAAGCAGGCCAGCCAGTCCACGACGGAAAAATGCAGTCATCGGCAAACGACAGCCTCGTTGACTCAATGCGGGCACGGCCCCCCGGCGCGGCGCAGTTTCGGACACAGAACGATAGGTTAGCATGAGCCGTGCCGGTTTCGTCGGGGTTAACGAGCCGTCAACGGAGATTTGAAGCCTGATCTCCGGCTTGCTAAGCGATGGTGCGGTGCACAAAAGTGCTTGACGTCATTTCGCACTTGCACCATATGTGCACCGTCGCGACGGACCAAACCGTGGCGGGACCAAATTTCATCGCGGGGGAAGCCGCGAGCTGTTCAGGAGATGCGACCATGGCCGACAGCGCCACCGAAACCGTCAAGAAGACCGTCGAAACTGCGACCGCCAAGACCCAGGCTCAGGCCGAGAAGTTCCAGGCCGCCGGCCAGCAGGCCTTCCGTGAAAGCATCGACAAGTCGGTCGCCTCGATGACCGAGCTGAATGCCCACGGCAAGAAGAACCTGGAAGCCCTGGTCGAGTCGGCCACCGCCGCCCAGAAGGGTGCCGAGGCCCTGTCGCAGCAGTCGCTGGGCTTTGCCAAGAAGTCCTGGGAAGACGGCGTCGCCGCCGCCCAGTCGATCGCCCAGGCCCGTTCGGTCCAGGAGCTGGTCGAGCTTCAGACCAACTATGCCAAGTCGGCGATGGAAGCCTATCTGGCCCAGATGACCAAGGTTGCCGACGTCATGACCTCCTCGGTCAAGGACAGCTTCAAGCCGATCAACGAGCGCGTCACCGCCTCGGTGGAACAGTTCCAGGCCGCTCGCTAAGGGCTAGCCGAAATCTGAACACGAGGGGCCTCGCCGGGAACGGCGGG
The DNA here is from genome assembly GCF_016656965.1 of Brevundimonas vitisensis. NCBI lineage: Bacteria > Pseudomonadati > Pseudomonadota > Alphaproteobacteria > Caulobacterales > Caulobacteraceae > Brevundimonas > Brevundimonas vitis. The sequence goes on from NZ_CP067977.1 coordinate 342,215, forward strand.
GCCCTTTTCTTTTGTCTATGGCCCCGTCTGCTGCGGCAGAAACGCCGTCCGCTCAAACCTGTGACTAGACGCCGCTTCAATTCAGGCCATGATTGCCTATCTGTCTATTCCTTCCCCGAAACTGGACCACGAATGCCGCCGTCAAAAAGGCCAGGTGAACAACAGGATGGAGGCCTTGGAGCCACCACCGTCACCGAGACCAAGCCGAAACTTCAGAAGCCCTCGCTCTATCGGGTGCTGATCCTGAACGACGACTACACGCCGATGGAATTCGTCGTCTATGTGCTGGAGCGGTTCTTCCAGAAGAGCCGCGAGGACGCGACCCGCATCATGCTGCATGTGCACCAGCATGGCGTCGGGGTGTGCGGCGTCTTCACCTATGAGGTGGCCGAAACCAAGGTCGCCCAGGTGATCGAGACGGCGCGCCGTCACCAGCACCCTCTGCAATGCACGATGGAAAAAGACTGAGAGGATCTGCCCATGCCCTCGTTTTCACGTCCTCTCGAAGAGACTCTGCACCGGGCCGTTCATTTCGCGAACGAGCGTCGGCATGAATATGCCACGCTGGAACACCTGTTGCTGTCCCTGATCGACGACCCGGACGCCGCCAATGTGATGCGCGCCTGCAATGTCGAGCTGGTCGCTCTGAAGACGGCCCTGACGCTGTATGTCGACAATGACCTGGCGGCCCTGGCCACCGCCGATGGCGATGACGCCAAACCGACCGCCGGCTTCCAGCGGGTGATTCAGCGCGCGGTTATCCATGTCCAGTCATCCGGCCGCGAAGAGGTGACTGGCGCTAATGTGCTGGTCGCGATCTTCAGCGAGCGCGAGAGCCACGCAGCCTACTTCCTGCAAGAGCAGGACATGACGCGCTACGACGCCGTCAACTTCATCGCCCACGGCATCGCCAAGAAGGCGGGGTCGAGCGAGACGCGGCCGGTCAAGGGCGGCGGCAATCCGTCGCCTGAAGACGCCGATGACGCCGCTGCCGTCAAATCGGGCGGCGAAGCCCTGGAGGCCTACTGCGTCGACTTGAACGAGAAGTCGCGCAACGGAAAGATCGATCCCCTGATCGGCCGCCAGGCCGAGGTCGAGCGCTCCATCCAGATCCTGTGTCGCCGCAGCAAGAACAATCCGCTGCTGGTCGGCGAGCCCGGCGTCGGCAAGACGGCCATTGCCGAAGGTTTGGCCCGCAAGATCGTCAATCACGAGGTTCCGGCCGTGCTGGAAGGCGCGACCATCTACAGCCTCGACATGGGCGCTCTGCTGGCGGGAACCCGCTATCGCGGCGACTTCGAAGAGCGGCTGAAGCAGGTCGTCAAGGAACTGGAGAACCACGAGAACGCGATCCTGTTCATCGACGAGATCCACACCGTGATCGGCGCTGGTGCCACCAGCGGAGGCGCGATGGATGCCTCCAACCTGCTGAAGCCGGCCCTGGCTTCCGGCTCTCTGCGCTGCATGGGATCGACGACCTACAAGGAGTATCGCCAGCATTTCGAGAAGGACCGCGCCCTGGTCCGCCGCTTCCAGAAGATCGACGTCAATGAGCCGACGGTCGAGGATACGGTGAAGATCCTGAAGGGGCTGAAGAGCTCCTACGAGGGCCACCACAAGCTGCGCTATACAGACGCCGCTATTCGGACGGCGGTGGAACTGTCGGCCCGCTACATGACCGACCGCAAACTGCCGGACAAGGCGATCGATGTGATCGACGAGGCGGGGGCGTCCCAGATGCTGCTGCCTGAATCCAAGCGCAAGAAGGTCATCGGCCAGAAGGAGGTCGAAGCCGTCATCGCCAAGATGGCGCGCATTCCGGCCAAGTCGGTCTCCAAATCCGACACCGAGGCGCTGAAGGGTCTGCAGACCGACCTGGAGCGCACGGTCTTCGGCCAGGACGCGGCCATCACCGAGGTGGCTGCGGCGATGAAGCTGGCCCGTGCCGGTCTGCGCGATCCGCAAAAGCCGATCGGCAGCTTCCTGTTCAGCGGCCCGACCGGCGTCGGCAAGACCGAGGTCGCCAAACAGCTGGCGGCGACCCTGGGCATCGAGATGCTCCGGTTCGACATGAGCGAGTATATGGAGCGGCACACGGTCAGCCGCCTGATCGGCGCGCCTCCCGGCTATGTCGGCCATGATCAGGGCGGGCTGCTGACGGACGCCGTCGATCAGCATCCGCACGCTGTCGTCCTGCTGGACGAGATCGAGAAGGCGCACCCCGATGTCTACAACATCCTGCTTCAGGTGATGGACAACGGCATGCTGACCGATGCGGTGGGCAAGAAGGTCGACTTCCGCAACGTCGTTCTGATCATGACGACCAATGCGGGTGCCGCCGATAATGCCCGGGCTTCGATCGGTTTCGGACGCGGCAAGGTGGAAGGCGAGGACGACAAGGCCATTCAGCGGCTGTTCGCGCCGGAGTTCAGGAACCGCCTTGATGCCATCGTCGCCTTCAAGCCGCTGGGCCAGGAGACCATCCGCCAGGTGGTGACCAAGTTCGTGCTCCAGCTGGAAGCCCAGTTGGCGGACCGAAACATCACCATCGCCTTGACCGACGAAGCCACCGACTGGCTGGCCAAGAATGGCTTCGACGAGCTTTACGGTGCACGGCCGCTGGCCCGCGTCATCCAGGAGCACATCAAGAAGCCGCTGGCCGACGACATCCTGTTCGGGCGTCTGACGCGCGGCGGGCATGTGAAGGTCGAGCTGAAGGATGGCAAGATTGCCTTCGACGTGACGAGCGCTTCGGGGGCCGCCGCCAAGGAGTCGGCCGATGAGGATGCGGCCGCCTAGGTCAGGCCGATCCTGATGTAAAAAAGGCCCGGGCAGCGATGCCCGGGCCTTTCTTTTATGCGGCGTTGGCGTCAATCAGCGACGACGACCGAGGCCCGACAGGATGACGGCCAGACCGGCCACAATGCCAGTGGTCAGCAGGGGCTTGCGGCGGGCAAAGTCGATGCCCTTGCGTGCCGTGTCCTGATATTGGGCCGGGGCCTTGGCGACCAGTCCGTCCAGACCGTCGATGACGCGGCCATAGGCTTCCGTCGCCTTGCCCTTCACCTCGTTCAGCTTGCCGTCGAATTGAAGCTTGCTGTCGCCGGTCAGGCGGCCGAGGCCGTTCTGAACCTTTCCGCCCATTTCGGTAGCGGTGCCTTCGATACGTTGATCGGTCATGGATATGTCCTTTGATGGGAGGGGCCGGGGAGGCTTGCCGTCACAGCGCACGACCACGCCTTGAGTTCCGCCCTGCGGCGTCACGTCTCGCGGTACGGCGTAAGCTCGCGCGTCAGACCCGAAATTTCTGCCTCTACGGCCGGCCGCTCGCGATCGAGATACTGGGCCACCGGACGCCGCAGGGCCGGGTCGGCGATCCAGTGCGCCGAATAGACCGGGGAGGGCAGATAGCCGCGCGCAATCTTGTGCTCGCCCTGGGCCCCGGCCTCGACGCGTGACAGGCCTCTGGCGATGGCGAAGTCGATGGCTTGGTAATAGCAGAGCTCGAAATGCAGGAAGGGCACCTCTTCCAGCGCTCCCCACTGACGACCGTAGAGGGCGTCGCGTCCGATGAAGTTCAGGGCCCCGGCGATCGGCCGGTCTTCGCGGAAGGCCATGACCAGGGCGATCCGGTCGGCCATCGTCTCTCCGACCAGGCTGAAAAAGTGCCGCGTGAGATAGGGCCGACCCCATTTGCGGGACCCGGTGTCCATATAGAAGGCAAAGAAGGCGTCCCAATGAGCCTCTGTCAGGTCCCGGCCGGTCAGGACCCGGATGTCCAGTCCGGATTGGGCGTCGCGGCGTTCGCGGCGGATCGTCTTGCGCCGGTTGGATGACAGGGCCGCGAGAAAGTCGTCGAAGGTAGAATAGCCGCGGTTGCGCCAGATGAACTGCATGTCCTGGCGGGGCAACATGCCGGCCTGGCGCATCGCCAGCCATTCGGGCTGGGTCGGGAAGTTGACGTGCAGGGACGAGACGCCGGTCTGTTCGGCCAGGGTCAGGGCCCCCTGGATCAGGCTCTCGCGGCTCGTCTCTGGGTCGCCGTCAGGATGGGCCAGGAACCGCGGCCCTGTGGCCGGGGTGAAGGGGACGGCACCCAGAAGCTTGGGGAAATAGCGTCCGCCCGCACGCTCATAGGCGTCGGCCCAGGCGTGATCGAAGACGTATTCCCCCTGGCTGTGGCCCTTGAGCCAGAGGGGCATGACCCCCTGCACGGCGCCCGTTTCGTTGCGCAGGGACAGGTGCCGCCCGGCCCAGCCCTGACGTGGGACTGCGCTGCCTGAAGCTTCGCACGCATGCAGGAAGTCGTAGCTGACGAACGGATCTCCGGTCGGCAGGGCGCAGGCGTCCCAGTCCGTCCGACCGATGTCGGCAATGCTCTCGTGGACCTGGACGGTGAGGGTCACCGCACCTCTACGACGGCGTCCACCTCGACCGCAAAACCGAGGGGCAGACGATAGACGCCGACGGCCGATCGGGCGTGGCGACCGGCGTCGCCGAACACCTCGACCATCAGGTCGGAGCAACCGTTGATGACGGCGGGAATGGCGGTGAAGTCCCCCGCGGCCTGAACGAAGCCGCCCAGTTTGACGACACGCACGACGCGGTCCAGGTCACCCTCGACGGCCGCACTGATCTGAGCCAGCAGGTTGATGCCGCACAGGCGGGCGGCGGCCTGGGCCTGTTCCGGGGTGACGTCCTGACCGACCGTGCCCTTGATCCCGCCGGAGGCATCGTTCGACAGCTGGCCCGAGATGTGGACCAGGTTGCCAGTCCGGACATAGGGGACATAGTTGGCCACGGCCTTGGCGGGTTCAGGCAGGCTGATGCCCAGTTCGGTCAGGCGGGCGTTGGCGGACATGCGGCGGTTCCTGGGTCTGGTTTTGATATGGCGCGGGTTTAGCGCGGCCGGCAGACGCCGTCATCAAGGCCCGCACTTTTCGCGGTGGATTTAAAGGTTCACCAACCCCGACGTGGCAGTCTGGCGATCATGGATATGCAGATCAGCTCCCCCAATGCCGTGTTTCATGCCGTTCTGGCGGGCCTGTCCGAAGCGGATCGGGCGGTCGTTGATGCGGTCGCCGAGCCCGCCGCCATGCTGGCGACGCAGGCGGCCGCGCACTGGGATTTCTCGCTGCCCGCAGCGCGGGTGGACGAGGCCTTGGGGGCCAAGGCCAGCGACGATGCGCGACGCGGCCTGATCGCGACCTGGGCCCTGTCCACGGTGGATCGCGCTGCCGCAGCCGCTATGCCGGATGCGGTGATGTCGCTGTATCCCTTCTGGCTGGAGAAGCTGGCCAGCTTTCTTTCGCAGGCCAGCGGGCCCTATGACGCCGACTTCTGGGCCAAGGACGTGCGGTTCGCGCTGGCGCTGAGCGTGCCGGGCGCACGCAGCCAGGTGATCGACCTGTCATCGCCCATGGGGCCGGGGCAGGTGGTGCGTCACGTCCTGGGCGGCTGGGGCTTCACGCCCGTGCTGGGATATCTGAAGGCAGGCGGACGCGGCACCTGGCTGGAGGTGCATACCGAGAGCCGCCACCTTGACGACTTCAACGAGGAAGGCTGGAACCGGGCCTGGGCCACGGCGGCGGAGATCTGCCGCACACGCCCCGACCTGATGGGCATGATCGGGTCCAGCTGGTTTTATGATCCTCCCTTGACCGAGATCAGTCCCCGGCTGGCCCATCTGCGTCTCAATCCGCTGAACGGCGGGGCCTTCATGGTTCATCAGGGGCCGGGCGAGATCCACACCCAGCGCGCGGCAACAGCGTCGCCGACCCGCAAGGCCCTCATCGACAGCGGGCAGTACACCGCCCGGTCATGGCTGATGGTCTGGCCGCGCAAGGCGCTGATCGCCTGGGCGGATGCGCGGCGCTGACGGCTGAGGTCGTGTTCGCACGGGTGTGTGCGACGCAAAGAGCCCTTCCAACATTATGCGGTCGCCTGCCCCATCGTTGAGGGAAGGAGACATGGCGTCGCGCTGCCCCCCACCTTCTCGCCAGACGCGAGACGGCATAGAGAGGGGCCATAGCAGCGTGAGGAACGACCCATGGATTTCGCCCTGACCGAAGACCAGCGTGCCATTCAGGATGCGGCGCGGGCGTTTTCGGATGCCGAGCTGGCCCCGCACAGCGCCGAATGGGACGAGACCAAGCATTTCCCCGTCGATGTGATGCGCCGGGCGGCCGAGACGGGCTTTGCCGCCATCTATGCGGGCGAAGAGCATGGCGGGATGGCCCTGGGCCGGGTCGAGGCGGCGCTGATCTTTGAAGAATTGTCGCGCGGCGACGTGTCGACCGCCGCCTTCATCAGCATCCACAATATGGCGACCTGGATGATCGACGGCTTCGGGTCGGACGATCTGAGGCGCCGGTATGTGCCGCGGCTGGCGACGATGGAGCTGATCGCCAGCTATTGCCTGACGGAACCGGGGTCGGGGTCCGATGCGGCGGCGATGCGGACGACCGCGCGGCTGGATGGCGACCATTATGTGCTGAACGGCTCCAAGGCCTTCATCTCCGGGGCCGGGACCTCGGACGTCTATGTGGTCATGGCGCGGACCGGGGAGGCGGGGCCCAAGGGAATCTCGGCCTTCGTCATCGAAAAGGACACGCCTGGCCTGAGCTTCGGGGCCCAGGAGAAGAAGATGGGCTGGAACAGCCAGCCGACGGCGATCGTCCAGTTCGACGACTGCCGCGTGCCGGTGGCCAATCTGCTGGGGAAGGAAGGCGACGGTTTCCGCTATGCCATGATGGGGCTGGACGGCGGGCGGCTGAACATCGCGGCCTGCTCGCTGGGCGGGGCGCGGTTGGCGCTGGAAACGGCACAGGTCTATGTCGCGACGCGAAAACAGTTCGGCAAGGCGTTGAACGAGTTTCAGAATACCCAGTTCAAGCTGGCCGACATGGCCACGTCACTGGAGGCGGCGCGGCTGATGGTTCTGCGCGGAGCCTGGGCCATCGACACGGGTCATCCCGAGAAGACGAAATGGTGCGCCATGGCCAAGCGGATGGCCACCGACGCCTGTTTCCAGATCGCCGACGAAGCGCTGCAGCTGCACGGCGGATACGGCTATCTGAAGGATTATCCGCTGGAGCGGATCGTGCGCGATCTGCGGGTGCACCGCATCCTGGAAGGCACCAATGAGATCATGCGGATGATCACGGCGCGCGAGATGATGCGGCAGTAGCGCCGGTCGCCGCTGACAAAGCCGGAATTTCGTGATGACCTGCGGTTCAAAGAGGGGGCAACGATGAAGTTTCTGGTCTGGCTAGCCGTTCTTGTTGCAGCCGCGTCGACACCAGCCTTGGCACAGGACGCGATCGAAGAGATCGTCGTGACGGGCTCTCGTGCCATTGAATGGGACCCGGACGATGTCCCGGTGATCCAGGTCGCGCGGCGGGCAGACAATCTGATTGTTGTCGTACGCGTCGTGAACGATACGCGCGACGCCGGGTCGCGTCGGACCGAACTGATCCAGACGCTGCGGGCCATGGCGCGGGGGGCGGCGGGCCGTGCCGACATCGACCTGAGCATTGAGGACGATGGCGCGCTTGTTCCCCTGACCGAAGACATGGTGGCTACGCTGAGCCTGGGTGTCGATTCGGGGCGCTCGGATACAAGCGTGGCGACCCTGATCATCAAGACTCCGATTCGGACCGACGACACGCTGGATACAGCGACGGCGCGCATCGAGGCCTTCGTCGACGATCTGAATCCGGTTGGGCGATCAATCGTGGACATCAGTGGCGACTGGGAACTGTCGATTATCAACCCTGCTCAGTACCGGCCCGCCATCCTTGCCGCGATCGCAGCCGATGCCCGAGCGACGAGCGGGATTTTCGGTGCCGGTTACGCGGTTCAGGTCGAGGGAATGTCGAACCGTGTCACCTGGCGGCAGTCGGGGCCCTTAGACCTGTCGCTCTTCATTCCCTACGACATGTCGGTGACACCGATCCCATGATCGTCTGGACCGTCGTGGTCCCCGGCTCTATCAGGCCGTCATGACCGAACCCGAAGTCCTCACCCGCGTCGCTGCCGGCATCGGCCACATCACCTTGAACCGGCCCAAGGCGCTGCACGCGCTGAACCTGGGCATGTGCGAGGCGATGACGGCGGCGCTGCTGTCGTGGCGTGACGATCCGGCGGTTCAGTCGGTGCTGATCGACCATGCAGGCGAACGCGGATTCTGTGCGGGCGGTGACATTCGGATGATCGCCGAAAGCGGGGCGGGCGACGCCTCGGATGCCAAGGCCTTCTTCCATGCCGAATATCGGTTGAATCACCTGCTGTTCGACTATCCCAAGCCGGTGACGGCCCTGGTGGACGGGATCGTTATGGGCGGGGGCGTGGGGATTTCCGAGCCTTGCGCCGTTCGCATCGCCACCGAACGGACCACCTATGCCATGCCCGAGACAGGGATCGGCCTGTTTCCCGATGTAGGGGGTGGCTGGTTCCTGCCGCGTCTGCCGGGCGAGGTGGGCACTTGGCTGGCCCTGACCGGGGCGCGGCTGAAGGCGGCGGACACGGTGTTCCTGGGCATCCACACCCACTATCTGCCCAGCGACGCGCTGGAGGCGTTCCGGGCGATCCTGGCCACCGATCCGGCCTATCCGGCCGATGTGGCCGAGGGACTGGAGGCCGACCACGGTGAGGCGCCGATCGAGCCGCATCTGGCCGCCATCGACCGGCTGTTCGCCCACGACACGGTCGAGGCCATCTTCGAGGCCCTCGCCGCCGACGGCTCGGACTGGGCCCTGGCGCAGCTGGCCGTTCTGAAGACCAAGTCGCCGCAGTCGCTGAAGGTGTCGCTGAGGCAACTGCGGACCGGGCGCGACCTGACCGATTTCGCCGAGAACATGGCCATGGAGTACCGGCTGGGCGGCCGGGTCGTGCGGACGCATGACTTCCAGGAAGGCGTGCGGGCCGTGGTGATCGACAAGGACAATGCCCCTCAGTGGTCGCCTGCCGATCTGGCCGGGGTCAGCGAGGCGGACCTGGACGCCCTGTTCGCGCCCCTGCCGGACGATCAGGAATGGACGCCCCTGGCCTGAAGCCCCTCTTGCATCCGGGACCGAACGCAGGCGTAGCTTGACCCATGTCGTGGGAGGGTTTGCCTGTGTTGAGATCGCTTTGTCTGACCGCCGCCTGTGCGGTCGCGCTGTCCGGATGCCTGATGGTGGTGGTGGACCGCGAGGACGTTACGGTGACGCACAGCCGTGTCTCGCACGACGGCCTCTATGCCGCCGCCATTGCCGATCCGCTGAGGCCTGCGGAAGAAGTCGCGCGTGACCCGCTGCGGGCCCCGGCAGCCATGCTGGCCTTTGCCGATATCGGGCCGGGTGACCGGGTGGCGGATATCCGGCCGGGCGCGGGCTATTTCACGCGGCTGTTCGCGCGGACGGTAGGGGATACCGGCAAGGTCTATGCCTTTGTGCCCAACCGGACCATGGCGCGCGAGAACGCGCCTGCCGATGCCCTGGCCGCGGCCTATCCCAATGTGGTGCGGTTCAATGGCGATCTCGACACCATGGCCTTCGACCAGCCGCTGGACGTGGTATTCATGAGCCAGGAGTATCACGACTTCCACATTCCGGGCTTTGGCGTGGATGTGGCGGCGATGAACCGGGCGGTGTTCGCGGCGCTGAAGCCCGGCGGGCTGTTCGTCGTGATCGACCATGCAGGACGGCCCGGCACGACCAATACTGAGGTGCAGACCCTGCACCGGATCGAGGGGGCCTTTCTGAGGGCCGAGGTCGAGGCGGCGGGCTTCGTGTTTGACGGCGAATCGAACGCCGTCGCCAATCCGGACGACGACCGCACGATCAATGTCTTCGACGACGCCATTCGCGGGCGCACCGACCAGTTCGTCTATCGGTTCCGCAAGCCGGGCTGAGCGGCGACGCTGGCGTCCTGCGGGGCGAGCGGCTAACCCTGCCCGAAATCACATCGGGAGAAGACAGCATGTCGCGCAAGATCGCCTTCATCGGCCTGGGGAACATGGGCGGCGGCATGGCCGCGAACCAGGCCAAGGCGGGCCAGGCTGTGGCGGCGTTCGACCTGTCTGCGGCGGCGCTGGAGCGGGCAGGGGCGGCGGGCTGCCGACCGGTGGCCTCGGTCACCGAGGCCGTACGTGATGCCGAGGTAGTCATCACCATGCTGCCCGCCGGGCAACATGTGTTGAAGGTCTATTCCGAGCAGATCATCGGGGCGGCACCGTCCAGCGCCCTGCTGCTGGACTGTTCGACGATCGACGTGGACACGGCGCGCAAGGTGGCCAGCCTGGCGCGTGAGGCAGGCTATGTCTTTGCCGACGCGCCGGTGTCGGGCGGGACCATGGCGGCGGACGCTGGGACTCTGGCCTTCATGGTCGGCTGCGACGAAGCGGACTTTGAACGCATCGAGGCGGCGCTGGAGCCGATGAGCCGGGCCACCTTCCGCGCCGGGGACCACGGCGCGGGCCAGGCGGCCAAGATCTGCAACAACATGATCCTGGGCATCACCATGCTGGGCACGTGCGAGGCGATCGCCCTGGCCGAGAAGCTGGGCCTGGATCCGGTGAAGTTCTTTGACATCGCCTCGAAGTCGTCGGGTCAGAGCTGGAGCGTGTCGACCTATTACCCCTGGCCGGGACCGGTGCCGACCGCGCCGTCCAACCGCAACTATGACGGCGGGTTTGCCACGGCGATGATGCTGAAGGACCTGAAGCTGGCGCAGGATGCGGCGGCCAAGTCGGGAGCCTCGACCCCGCTGGGTGCGCAGTCCGAGGCCCTGTTCCAACTGTTTGACCGACTAGGTTACGGCGGCAAGGATTTTTCAGGAATCCTTCAGATGCTCCGCGGACAGTTGGACCAACTGCAGAAGGGGTAATCCGAACGGGTCAGGACTGCGGCCCGCGGCGTATTGAGAACCGTTATCAATGAAGGTCTTGCGACCATTTTGCCCCTCGGCGTGTGTGGACTTTCGGGGCTTGGCGGCGCACATAACGGCTCAACAGGATAAGCGAAAGAAGCAAAGTCGTGTTCGACTATAAGGCCGCCTTTCAAAGCGCCGTGGAACAGGTCAAGGGAGAAGGCCGGTATCGTGTCTTCGCCGATCTGAAGCGGGTGCGTGGACAGTTTCCGCATGCGGTCCGCCGCCGCGAGGATGGCAGCGAGCAGGACGTCATCGTCTGGTGCTCCAACGACTATCTCGGCATGGGCCAGCATCCGGACGTGCTGAAGGCCATGCAGGACGCGATCGACGACTCGGGTGCCGGTGCTGGCGGCACGCGCAACATCAGCGGCACGACACGGTCTGCGGTGGATCTGGAAGCCGAGCTGGCGTCCTGGCACCAGAAGGAAGCGGCCCTGCTGATGACCTCGGGCTATGTGGCCAATGAGGCGACGTTGACGACGCTTCAGCGCATCCTGCCCGGCCTGATCATTTTCTCGGACAGCCTGAACCACGCCTCAATGATCGCGGGCATCCGCAATGGCGGCTGCGAGCGGCATGTCTTCCTGCACAATGACCTGACCCACCTGGAAAGCCTGCTGGCGGCGGCACCGGCCGATGCGCCCAAGCTGATCGCGTTCGAGAGCGTCTATTCGATGGACGGCGACATCGCCGACCTGGCCGGCACGATCGCCCTGGCGCGCAAATATGGGGCGATGACCTATCTGGACGAAGTCCATGCGGTTGGCCTGTACGGCCCGACGGGGGCGGGCGTGGCCGAGCGGGATGGCGTGCTGGACGGCATCGACATCATCGAATGCACGCTCGGCAAGGCCATCGGCGTCATGGGCGGCTATATCGCTGGCGATGCCGTGGTGGTTGATGCGGTGCGCAGTTGGGCCTCTGGCTTCATCTTCACGACCTCGCTGCCGCCGGCCCTGACGGCCGGAGCTCTGGCCTCGGTTCGGCATCTGAAAGCGCATCCGGAACTGCGTGTCGCCCATCAGGAGCGCGCCCAGACCCTGAAAGACCGTTTCGCGGCGGCGGGTATTCCCGTCATGGCCAGCGAAAGCCACATCGTGCCGGTCCATGTCGGCAATCCGGTTCACTGCAAGATGATCTCGGACATGCTGCTGGAAGACCACGGCGTCTATGTGCAGCCGATCAACTATCCGACCGTGCCCAAGGGGACCGAGCGCCTGCGCTTTACGCCTTCGCCCAATCACACCGACGCGATGATGGACGATCTGGTTCGCGCCATGGACGCCTTGTGGACCCACTGCAACGTCGCCCGGATGCCGGTCGCCGCGTGAGCGCGGATTTCCCTCTCGGCGAGGTCATCGTCGAATCGATCCGACAGGGGACCTATGTGAAGTGCACCGCAGTGCATGTCGCCACGGGCCGCGAGGCGGTGGCGATCGGGCCGGTTCATGAACCCAAGGCCGTCGAGCGACTGGCCGTGGCCAAGCTGAGGCGGATGCTGGCGACGGGCTGATGGCCGCAGCCCGGCACAAGATGTTGTGGTAAACTGGCGTGCGGCCTAGATAGTCGGCCTATTGCCCCGCTCTGCTTCAGGACGCCCAACGTGACCGCAGCCTTCATCCACGATGCCTATTTCTCGCGCGGTCTGGCCGATGCCGATCCGGACGTCTTCGGTGCCATTCAGGGTGAGCTGGCGCGTCAGCAGGAGCAGATCGAACTGATCGCTTCCGAGAACATCGTCTCCAAGGCGGTGCTGGATGCCCAGGGCTCGGTCCTGACCAACAAATATGCCGAAGGGTATCCGGGGCGTCGCTATTACGGCGGCTGCGAATTCGTCGACGTGACGGAGGATCTGGCGCGGGAACGGGCGAAGAAGCTGTTCGGCGCAGCCTTTGCCAACGTCCAGCCGCACTCGGGGGCGCAGGCGAACCAGGCCGTGTTTTTCGCCCTGCTGCAGCCGGGCGATACCTTCCTGGGCATGGATCTGGCGTGCGGCGGGCATCTTACCCACGGCAGCCCGGCCAATCAGTCGGGCAAGTGGTTCCGGCCCGTGACCTATAAGGTGACCGAAGACACCCATCTGATCGACTATGATCATGTGGCCGAGATGGCCGAGCGCGAGAAGCCGAAGCTGATCGTGGCGGGGGCCAGCGCCTATTCCCGGCACATCGACTTCAAACGCTTCCGCGAGATTGCCGACAGCGTCGGAGCCTATCTGATGGTGGACATGGCCCACTACGCCGGGCTGGTGGCGGGCGGTGCCTATCCCGACCCTGTGCCGCACGCCCATGTGGTGACGACGACCACCCACAAGACGCTGCGGGGACCGCGTGGCGGCCTGATCCTGTCCAACGACGCGGACCTGGGCAAGAAGATCAACTCGGCCGTGTTCCCCGGCCTGCAGGGTGGTCCGCTGGAGCATGTCATCGCGGCCAAGGCTGTGGCGTTCGGCGAGGCGCTGAAGCCCGAGTTCAAGGCCTATGCCGGCCAGGTGGTCGCCAATGCCCGCGCCATGGCGGCGGTGCTGGAGGAGCGGGGCCTCAAGATCGTTTCGGGCGGCACCGACAGCCATCTGATGCTGGTCGATCTGCGGCCCAAGAATGTGACGGGCAAGGCCACCGAGGCGCAGCTGGAGCATGCGCTGATGACCTGCAACAAGAACGGTGTGCCCTTCGACACTGCGCCGTTCACTGTCACCTCCGGCGTCCGCCTGGGCACGCCCGCGGGCACGACGCGCGGGTTCGGCGAGGCCGAGTTCAAGCAGATCGGCCACTGGATCGCCGATGTCGTGTCGTCGATGAACGGCGGCGACGAAGCCGATCCGGCCGTGGTGGCCGAGGTGGCGGGACAGGTCCGTGCCTTGACGCAGCGCTTCCCGATCTACGGATAAGCCTCGGATGAAATGTCCCTTTTGCGGCCATACCGATACGCAGGTGAAGGATAGCCGCCCGTCGGATGACAGTGCGGCGATCCGGCGTCGTCGGTCGTGCCCGAACTGCCAGGGACGGTTCACGACCTTTGAGCGAGTCCAGCTGCGCGAGCTGGTGATTCTGAAGCGCAACGGGCGGCGCACGCCGTTCGATCGGGACAAGCTGGAGCGGTCGCTGGGTATCGCCTTGCGCAAACGCCCGGTTCAGCCCGAACAGGTCGAGCAGCTGGTCAGCCGGATCGTCCGGCAGCTGGAGAGCCTGGGCGAGACCGAAATCGCCTCGTCTGTCGTTGGAGACTTCATCATGAAGGCGCTGAAGAGCGTCGATGAGGTCGCCTATGTCCGGTATGCGTCGGTCTACAAGGACTTCCGCCACACCGGGGATTTCGCACGCTTCCTGGGGGCTGAAGGTTTGGACGAGGGCTGATGCAGCCCCGGGTCACGTTGAAGCTGGCAACATCGCTGGACGGACGGATCGCCACGGCCTCGGGCGAATCGAAATGGATTACGGGCGAGGTGGCGCGGCATGAGGGCCACCGGCTGCGCGCCGTCCATGACGCCATCCTTGTCGGGGTCGAGACTGTGCTGGCAGACGACCCGGAGCTGACGGTGCGTCTCCTTCCATCGACTGAGGCGACAGGAACGAAACAGCCGCTGCGGGTGGTTCTGGACAGCCGGCTTCGTACGCCCATCAATGCCCGGGTGGCGCAGACCAACACCCTTATAATGACGGCGGCCGAACCGGCGCGCATCGGCGGGGCCCAGGTCGAGCAGGTCGCGGCGCGCGACGGGCGTCCGACGCCTGAGGCTGTCCTGGCGGCGCTGGCACGGCATGGCATCGGCTCGGTCCTGATCGAGGGCGGGGGGCAGGTGGCAGCGTCCTTCCTGAGAGCCGGGCGGGTCGATCGGATGGAGTGGTTCCGGGCCCCGGTCCTGCTGGGCGGGGAGGGGCGGCCCTGCGTCGCGGCGCTGGCCCTTGCGAATTTGGCTGAGGCCCCCAAGTTCCGGCGTCTGTCGGCCGAGGCGGTCGGCGACGATCTGTGGGAACGCTATGACGCCTTGCGCTGAGGTCAGGCGGGGCGTCTGCCATCTTGTTTCAATATCTGGGGCTGACTGACGTGTTCACCGGGATCATTACCGACATCGGACGCATCCGTGCCGTCAGCCAGACCGAGCGCGACTGGCGCTATGAGGTCGAAACCACCTGGGACACCGCCGGCATCGATCTGGGGGCGTCCATCAGTCATGCGGGCTGCTGCCTGACGGTCACTGAAAAGGGACCCGGCTGGTTTGCAGTCGAGGTCTCGGGCGAGACGCTGTCGAAGACGACCCTGAGCCACTGGACCGAGGGCCGCCGCGTCAATCTGGAGCGTGCGGCCAAACTGGGTGACGAGATGGGCGGCCATGTCGTGTCCGGCCATGTCGACGGCCTGGGCCGGGTCGTGGCGATCGAGCCGGAGGGCGGATCGCACCGCGTTCACATCGAGGTTCCGGCCCCGCTGCATCGCTATATCGCACCCAAGGGGTCGATCACGGTCGATGGCGTCTCCCTGACCGTCAATGCGGTGGAGGGGCAGCGGTTCGAGGTGAATATCATTCCGCACACCTGGCAGGTGACCACCCTGGGTGGCCTGTCGGTGGGCGATCCGGTCAATATCGAGATCGACATGCTGGCGCGATACCTCGCGCGGTGGCAGGAGACGGCGTGATGCACCTCGTAGCCAACCAAACCGACAGCCCCATCAGTCCGATCGAGGACATTCTGGAGGATGCCCGCAATGGGCGTCCCTACATCCTGGTGGATGCGGAAGACCGAGAGAACGAGGGTGACGTCATCATCCCGGCGCAGTTCGCGACGCCGGACCAGATCAACTTCATGGCCAAGCACGCGAGGGGCCTGATCTGCTTGGCCATCACGGCCGAGCGGGCGCGCAAGCTGCGCCTGCCGCCGATGGCCGCTGACAATCGCGAAAGCATGGGCACCGCCTTCACCGTCTCGATCGAGGCAAAAGAAGGCGTGACGACGGGGATCAGTGCGGCGGATCGGGCGCGCACGGTCCAGGTCGCCTCCGACCCGACGAAGGGCGCCGACGACATCGTCTCGCCCGGACACGTTTTTCCGCTGGTGGCACGCGACGGTGGGGTGCTGGTCCGTACTGGCCATACCGAGGCGGCGGTCGACATCAGCCGCATGGCCGGACTGACGCCCGCCGGCGTGATCTGCGAGATCATGAACGACGACGGCACCATGGCGCGGATGCCCGACCTGGTTGCGTTTGCTCAGCTGCACGGGCTGAAGATCGGCACGATTGCCGACCTGATCGCCTATCGCCGCCGGACCGAGAAATTCGTCGAGCGGGTGATGGACACCCCCTTCGCCAGCGTCCACGGCGGCCCGTTCCGCATGATGCTGTACCGGAACACGATCGAGGGGGCCGAGCACGTCGCCCTGGTCCATGGCCGGATCGATCCGAACAAGCCGACACTGGTGCGAATGCATCAGGTGGACTTCGCCGCCGACCTGCTGGGCCATGTCGAGGACCGGCAGGACTATGTGCCCAAGGCGCTGAAGGCCATTACGGACCACCCGGGAGCCGGGGTCGTGGTCTTCCTGCGCGATCCTGCGCTGCAGGGTCTGGCCGAGCGGCTGGCCGGGTCGGATAAGCCGTCGGCTGTCGACCGGTCGCTGAAGGCATACGGTGTCGGGGCGCAGATCCTGCTGGACCTTGGCGTACGCGACATGATCGTGATGAGTTCGACCCGGCCTTCGCCGACCGCACTGGAAGGCTATGGCCTGCGGATCGTCGGATGGCGTGACATGGATGGAGCAGACCAATCCTGAACGAAGCCCCCCGCGTCCTGATTGTCGAGGCGCGTTTCTATGACGACCTGGCCGACGCCCTGCTTGAGGGTGCGACCGATGCCCTGCGCGCTATGGGGGCGGTGTTCGACGTCGTCACCGTGCCGGGTGCGCTGGAAGTGCCGCCCGCCATTGCCTTGGCTGAAGAGGCCGGGCGCTATCCAACCGCCCCGCGCTATGACGGCTATGTCGCCCTCGGCTGCGTGATCCGCGGCGAGACCTATCATTTCGAGATCGTGTCGGATCAGTCCGCGGCCGGGATCATGGATCTCGGAATCAAGGGACTGGCCATTGGCAACGGCATCCTGACCGTCGAGGACGAGGATCAGGCCTGGGCCCGAGCGCGGCTCAGCGAGGGGGACAAGGGCGGTGGCGCGGCCCGCGCCTGCCTCGATCTGATTGCATTGCGACGCCGACTTCGCCTAGGCCTCGGCGGATGACAGAACCGAACAGCATCCAATCCGTCCTGTTGCAGCTCGCCGAGGCCGAAAAGGCGCGCGCGGAACCGCAATTGACCAGCCGCCAGCGGCGAGCCCGGACCGTGGCGCGCCTGGCGGCCGTCCAGGCGCTCTATCAGATGGAGCTGGCGGGCGAGGGCGTGGAAACCGTCATCACCGAATTCTCCAACTACCGGTTTGATGCCGACATCGAAGGCGAGCCTTTGGCCGAGGCCGACGAGGCCTGGTTCGGCGACATCGTGCGCGGGGTCATCGAGGGCCAGCGGGAGATCGATGCGGCCATCAAGGCGCGACTGGCCTCCGGCTGGCGGCTGGAGCGGCTCGACGCCACCCTGCGGGCTTTGTTGCGGAGCGGGGCCTGGGAACTGGCGCACAAGCCTGAGGTCCCGCTGGAGATCGTCATCGACGAGTATGTCGAACTGGCAAAGGCCTTCTTCGACGCGGCAGAAGCTCGCTTCGTCAATGCGGCCCTGGACGGTGTCGCCCGCGACGTGCGCCCGGCCTGATGGCCGCCTTGGATGCCGCCGGCGAGTTCGAAACGATCGCGCGGCTGCTGCGTCCGCTGGCCCATCCCGACTATGCGCGGAACCTCGCCGACGATGTCGCGGTGCTTCCCTTCCGGGCAGGCTATGACCTCGTCCTAACCAAGGACGCGATCGTCGAGGGTGTGCATTTTCTCCCCGACGACCCGCTGGAGACGGTCGCGCAGAAACTGCTGCGGGTGAATCTGTCGGACCTGGCGGCCAAGGGGGCCGAGCCGTTTGGATATCTTCTGGCCTGCCATTGGTCGCCGCGCTGCGGCTGGCCGGAGCGGGAGGCCTTCGCCGCTGGGCTGAAGGCTGATCAGGGCTCGTTTGGTATTCACCTGCTGGGCGGGGACACCGTGGCGACGCCGGGGCCGGCGTCATTCTCTATCACCATGCTGGGCTGGGTACCCAAGGGCCGGGCTGTGAGCCGGGCGGGCGCAAGACCGGGCGACCTGGTCTTCGTGACGGGCACGATCGGCGACGGCTGGCTGGGCCTTCAGGCCGCGCGCGGGCTGCTGACCCTGGAGCCCGAGCGGATTGCGGCTCTGGTCGCCCACTATCGCACGCCGATGCCTCGCGTGGTGTTTGCCGGTACGGTCCGTGATCTGGCGACCGCCTCCGTCGATGTGTCCGATGGTCTGGTGGCCGATCTTGGGCATGTGGCGGCGGCGAGCGGGGTCGGGATCGAGATCGACCTGGAGCGCATTCCCGTGTCGGCCGCAGGGCAGGCGTGGCTGGATGGGCGCGTCGATCTGGAAGCGGCCTTGGAACAGCTTTGTACGGGCGGCGACGACTATGAAATCGCCCTGACCGTCCGCCCGAGCGACGAAGCGGCTCTGCGCCGCGAAGCTGACCGTCGGCATCTGCGTGTCAGCCAGATCGGCCGCGTGGCAGCCGGGCAGGGGGTCACAGCCCGTTTGGCCGGCAGGCCCATCGAAATCCGCAAGAACGGCTGGACGCACGACTGAACCCTGCAACGGTTTGCTAACCGTGATCGGCCAAGCTTCGGCCATGGATCGCAGACAGATCATCGCCACCGGTGCCGCCTCCCTGGGGGTAGCCTGTGCCGGGCCTTCCCTGGCCGGCGAGGAGGAGTCCGGCGGGGCGACGGTAAACCTCTCGGGCGTGGGGTTGCCGGTCATCACCGAAGGCCGTGTGCGGAACTATGTCTTTGTCGCCTTGCGGCTTCATTTGGGCTCGGGTGCCTCGGCCGAAGTGGTCCGCACCAAGGAGGCGTGGTTCCGCGATGCCCTGGTCAAGGCCGCTCACCGAACGCCTTTCGTTGTGCCCGGCGACTGGACCCGGCTGGATGCCAATGCCCTTTCGGCTAGTCTGATGCGGTCAGCGGCGGGCATCGCCGGACGCGGCGCGATCGCCCGCGTCGAGGTGGTCTCTCAAGCTCCGCGGCGGCGGACGGGGCTGCCCGCCTGATAGCGATGTGTTGCGTATAACCCTGTGATGCGGCACGGTTCCCGTTAATTCCCGACGGGTGCACGGTGTGCAGCCGCAATGTGCGCGGGGGGGACCGAAGGCGGACAGAGGCAAACATGCCCACCGCCCCACCGGGCCGCGCTCCATAAGCATAGGGTTTGGAAACACCATGATTGACTATCTGTGGCTGGTCATAGCCGCAGGCGCGCTGGGGGTCCTTTATGGACTCGTACAGACCGCCTCGCTGATGAAGGCCGACGCCGGAAACGAAAAGATGCGGGAGATCGCGGCCGCGATCCAGGAGGGGGCCTCCGCCTATCTCGCCCGCCAATACACCACCATCGCCGTGGTCGGCGTGGTCATCCTGATCGCAGCCTACTTTCTGATTGGCCCCTATGCTGCAGCCGGCTTTGCCGTCGGTGCGGTTCTGTCGGGCGCCGCTGGTTATGCCGGCATGCTGATTTCAGTCCGGGCCAACGTCCGCACGGCTCAGGCCGCCTCGATCAGCCTGGCCAAAGGTCTGGACCTGGCCTTCCGCTCGGGCGCGATCACCGGGATGTTCGTCGCAGGCGGGGCCCTGTTGGGCGTCGCGGGCTATTACGCCGTCCTGACGCAAGGCATGGGGCTGGAGGCTACCAGCCGTGAAGTCATCGATGGCCTGGTCGCCCTGGGCTTTGGGGCGTCCCTGATCTCCATCTTCGCCCGGCTTGGCGGGGGCATCTTCACCAAAGGCGCCGACGTGGGCGGCGACATGGTGGGCAAGGTCGAGGCCGGCATCCCCGAGGATGATCCGCGCAATGCCGCCACCATCGCGGACAATGTCGGCGACAATGTCGGCGACTGTGCGGGCATGGCCGCCGACCTGTTCGAGACCTATGCGGTGACCACGGTCGCGACCATGGTCCTGGCCGCCATCTTCTTCCGCGGGCCGTTCGCCGAGACCATGATGCTGCTGCCGCTGGCCATCTGCGCGGTCTGTATCGTGACCTCGATCCTCGGCTCCTTCTTCGTGCGCCTGGGCAAGAGCCAGAACATCATGGGGGCCCTGTATCAGGGTCTGATCGTGACGGGGGTGCTGTCCATCGTCGCGCTGTATTTCGTCGTCGACAACATGGTCGAGGCGGCGGTGACGACGAACGGCGGTCTGGTCATCGAGCCGATGCAGTTGTTCTGGTCCGGCGTTGTCGGCCTGGCGGTCACGGCCGCCATCGTGGTCATCACCGAATTCTATACCGGTACCGGGTTCCGCCCCGTAAAGTCGGTGGCCAATGCTTCGGTCTCGGGGCACGGGACCAATGTGATCCAGGGTCTGGCCGTTTCGCTGGAGTCCACCGCCCTGCCGGCACTGACGATCATCATCGGCATCGTGGCCACCTATCAGATGGCCGGACTGTTCGGGATCGCCATTGCCACCACCACCATGCTGGGCGTGGCAGGCATGATCGTGGCGCTGGACGCCTTCGGGCCCGTAACCGACAATGCCGGCGGCATCGCCGAAATGGCGGGCCTGCCGGCCGATGTGCGCCACTCGACCGACGCCCTGGACGCGGTGGGCAACACCACCAAGGCCGTCACCAAGGGCTATGCCATCGGGTCTGCGGGCCTGGGGGCCCTGGTCCTTTTCGCCGCCTATACCGAAGACCTGAAGTATTTCGTGGCTGAGGCGGCCCCCGGCAGCTTCTTTGCCGGCATGGGTTCGGTCGATTTCGCCCTGACCAACCCGTATGTCATCGTCGGCCTGCTCTTCGGGGGGCTGCTGCCCTTCCTGTTCGGGGGCATGTCGATGATGGCGGTGGGCCGCGCGGCCGAGTCCGTCGTGGCCGAGGTGCGTCGTCAGTTCCGCGAAAACCCCGGCATCATGACCTATGAGGTCAAGCCTGAGTACGGCCGTGCCGTCGACATCCTGACCAAGGCGGCCATCAAGGAAATGATCGTGCCGTCTCTGCTGCCGGTGCTGTCGCCGATCGTGCTGTTCGTAGCCGTGCTGGCGATCTCGGACAAGGCTACGGCCTTTGCCGCCCTGGGTGCCATGCTGATGGGCGTGATCGTCACGGGCCTGTTTGTTGCCGTGTCCATGACGTCGGGCGGCGGTGCCTGGGACAATGCCAAGAAGCTGATCGAAGAGGGCTATACCGACAAGAACGGCGTGGTCCACGGCAAGGGCTCAGAGGCGCACAAGGCTGCCGTTACCGGCGACACCGTCGGAGATCCCTACAAGGATACCAGCGGTCCGGCCGTGAACCCGATGATCAAGATCACCAACATTGTGGCGCTCCTGCTGCTGGCGGTGTTGGCCAGCGGAACGATCGGCTAATCGCCTTAGACCCTAAAACAGAAGCCCCGGAGAGCGATCTCCGGGGCTTTTCTTTGGGCGCGAGCAGAGCGCGGTCGGCTAGTCCGGGCGACGCTGGCCGGGGACGTCGTCTTCGCGGGGCAGCTGACCGCGTCCGACGTTGCCCAGCAGTTGCTCCAGAACGGTAAGCTCACGTCCGCGCGTCGGCGTTTCGCGGCGGTTCATGGCCAGCTCCTGACCGTCCTCCAGACCCAGGGTCCGGACGGAGGCCACCTGATCGGCCTCATTGAAGGTGATCTCGGTCACGCTGCGCTGCGACACCTGCGGCGCGTTGAAGGTGTATTTTTCCGTCGTCTGGCTGAAGTAGTACCAGATGGTGTCGGATTCGAAGGTCGAGGTGGTCGATGGCGAGCCGAGGCGGGCCAGGACCGTCGCCTTGGTATCGGTGCCCGCGACGATGTCGGTCGGCTTCACATCCACCGACTGAAAGCCGTTCACGCCGATGATGGGCGCACAAGCCGCCGTTGCGCCCATCAGGGCAGCCAGCGCGGCGGCGGCGAGGAATGGCTTCATACGGGTCATTTTGCGGCGCCTGGACGAGAACAAGGTCTTTGACCTAACCGGACACGCGTCCTAGTTCAACGGCGCGGCGGAAAAGGGGCCGTTGAACCGATGATCAGAAATCCATTCAGAACGCCTCCGGAAATCCGGCTTGCTCCGACCTTATACGCTCGGGCGGTGGATCAGGCGCGTGACACAGCGTTCTACCAGGTGCTGGGGGTCGATGATCGGATCGATGCCCGTTTCGAACTCTACACCCTGCATGTGCTCCTGCTGGTGATGCGACTGCGGGACGAGGGCGAGCGGGGGGCCGAGGCGTCACAGGCCCTGTTCAACGTCTATGTCTCGGCCCTGGACGATGCGCTGCGCGAACTGGGCGTGGGCGACCTGGCCGTCTCCAAGAAGATGCGCAAGCTGGGCGAAGCGCTCTATGGGCGGATGAAGACCTATGAGGCCGCTCTGCGCGCCGAGGACGAGGGGGCCCTGAGCCAGGCCTTGGCGCGCAATGTCTTCGAAAGCGAAGATCCCGAAATCGGCACGGCCCTGATGCGTTATGTGGTCAACAGCCGTGCCCGGCTGGCAGCCCAGCCCTACAAGGCACTTTGCGAACGCCCCGACTGGGCAGAGGTGACGGCATGATCGAGTCCATTCCCTTGCCGTACAGCGAGCCCGTACGGCTGAATCAAGTGCCGGGCGGACTGTCGCGTCGTCTGGAGCCGGACGAGGCAGCGCGAAACCGGATCGCCAAGGCGCTTGATCTGGCATCGCTGGATTCGTTCACCGCTGACGTATCATTGCGTCCGATCGACGATGCCTGGATCCTGCAAGGGCGGATCACGGCGCGGGCCGTGCAGACCTGTGGCCTGACGCTGGAGCCGCTGCCGGTCGAAATCGACCGGGATTTCAAACTGCGGCTTTCAGAGGCGGTGGATGCTGACCCGGAAGAGGTGGATGTGCACCTGGATGACGACACACCCGACCTGATCGAGGACGGGCGAATCGACCTGGGCCAGTATGCCGTCGAACAGCTTGCCCTGTCGCTCGATCCTTTCCCGCGCAAGCCGGGTGCCGAATTCGTGCCGCCCGAGCCGCCGGCCGATATCTCGCCCTTTGCTGTGCTGAAGGCCTTCAAAGCGCCCGATCCGAAGGATCAAGGTTGACGCAGGGGCGGTGCGGTTGCATCCCCCCGTCGGGGCGGTATCGTCCCATGTGCTGAAGCGCGGCTTCGACAGGGAGCGCGCGGGAGTCCGAGCCGCTTGCCAACCCCTATCCTGATTTCCCTTGATGCCATGGGCGGTGACCATGGTCCCCCTGTCGTGGTCGGCGGGGTGCGCGACTATATTCGCCGCCACGGCGGTGAGGGCGTTCGCTTTCTGCTGCATGGTGACGAAACGGCGATCGCGGCGGAGGCCGCGCGCCTGAGGCTGGACGCTCAGGTCTTCGAAATCCGTCATACCGACAAGGTCGTGGCCATGGACGAAAAGCCTGCCCAGGCGATGCGCCGGGGCAAGGGCTCAAGCCTGTGGAATGCACTGGAGGCGGTAAAGGCCGGCGAGGCCCACGCCGTGGTTTCGGCCGGCAATACCGGTGCCCTGATGGCGATCTCCAAGCTGGTGCTTCGGATGGCGGCCCAGGGTCTGGAACGCCCGGCTATCGTGGCCAGCTGGCCCACATTGCGCGGCGTCACGGCTGTGCTGGACGTGGGCGCCAATATCGATTGCGACGCCGAACAGCTGCTGGAATTCGCCATCATGGGCGAAGCGTTTCATGCGGCGGTCCACGGCGTGGACAAGCCGACGATCGGTCTGCTGAACGTCGGGTCCGAAGAAATGAAGGGCCATGAAGAGGTCCGCGAGGCGGGCCGTTTGCTGCGGGCCAACACCCTGGGGCTGGACTACCACGGCTTCGTCGAGGGCGACGACATCGCCAAGGGGACGGTTGATGTGGTGGTCACCGACGGTTTCACCGGCAACATCGCCCTGAAGACAGCCGAAGGCACGGCCCGCTTCATTTCAGCGATCCTGAAGGAAGCGCTGACCTCGGGTATCCAGGCCAAGGTCGGGGCCCTGATCGCCCTGCCGGCGCTGAAGACCATGCGCTCGCGGATCGACCCCAGCGCCATCAACGGCGGTCCTTTGCTGGGCCTGAACGGCATTGTCGTGAAGAGCCATGGCGGTGCGACCGCCAAGGGATTCGGCAATGCGATCCGCATCGCCGTCGACCTGGCTCGCAGCGACTACATGGCCAAGGTCTCGGCCAACCTCGGCCGACTGGACCAGATGATCCAGTCCGCCGCCACGCCCCCGCCGGAGTCCGTTTCGTGAGTGTCACCCGCAGCGTCGTTACTGGCGTCGGATCCTTCCTGCCCGACCAGATCGTCACCAATGCCGATCTGGCCCAGATCGTTGATACCTCGGACGAATGGATCATAGAGCGGACCGGCATCCGTCAGCGCCACCGGGCGCGAGAGGACCAGCCGACCAGCGATCTGGCCACTGAGGCCGCGCGCCGGGCCCTGGCGGCTGCCGGTCGCGACCCCTCCGAAGTCGATCTGATCATCGTGGCAACGACGACGCCGGACATGACCTTTCCGGCCACGGCTTCGATCGTGCAGCGCAAGCTGGGCACGCCGGTCTGCATCGCCTTTGATGTCCAGGCGGTCTGTTCCGGCTTTGTCTATGCGGTCAGCGTAGCCGATGGCTTCGTGTCGCGAGGCATGGCCAAATGCGCCGTTGTCATCGGGGCCGAGGAAATGACCCGGCTGATGGACTGGACCGACCGGACGACCTGCGTGCTGTTCGGCGACGGTGCCGGGGCCGTGGTCATGGAACCGGGAGAGGGGCAGGGGACGCCACAGGACAGGGGCCTGCTGGGCTTTGCGCTGCGTTGCGACGGCACCAAGACAGACCTGCTCTATGTCGACGGCGGCCCGGCCACGACCGGTCAGGTCGGGCATCTGCGGATGGCGGGCAATCAGGTGTTCCGCCACGCCGTCGTGAATATTGCCGAGGCGATCACCGCTGCCTGCGCCGCCGCAGACATCAGTGTGGCCGACGTCGACTGGTTCGTTCCCCACCAGGCCAATCAGCGGATCATCAAGGGCGTCGGCGACCGTCTGGGGCTGGACGAGAACAAGGTCATCTCGACCGTCGCCATCCACGCCAATACCTCGGCCGCCTCGATACCGCTGGCACTGGATACCGCCATCCAGGACGGGCGAATCAAGCGCGGCGACCTGGTTTTGCTCGAGGCCATGGGCGGCGGGCTGACCTGGGGTGCCTGCGCACTTCGCCTATAAGGCGCATTTCTGTCCTTTCCATTTGTCCGGGCTTGGCCTTTTATGGACGGGGATAGGGACTGCACGCGGGAGCGGACACATGGGGCTACACCAGACGCTGACCAGAGCCGATCTTTGCGAGTCGGTTCACGAGGATGTCGGCCTGTCGCGTCAGGAGTGCGCGGGCCTGGTCGAGCGGACCCTGGAACTGATCGTCGAATCGCTGGAGCGCGGCGAGACGGTCAAACTGTCTGGGTTCGGTGTGTTTCAGGTGCGTGAGAAGCGCGCCCGAATGGGCCGCAACCCCAAGACGGGTGAGCCCGCCGCCATCAACCCTCGCCGGGTCATCAGCTTCCGTGCCTCTCAGATCATGAAGGGCCGGGTCCACGACGCGCCCGGGGGCGACTGACGTCGATGGCTGCCGCCCGTGCGCCCAAGGGCGAGAACGCCTTTCGTACGATTTCGGAGGCCGCAGAGGCCGTCGGCGCGCCTCAACACGTCCTGCGGTTCTGGGAGACGAAGTTCAGCTTCCTGACGCCGCTGAAACGGGCGGGCGGGCGCAGATTCTATCGGCCACAGGACGTGGTTCTGCTGAAGGCGGTCAAACGCCTGCTTCACGACGAGGGCCTGACCATCAAGGGCGTGCAGCGCCTGCACAAGGAGCAGGGTCTGCGCCGGCTGGCGGCCTATGGCGATCCAGACGCTGCGGTCAGCTTTGTCGAGGACGCCGACACCCCCGATTCGGCGACCGTCGCCGCGCCGGAAATGCACGACCGACTGCAACAGGTGCTGGCCGACTTGGAGGCGGCGCGCAGCCGTCTGGACGCCGTCCTGTCACGCTGATTGTCATTCTTGTGCTTTTGCGTTTGCGGGGCGCGGAGGTGGCGTCTATAGGGAGCGCCTTCGGAGCGTGGCGCAGCCTGGTAGCGCACTTGACTGGGGGTCAAGGGGTCGCAGGTTCGAATCCTGTCGCTCCGACCATCTTCTCAAAGAAGACGGTTGGTTGAAGGGGTCGCTTTCGGGCGGCCCCTTTGCAATTCACGCCCACGGGCGTCAGCCATTGTCAGAGTCCTGCCAGGTCACACGGCCTCAGACGCGGGCGGATGTCGAACCCGATGCGGCCTATCCCGCCGCAACGGTGGGGTCGCCAGTCTGAACGCCCACCAGAGCTGAACGATCGCGCCTCCGAAGGGCGCTGCAGGTGGCGTAGCCGGTGACCGCAATCGACCGACCGGCACCGCATTTAGACGGGGCCTGCGTCCTCGGTGTCAGTTCTGGCCCGCTCCGCCGGACCACTTGAAAAGCGGATAAAGCGGCAGCCCCCAGGCCGTGCCGGCAATGCCGTAATAGATGAGGTCGATCCAGGGATTGCGCGGCAGCCATTCGCCGATGGCGATCACAGCCCAGATGTAGAAGGCCAGCCAGACCAGAACGCCCATGCAGGCGATGAAGCTGCGAAGGCGGGGGGGCAAGCCCTGTCTGCCGCCGGGCATCAGCGCTTGCTCCGGAACAGGAAGAAGGCGACCAGACAGATGACAGACCCCGCCATGGACCAGGGGATCCAGCGCCAATCGTCCAGGCTGGCTATCCCTATGACCCGCACGGTCAGGAACCAGCCGCACAGAGCCCCGATGCCTGCTACCAGGCTGGTGGCGAACAGACCCCGGCGCCCCGTCAACTGGTCCGCGATCCAGGCCAGGGCGAAGGCTCCGAGAGCACCCGTCAGGATGTCGAGATATTGCAAGCGATGAGCCCTTCGTGACCTGATGCGACGGTTGGTCCGTCATTAGCGACTCGATCTCGTCACCGGAGGGGAGCATACCGCCACCTCCCGCCGCAGATCGATGTGGCGGGCATTGTATCGTTACCGAGAGCGGGCGTCGAATGAACCGTTTGGGCCGTTTCAGTGAATCCAAGGCTGTTGGCGCGTGGCTGTTCGCCTGCGCGGGTTTGGTGTTCGCCATGGTCGTTGTTGGCGGGATCACCCGGTTGACGGGGTCGGGGCTGTCGATCACCGAATGGAAGCCCATCATGGGGGCGGTGCCGCCACTTTCCTCGGCTGACTGGGCGGAGGCTTTCGAGAAATACAGGGCCATCCCTCAATACCAGCAGGTCAATGCAGGGATGAGCCTGGCGGAGTTTCAGGGCATTTTCTGGTGGGAGTGGATCCATCGACAACTCGGCCGGCTGATCGGCTTGGCCTTTGCCTTGCCGTTCGCAGTGTTCCTGTTGTTGCGGCGTATGCCCCATCGCCTGATCTGGCGCTGCGCCCTGCTGCTTGCCCTGGGTGGGCTGCAAGGCGCGATCGGCTGGTGGATGGTGTCCAGCGGCCTGTCAGAGCGCGTGGACGTGGCCCCCGAACGCCTGGCCACCCATCTGGGCCTGGCGCTCGCCCTGTTCGCGGGCCTGATCTGGACGGGCCTGGAAGCCTGGTTCGGAGAAGAGCATTCCCGCTCGCCGGGCGGCTGGTCACGCGGTGCGGCGCTGCTGTTGGGTGCGGTCTTCCTGCAGTGTCTGCTGGGCGGGCTGGTCGCCGGTGCCAAGGCGGGCATGGTCTATACGGACTGGCCTTTGATGAACGGGAGCTTCTTCCCGCCGGCAGACTGGAGCCTGGGCGGACTTACGCTGCTGCATGACCAGGCCCTGGTGCAGTTCAATCATCGCATCGTGGCCTATGGCCTGCTGCTGGGTGCCACAGTCTATGCCGTGCAGGCCTGGCGCTGGCGTCTGGCCGAGGGTCTGGGAACCTCGGCCTTCGTGCTGGCGGCGGTGATCTGGATGCAGGCTGTCCTGGGCGTGGTGACCCTGGTTCATGCGGTTCCGATCAGCCTGGGGGTGCTGCACCAGGCCGGTGCTGCGGTCGTGCTGGCGGCTGCGACGATCAACCTTTGGCTGGTTCGGAGGTCGCAGCCGCGGCTTTTCAGCCCTTCACCGAGGACCAGGGGCCTCTGATCGCAAAGGTGATTCCGGGGTACATGATGTTGACGAACAGCACGCTGCCGTCGGGCGAGAAACAGGCTCCGGCAAACTCGGAGTTTCCGGCGAAGACGTTGCGGCCGATCGTATAGACCTTGCCCTCGGGCGTGACGCCTTTCAGGTGGTTGCGGATGTCTTCGGAATAGTTGTCCTCGCAGACGATCAGGTGGCCCCACGGGGCCACGACCAGATTGTCCCCCATGTTCATGGTGCGAAGGTCTTCGCTTTCGACGAAAAGTTGGATGCGGCCGGGGCGGTCGACTTCGCCCGGCTGTCCTTCGACGGAGGAGGGGACGTAGCGCAGAATCTGTCCGCGGCGCAGCGGTCCGCCCGAGGTAGCGGTCAGATACATGTCCGACTTGTCGAAGAAGATGCCTTCTCCACGGGCCACCAGTGCGGCACCGGCGGCGTGGCCGCGTTTGCGCAGATCGTCGTTGGGGCTTTCGACATCGTCCATGTCGATCCAGACAACCTCGCGCCAGTCGCCGACCGACCATTCACGTGACGCCACATCCTGGTTGCGGCTGTCGGCACCCATCTTGTCCTTGAACGCCATCGCCTGCAGACGGCCGCCGTCCGCCAGCTTGCCGGGGGTGACGGGGATGAAGCGGTAGAAGAGGCCTTCGTTGTCGTCCTCGGTCAGATAGGCGATGCCGGTCGACGGATCGATGCAGACCGCTTCGTGGTCAAACCGGCCCATGGCCTTCAGCGGGACGGGGTCGACCAGTCCCGTGGCATCCGCGGGCACTTCGAACACCCAGCCATGGGACTGTTTGACGTCGGCGTCGTCGGGCGTCTCGACCGTCTCCTCGCACGTCAGCCAGCTGCCCCAGGGCGTGTGACCGCCACCGCAGTTGGTCGAGGTTCCGGCCAGCGACAGGTACTGGCGCACCGTCTGACGCGTTTCGAGATCATAGACCAAGGTGGTCGTGCCGCCCGGGAGCACCCGGCCATCCTTGTAGGTGTCGAACGCCTGGCTGGCGCTCAGCAGGCCGATTCGCTCCTGGTGGAAGCCGCCCGGGCCCAGGTTGCGATGCAGTCCGCTGGATCCCTTGAGCTCGTGATTTCGGACCAGGGCGACCTGACTGCCGGACAAGGGAAAGCACCCCATCCCGTCGGGCTGGCCGGGCACGAAGAGGCCATCGTCCATCGTGTCGCCGCTCTGAGAGATGACCTGGTAGGTGAAGCCCTGAGGCAGGTCGAGCAGGCGGTTCGGATCGCGCACCAGGGGGCCATAGCCCTCGACCTGATTCACATAGGTTTCTTGCGCGGTGGCTACCTGAGCATGAACATTGCGCGCAAAGCCCGTAAACGCGGCAGCGGCGGCTGTGGTGGTGATCAAGTTGCGGCGGTCGATACGCATGGGCCTTGGAACTCCGGAATTTCGGGCCTTATGGGCCCTCGTCATCATGGTTGTGTGACAGCGACGCCCTGACCGCTCATGCGCGACCACGGGTCACACATCCACAGCGAATTCAGTCATGGAGCCGTCACGCTTGAACCCCGTGCGGTCACGACCACATAGTGTTCTGAACGCCGTCGGAATCGACGGGTCGCTTCTGGGTGACCGGCATTGCGCCGTTTGTCGGAAGCGACGGGCCGGAGATCAGCAAAGGCCCTGGAAAGTGCATCATGTCTGAACCGATTATTCTACCTGTCCTCCCCCTGCGAGACATCGTCGTCTTCCCGCACATGGTCGTGCCGCTCTTCGTCGGGCGCGAGAAGTCGGTGCGCGCGCTTGATGAAATCATGAAGGGTGAAAAGCAGATCCTGCTCGCCACCCAGAAGAACAGCGTCGATGACGATCCTTCCGCGGATGCCATCTATCCTGTCGGTGTGATTGCCACCGTGCTGCAGCTGCTCAAACTGCCCGACGGGACGGTCAAGGTTCTGGTCGAGGGCAAGGGCCGGGCGCGCCTGGCCCGCTTCACCGACCGTCAGGAATATTTCGAAGCCGAGGCTGTCGCCATCGAGGACGAGGCGGGTGATCCGTCACAGGCCGAGGCCCTGCTGCGCGCCGTGGTCGAGCAGTTCGAAAACTATGTGAAGCTGAACAAGAAGATTCCGCCCGAGGCGCTCAGCTCCATCCCGCAGATCACCGACCCGTCCAAGCTGGCCGACAGCGTGGCGGCCCATCTCTCGGTCAAGATCTCGGACAAGCAGGGACTGCTGGAAACCACGGCCGTCACCGCGCGGCTGGAAAAGGTCTATGGCCTGATGGAAGGCGAGATCAGCGTCCTGCAGGTCGAGAAAAAGATCCGCTCGCGCGTGAAGCGTCAGATGGAGAAGACCCAGCGCGAATACTATCTGAACGAGCAGATGAAGGCGATCCAGCGTGAGCTGGGCGAGACCGATGACGCGCGTGACGAGGTCATGGAGCTCGAAAAGCGCATCCGCAAGACGCGCCTGTCCAAGGAGGCACGTGCCAAGGCCGAGTCCGAGGTCAAGAAACTGCGCAACATGAGCCCGATGTCCGCCGAATCGACCGTGGTTCGGAACTATCTGGACTGGCTGCTGTCGATCCCGTGGGGCAAGGCCAAGAGCCGACCCATCGACCTTTCCAAGGCCGAGGACATCCTCGAGGAGGATCACTACGGGCTGGAGAAGGTCAAGGAACGGATTATCGAGTATCTGGCCGTTCAGGCGCGAACCAACAGCCTGAAAGGACCGATCCTTTGCCTGGTCGGCCCGCCGGGAGTCGGGAAGACCTCTCTGGCCAAGTCGATCGCCAAGGCGACCGGGCGTGAATACGTGCGCATGTCGCTGGGCGGCGTGCGTGACGAGGCCGAGATTCGCGGCCACCGCCGCACCTACATCGGCTCCATGCCGGGCAAGATCATTCAGTCGATGAAGAAGGCCAAGACGACCAACGCCTTCATCCTGCTGGACGAGATCGACAAGCTGGGTGCCGACTGGCGGGGCGATCCGTCTTCGGCTCTGCTCGAGGTGCTGGATCCCGCGCAGAACAACACGTTCGGCGATCACTATCTGGAGGTCGATTACGACCTGTCCAACGTCATGTTCGTGACCACGGCCAATAGTCTGAACATGCCCCAGCCGCTTATGGACCGGATGGAGATCATCCGGGTCAGCGGCTACACCGAGGACGAAAAGGTCGAGATCGCCAAGCGGCACGTCCTGCCCAAGGTCACGACCGACAATGGCCTGACGCCGGCGGAGTTCATCGTGCCGGACGAGACCATCCGTGACCTGATCCGCTACTATACCCGCGAAGCGGGGGTGCGGTCGCTGGAGCGGGCCCTCGGCGGTCTGGCCCGCAAGGCCGTTCGCGAAATGGCCAAGGAAAAGACCCTGTCGATCACGGTCGATGCGGCCAAACTGGCAGACTACGCCGGCGTTCGTAAGTTCCGCTTTGGCGAAACGGACGAGGAGGATCAGGTCGGCATCGTCACGGGCCTGGCCTGGACCGAATTCGGCGGCGAAATCCTGACGATCGAGGCGATCAAGATGCCGGGGCGGGGCCGTATGACCGTCACCGGCAACCTGAAGGATGTGATGAAGGAGTCCATCTCAGCCGCGGCCTCCTATGTCCGGGCCCGGTCACTCAGCTTCGGCGTCAAGCCGCCGGTGTTCGAGAAGACCGACATCCACGTTCACGTGCCGGACGGTGCGACGCCCAAGGACGGACCGTCGGCCGGGGTCGCCATGACCGTGGCCATGGTCTCTGTCCTGACGGGCATTCCGATCCGCAAGGACATCGCCATGACGGGCGAGATCACCCTGCGTGGACGGGTGACAGCCATCGGGGGCCTGAAGGAGAAGCTGCTGGCTGCCCTGCGCAGCGGCATCAAGACGGTGCTGATCCCGGAGGAAAACGAAAAGGATCTGGCTGATGTGCCCGAGAACGTGAAGTCGGCGCTGGAGATCGTTCCGATCAAGACGGCCGATGAGGCGTTGAAATGGGCCCTGACCGGCAGTTTGACGCCGGTGGAATGGGACGAAGCCGCCGATCCTCTGCCTGCTGCACAGCCGTTGGCGCCCGGAGACGATACGGTCGTTGTCAGCCACTGACGGCATCAGGCGGGCAGGGGGTAGATGCGCCTTGCCCGCCGCGCCGAGCCGGGGCAAACAGCCTGTTAAGGGCGGCTAGCTCAGCTGGTCAGAGCACCTCGTTTACACCGAGGGGGTCGGGGGTTCGAACCCCTCGCCGCCCACCAGACATCAAAAAAGCCGCCGGATCGCTCCGGCGGCTTTTCTTGTGTCCGCGACGCGGGCTTAGAAGCGGAAGCTGGCCCGCAGCAGCAGCATGTAGCGGATATAGTCCTCGACCTGCTCGGCATCGGCGCTGATGCTGAGCATGCCCAGCTCGTTTCCGACGTTCAGACGGAAGCCGACGATCGGTCCGCCACCCTCGATGGAGTCGGGGCTCAGGCGGAAGTCCGGGCCCCCTGAAGCGAAGCGAGCGATGGTCTCGCCAACGTCGACCGAGATGTTCTGACGCCAGCCAACCCGGAACTCGGGGCGAAGCCAGCTGTTCTCGCCCAGGCCGAAGCTGACGTTCATCGCCGCCACGGCAGAGAAGATGTGACCGTCACGCTCATCGATTTCCAGGTCGAAGGCATCGCCGCCGCCCTCTTCGACGCGCGCGTCCTCGCTGAGCGAGAAATACTCGGCATAGACTTCGGGGCGCACGGTGAACCGGCCGTAGGTCCGCTCGTAGGAGGCACCACCGGCCGCAGCCAGGGTCACGCCGTTCCAGCTGGATTCGTTGGACAGGTTCAGGCCGCTGCCGACCAGGGACCGCGTGGCATCGAAGGTGGCATAACCGGCTGCAGCCCGCGCCCAGGTCGTCCAGTACTGACCCTGGGCGCGCCAATAGACGCCCAGCTCGATCAGATTGGCCGACAGGATTTCCTCAGCCTCGGCTTCGGGATCTTCCAGATCGGAAGAAGTGAAGGCCACGGTGACGCCGAAAGCACCCAGGTCCGTGCCGCGCTCGACCCCGCCTGCCACGCCGAAGCCCTCGGAGCGGAAGCCGTAGGTGTCGGTCTTGTCCTTGTCGGCGTAGAAATTGATCTCCTGCAGCCAGGCGCTGGTTTCGCCCGGCTGGGCCGAGGCATTGCGCCCGGTCAGGGCCCGGGTCACGGCATCGACGCCAGAAGCCAGCGACAGCAGCGGACCGCCGGAGTGATCAGGCAGCAGCTGCTCGTAAAGATCGATGAAGCCTTCACGATCCGTCTGGCTGAGGAAGGCGTTCAGCAGGGCATCGTCACGATCCAGCGCGTCGTAGAAGGCGTCGAAGGCCGACGCCTCGACGGCCAACAGATTGGCCTCTGCCGCCGTGCGACGACGGGCATCGACATAGACATTGCCGGCCGACACGTCGGCACCGACCGTGGTGACGAACAGATAGGGCTCATCGACGCCGTCGGTCTGGACGTTGCCGTAGTTCAGCGTGGTGGCGTCGATGATGGTGAACCGCTCCGGGCCATCCAGCAGCGATGAGAAACGAACGCCCAGTCGCGCTCCATCTTGAAGCGTCGCCGTTCCGTTGACGACGAAGCCGGCGTTGGCACCGGCCTGCGGATCGAGAGACACCAGCAGCTGACCATTCTGCCCGACGGTCAGCCCGCTGATGGTCGCGGGAGCGGACTGCAGGGTCTCGAGCGAACCATTGGTCACGCTGATATCGAGCAGGCCGTCCGAATCGATGATCGCACCGCGCACGCTGGCTCCGCCCGTGATCAGCAGGCTGTCGCTGCCAGCGCCGAAGCTGATGTCGCCGCGCACCGTGCCGTTGCGGATATCGACGACGTCGCTGCCCGAACCCAACAGGACGGCACCCACCAGCACGGGTTCGAACTGATCGGACGTGCCGTCGCCATCTGTGTCGGGGTCGGTCGGGGTGGCGCCGTTGGCCTCGCCGAGCTGAACCAGGGTGACGCCCGTGGTGTTGGCGCGCACGTCAATCGCTGCCGTTCGACCGGTCATCGGGTCGTTGTCAGCGTTGGGGAGCAGTTGGGTCTGAAGCGATCGAGTGTTGGTGATCGAGGTCAGGGTGCCGCTGAGATCGAGAATCCCTACGACAGTCGCTGCGCCACCGACCGACGTCGCGAGCATCTGATTGTTGTTGACGAAGGAGGGGACATTCGCCCCATCCTCGATCACGACGTTGGCGACCAGGACGTTGGTCTCGGCGTTCACGCCTGCCGTCAGGCCTCCGGTATTGACGAACCGCGGGGTGGTCGCGCCATCGGCGAAGCGAATGGTCGTGGCGTCAGCCTCATAGGCGAGGGCGGAGACGGTGCCGTCGTTCAGAACGCCGCCTTCGATGGTGACCGCCTGGCCGCCGGGAACCCCGAACACGACGCCCTGGGCCGCGATACCGTCATAGACGCCCTGGCCGTTGATCTCGCCGCGGTTGATGAAGCCATAGTTCTGGGCTCCGCTGCCAAAGGCACCCAGGGTAATGTCGCGCGTCGCCGATCCCACCTGGACTGCGGGCGCACCGCCGAAACTGTTGATTCGAGCCGTGGTCTCTTCGGTATCGATGACGCCGTCGTCGTCCTCGTCGGTGTCGGCCTCGACCGTGCCGACCATCGCCTCGTCGATGACCACGCCGCCAGCCACGTTGCCGCCGATGACGACAGCAGCCCCGCCCTGGTAAAGGTCATCGGCTTCCAGGTCCTCGATAACCGCGTCAGAGGGACGGCTGGTGTAGCGATAACCCGATGACTGAACCTGTGCCTGAACGATGAGCGGGCCGTCGGTATCGCCCGTCACGTTGACGCCGGTCGAATTGCGACCGTAGCCGCTGACGTTGCCACCGATGAAGGTCTGTCCGGACACGTCGCCGGCGATGTTGATGCCCGTGGAGTCCTCGCCCGTCACCGAGACGGCACCAAGGTTGGTGAAGTTCCCGGTCAGATCGCTTTCCAGCGAAATCCCGAACGAGTTGTTTCCGTCGACATTGATGGCCCCGGTCCGCGTGATCCGGATGTCCCCCACCAGCGGGGCCGCGCCCGTGACACGAACCCCGTACCGATCGGTGCCGTTCGCGAAGGGTCCGTCCAGATCGGCGTCGTTGTCGGTGTTCGGGTAGGTGTCGATATTGTCGGTGATGGTGATGGCACCGCTGATCGTCAGATCTGCCGTGTTGCCGCCATTGACCAGGACGCCGGTCGCACCGTTGGCGGCATTGGCCATGGTGATCGAACCCCCGGCATCAATCGTCACGTCATGGCTGGAGTTCAGCGTCACCGCCGTGCCGCTGTTGACCGTGATCGAGCCGCCGCTGGCGATCCGGACGATATCCGGCCCCGAACCGGTGGCGTTGGACGTGGTGATGGGCGTTGTGCGGGTGGTGGAGATGACCACCTCGGCCTGAACCCCCGTCGCCGCCAGCAAAGGAGCGATCGCCACCGCGGTCGCGAGCAGATTACGCATTCGGAAAAACACCCTCGGTGGACACGCATATCGAACGCCGCATCCCCGATAGCAGGGACCGCGCCAGCCTGCCTCAAGTTTCTCGAATTTGAGGCGATTGCAAGGCCGATCGCGTCTTCGGAACCGCACCAGAGCGTCCCCTGCTTGCTCAATCTGGGATCAAAGTGATATCACTTTGACATCGAGAAGGGGAGAGTCATGACACCACTGAATTCCAAATCCCAAGAGCGTCCGGCCCGCAGCGCCAATGGCATTGTGATGCTGCTGGTAGGGCTGGGCCTCATTCTGGCGGCACCTGTCGCGATCGCGGTAGTGCCCGTCAAGATCGTGGCCGTGCTTCTGGCTGCAACCCTGGTTTCGGTCGGCCTGTTTGTGCTTTGCGGGCTGTATGCGCTGCAGCCCAATGAGGCGATGGCGATACTGTTGTTCGGTGACTATCGCGGGACGGATCGCAAGACGGGGCTTCATTGGGTCCTGCCTTGGTACACCCGCAAGAAAATCTCCCTGCGCGCCCGCAACATCACCAGCGACACGCTGAAGGTGAACGACAAGCGCGGAAACCCGGTCGAGATCGCCGCCAATGTCGTCTGGCGGGTATCCGACTCGGCCCAGGCTCTGTTCGACGTCGATGACTATCAGGCCTTCGTCGATATTCAGGTGGATACCGGTCTGCGGGACATCGCCTCCCACTATGCCTACGACCACGGCGAGCAGGTGGAGGGCGAGGAAAACGAACTGACGCTTCGCGCCGATGCCGAGGATGTGGCCGAGCGGCTGTGCGTCGAGTTGGCCAAGCGGGTGGCGATCGCCGGCATCTCCATCGACGAGGCGCGGCTCGCCCACCTGGCCTATGCGCCGGAGATCGCCGGGGCCATGCTTCGCAGGCAGCAGGCAGAGGCGATCCTGTCGGCGCGGCGCCTGATCGTGCGGGGTGCGGTGGGCATGGTCGAGAGCGCGCTCAATGACCTGGGCGAGCGCGACGTCGTCCAACTGGACGAAGATCGCAAGGCGGCGATGGTGTCCAACCTGCTGGTGGTCCTGTGCGCCGACCGCGAGGCCCAGCCCGTCGTCAATACGGGCACGCTCTACGGCTGACATGGCCCGCCCCAGAAAGCCATTCCTGATGCGAGGTTCGCCCGAGGTGATGTCGGCCGTCGAGAAATTGGCGGCCGCCGAACTTCGGTCGGTCAACGCTCAGCTGGAGGTTCTGCTGCGCGAAGCCCTGGCGCGACGGGGCGTGGCCATCGCGCCGGATCGTCCGCCTGCTGAGAACACTTGAGCTTGTCGTCAGACGGGTCTACGGGCGCTGAATGGCAAGATCGAAAAAGGTCCGACGCATCCAAGGCCGATCGTCTGGCGTTAGGCCCGGCGAAACCAGCGGAGCAGACCCCATGACCCTTGCCGGCCTTGACGTCCAGGAGACGGAGCTGAGGCTTATTCCAGGCCTGGACGAGGAAGTTTCTCAGACGCTTCAGGCGATGAGGGCCTCGGCCGGTGATCCCCGTCCCAGACTGGTCGACACCACCATGCTTTATGCGCCCCGTTCCGGAGGGGTGAAGCGCTATCTGATGTCCAAGAAGGCCTGGCTGGCCGAGAACCGGCCAGGCGTGGCACACAGTCTGGTCGTGCCGGGCGCACGCCACCACGCCGGTTCGGATGGCATCATCAAACTGCACGCGGCCAAGCTGCCGTTTGGCGACGGTTATCGCTGGCCTACGTCGGTGCGGCGATGGGGGGCCTGGGTGGCCTCTCTGAAGCCGTCGATCATCGAGGCCGGCGACCCCTATACGCCGGGGCAGGGGGCACTGGAGGCCGGCCAGAGGGCAGGCTGTCCCGTTGTCGGCTTCTGTCACTCCGACCCGGCCGGGCTTGCGGCGCTTCATTTCGGGGAGTGGGCCAAAAAGCCGGTCGAGAAGCGCTGGGCCAAGTTGTTCGGACAGTTCGACCGCGTCGTTTCGCCCAGCCGGTTCATCGCTCAGCGCCTGGAAGAAGCGGGCGTCGGAAACATTGTCATTCGCCCGCTGGGCGTCGAGGTCGACACCTTCCGGCCGGACCGCCGCGATCGGGATTGGTTGCTGAAGAAGCTGGACTTGCCCGCGTCGGCGCGGCTGCTCTGCTTTGCTGGTCGACCGGCAAAGGAAAAGAACATCGACGTCCTGATCGAGGCGGTCCAGCGTCTCGGTGCGCCGTATCATCTTGTTCTGGTCGGCGCCGGCACGGGCATGCCGCCCGAGGATCGCGTGATCACCTTGCCCTATGAGCGTGACCCGCGCGCCGTGGCCCGGATCATCGCCAGCTGCGACGCCTTCGTCCACGCCAATGACAAGGAGCCTTTCGGCCTGATCGTGCTGGAGGCGATGGCCTGCGGACGGCCCGTCGTGGGGGTCAATGCGGGAGGCGTTGCCGAGACCGTCGATGATTCGGTGGGGCAACTGTCCCAGAGCGCTGATCCGGCCGAATATGCCCAAGCCATCGAGGCCTTGTTCGCGCGAGACATCGAGGCGATCGGTCAGGCGGCGCGCGTTCACACGGTGGAGCGTTTCGCCTGGAACCGCGTGTTCGAGGATCTGTGCATGGTCTATGGCGAGACGTCCGGGAAGCCGGCCTTCGTTCAGCCTTCCGACTGGGCCGTGCATTGAGGCAGATGCGGGCGCCGCTGCTGGCCCTGGGTCTGGCGGGTTGCTTCGCCTTCAGCGCAGCGGCACAGACGGTCGTCATCGTGCGTCACGCAGAGAAGGCCGACTCTTCGTCCGATCCCGCCCTGTCGCTTGAGGGACAATCGCGCGCAGCCAGCCTGATCGATCTGTTCGAAGACACTGCGCCCACGCTGATCCTGACTTCGCCATTGCAGCGGACCATGCAGACGGCCCGCCCCATGTCGGACCGCGCCGGCGTGCCGATCCAGGCCGTATCGTTCGAAAGCGGCACTGAGGGGCATGTGGCGCGCACGGTCGATCTGGTCCGCTCAGCGAGCGCCGATTCCGTTATCCTGATTGTCGGGCACAGCAATACGGTGCCGCAGATCGCAGCGGCCCTGGGCGATCCGTCACCACAGCAGCTGAATGAATGCGATTTCGATCGGGTAACGACCCTGGTGCTGAGTCCGGCCGGCGGTGCGCCGGAGGTCAGGCATAGCCGGTATGGCGTGCCGTCGGCGGCCTGCTAGTCGGCTGGGGTTAGCCTGGTGCGGATGAGAGGACTCGAACCTCCACGCCTCTCGGCGCTGGAACCTAAATCCAGTGCGTCTACCAGTTCCGCCACATCCGCTCAGGTCTGGCGCGGGCTTTAGGGTGGATTGCAGGTCACGGCAAGCGGCAGAGAAGCGCTATCGCTCCACCGGGACGGTGGGGGCCGGATCAGGGTCCACTGGGCACGGCGGCGCGGGCCGGGGCCGGCGGGGCTGGATGACATAGAAGCCACGCGCCACCAGAGCCATGGCCAGGGTCGCTTCAGCCTCGGCTTTGAGAATTTCGCGTTTTCTTTGCGAATCCAATGAACTGCTCCCTTGCCGCGAGGCAACGCCCTGGATGGCGTCGGGTTCAGTGCGCTCAGTAAAAAAGGCCAAACAAAAAGAGGCCCGGGCGAACCCGGGCCTCTCGTTTCTGTCGCAATGCGTTCCCGCTTGCTGCGTCAGTCCTTCTGATTGTCGACGCCCGAACCCAGGGCTTCGGCCGGGGAGGACATGGTGGTCTCCTCGGTGATGTCGATGCCCTTGGCCAGCTTGGAGTTCCAGAAGCCGTAGGCGGCATAGAGGACCGCGCCGATGGCGGCGTAACCGCCCAGCAGCATCAGGGGTAGGGGGTTGTCCTCGGCCGCATGCTGGAACATCGGGATCAGGTTTTGGCTGGCCAGGAACAGGCAGGCCAGGATCCCCAGGACGGCGGTGAAGATCCCGCCCGGCACCTTGAACGGACGCGGCATGTCCGGGTGTTTGATGCGCAGGAAGATCACGCTCAGGCAGACGATCGAGAAGGCCGTGGCCGTCCCCAGCGAGACCAGGTCACCGAGGATCGAAATGGGCAGGAAGGCCGCCGCAATGGCGATCAGAATGCCCAGCACGATGGTGCCGATCCAGGGCGTGCGGAACTTGGGATGGATGACGGCAAAGGCACGCGGCAGCAGGCCGTCGCGGGCCATGGTGTAGAAGATGCGGGTCTGGCCGTAGCACAGCACCAGCATGACCGAAGACAGGCCGGTCACGGCACCGATCTTGATCAGGAAGGCGATCATGTTCAGCTGGCCCTCAGGGGCGGCGGCCAGCGGCACATTGGCCCATTCCAGGCCCATGCGGTCGATGGCGACGGCGACCGGAGCCGGGCTTGCCAGTTCCAGATAGGGCACGACGCCCGTCATGACCGCAGCCACGGCCATATAGATGAGGGTACAGACGAACAACGCGCCCAGGATGCCGATCGGCACGTCCTTGGAGGGGTTCTTGGCCTCGGCGGCCGCGGTCGAGACCGCTTCGAAACCGACGTAGGCGAAGAAGATGATGGCCGCACCACGGAAGATACCGCCGACGCCGAACTGACCGGCCACACCGGTCGGCTCGGGGATGAAGGGGACCCAGTTGTCGGGGTTCACATAGCTGATGCCCACAGCGATGAAGGTCAGCAGGACGACGATCTTGATGACGACGATGGCGTTGTTGATGTTGGCGCTTTCCGACACGCCCAGCACCAGCAGGCCGCAGACTGCGGCGATGCCGATGGCCGCGACCAGGTTGAACGACCCGGTCATGGGGAAGCTGGTGGCCCCGGCGGTCTGAACCAACTGGACCAGGGGCGTCGCCCACTGCGGACCTTCGCCGCCAGCGTACTGAATGGTCGGGAAGATTTGTTGGCTGATGCCAAAATCACTGAGAATCGAAACGACATAGCCGGACCAGCCCACCGCGACGGTCGAGGCGGCGACGCCGTATTCCAGCACCAGCAGCCAGCCCATGATCCAGGCGAAGACTTCGCCCAGAGTGCCATAGGCATAGGTGTAGGCCGAGCCCGAGACCGGCATGGTCGAGGCCAGTTCTGCGTAGCACAGACCCGCCAGGCCGCAGGCGATGCCCGCGACCACGAAGGACAGCATGATGGCCGGGCCGGCGTTGGCGGCGGCGACCTGTCCGGTCAGAACGAAGATGCCCGCCCCGATGATGGCCCCGATGCCCAGGCTCATCAGGTTTATGGGCCCCAGCGTGCGCTTCAGCTCGCTCTTGGCCGCTTCCTTCTGAATCTGGACAACTGATTTCTTGAGAAAAAGCCGGTTCCCACCGGGCTTCACGCCGTTTGACATTGAGTCGCGACCCCTCTTGGCGAACCCTCCCCGGGCCGCCTTCACTAAGGCGGCGACGCTAGCGGGGGATCGTGCGACACGCAACGCGGTTTCCGAACGATGAAGGCGCGACGACGCTTTCGTGAAGGCGTTCAGGGCGTGGTGAGATCGGCACCTTTTGGCTATGCGGGCGGGATGGCCTCACTCCCTGCTGCGCCCATGCTGCCCATTCACGATGTTCTTGATGACCTTAAGGCCGCCCTGGCGGCGAGGAACGCCGTGGTCCTGGCCGCCCCGCCCGGAGCGGGGAAAACGACGGTCGTGCCCCTGGCCCTGCTGGATCAGCCGTGGCTGGGGGACAGCAAGATTCTGGTGCTTGAACCGCGGCGTCTGGCGGCACGCGCTGCGGCCGAGCGGATGGCAACCACCTTAGGCCAGCAGACCGGCCAGACGGTCGGCTATCGCACGCGGCTGCAATCGCGCATCGGCCCCGAGACGCGCATCGAGGTGATCACCGAAGGGGTCTTCACCCGAATGATTCTGGAGGATCCGGGTCTGGAGGGGATCGGGGCCATCCTGCTGGACGAATTCCATGAGCGCAGCCTGGATGCAGACCTGGGGCTGGCGCTGGCGCGAGAGGCTCAAGGTCTGCTGCGGCCCGATCTTCGGCTGTTGGTCATGTCTGCGACCCTGGATATCGACGCCGTATCGCGGCTGCTGTCCGACGATGAAGGAAGGGCCGCCCAGGTCATCGAGGCTCGGGGCCGGATGTTCCCCGTAGAGACCCTGTACCTGGGCCAGACGCCGGGTGAACGGATCGACGAGGCCATGAGCCGGGCCGTCATCACGGCTCTGCGCGATCAGCAGGGGTCCATCCTTGCCTTCCTGCCGGGGCAGGGCGAGATCCATCGCGTCGCTCAGCGCCTGGATCAGCGACTGCGTGACCCGTCCGTCGATGTGGTGCCGCTGTATGGAGCGCTGGACAAGGCGGTGCAGGATCGGGCCATCGGCGCTGCCGCGCCGGGACGCCGCAAGGTTGTGCTGGCCACGTCGATTGCTGAGACCAGCCTGACGATCGAAGGGGTTCGGGTCGTCATCGATGGCGGCCTGTCGCGAGTGCCGCGGTTCCAGCCGTCCAGCGGGCTGACCCGCCTGGTCACGGTGCGCGTCTCTCGCTCTTCGGCCGAACAGCGGCGGGGCCGGGCCGGGCGGACCCAGGCCGGCGTCTGTTACCGGCTGTGGGACGAGGAGACGACGCGCGGACTGATCCCGCATCAGCGGCCTGAAATCCTTGAGGCCGACCTGACGGGCCTTGCTCTGGATCTGGCACGCTGGGGCCGGACTTCGACAGACGGTCTGGCCCTGCTCGATCCTCCGCCTGCGGGGGCGATGGCCGAGGCGCGCTCGGTGCTGGGTCGTTTGCGGGCGCTAGACGATCAGGGACGGCTGACCGAGCATGGGGGACGGCTGGCGCGCATCCCGCTCTCGCCGCGCCTTGCGCATCTGGTCGCTACGGCATCGGACGAGGGCAACGCCGTGGCGGGGGCTCGGATCGCAGCGGTATTGAGCGAGCCGGGCCTGGGAGGGCAGGCCGTGGACCTTCGCGAGCGGCTTCGGGAGCTGGACCGAGATCGGTCTGCACGCGCCGCCGACGCGCGGACCCTGGCGGCCCGCTGGGCAAAGGCGGCAGGTGGCGGCCAGGGCGGCGAAGTCGATCCCGGTGCCCTGCTGGCCCAGGCCTTCCCGGAGCGGGTGGCAAGGTCTCGGGGCAAGCCAGGCGAGTTCCTGTTGGCGTCCGGGCGGGGCGCAACAGTGGATACCGCCGAGGCCCTCTCGACGGAGCCCTGGCTTGCCGTCGCGGATCTGGGCGGCGGGGACACGCGCGATCGGGTGCGGCTGGCCGTGCCGGTGGACCCGCAGGCGCTGGAGGACCGGATCACTCAAGAGGATCGCCTGACGCGCGAGCCTTCTGGACGCATCGTCGTGCGCCGGATTCGGCGGATCGGGGCCATCGTCGTGGACGAACGGATCACGGGAGCCCCCGATCGACCCACCCTGACGGCCGCCTTGAAGGCCGAGGTCGACCGTGACGGCCTGAAGGCCTTGAGATGGGGCGACAGGGCCAGGGCATTGCGGGCACGGCTCGCCTATCTGGCCACGCTGGACGGGGGATGGCCGGATATGTCGGACGAAGGCCTGTTCCGCAGCCGGCAGGAATGGCTCTGGCCGTTGCTGGAGGATGTCCAGGAGTTGGCAGGCCTGTCCGACGATGCCGTGGAACAGGGGCTCAGGACCCTTGTCCCCTGGGACATGCAAAGGGATCTGGACCGTCGGGCACCGCCCAGGCTGGAGACGCCGCTGGGCAGCGCGGCGATCGATTATGATGCCGAAGGCGGTCCCCGCGTCGACATCCGGGTTCAGGAACTGTTCGGCGTCACCACCCATCCAAGCGTCGGGGGAGGGCGCACGCCGCTGACCCTGGCCCTGCTATCCCCCGCACGACGCCCTGTTCAGGTGACCCGGGACCTGCCGGGCTTCTGGAAAGGGTCATGGGCGGCCGTG
This sequence comes from Brevundimonas vitisensis, assembly GCF_016656965.1. NCBI lineage: Bacteria > Pseudomonadati > Pseudomonadota > Alphaproteobacteria > Caulobacterales > Caulobacteraceae > Brevundimonas > Brevundimonas vitis. The sequence continues at coordinate 385,675 of NZ_CP067977.1, forward strand.
CGGGCCGAAATGCGCGGTCGTTATCCCCGCCACCCCTGGCCGGAAAATCCTGCGGAAGCCCCACCTACGAACCGGGCCAAGCCGAGGGGGACCTAGGGCGATACGGGCCCGGTCAAGCCGCTGAGCGCGACCGGGTTGCCGCAGCCGCCGCTTCGACCTCATGCTGATACTGGGCGGCACCCGAGGCGGGGACCTGTTCGCCCGTGCGGTCGGCGATGCGAGCCCAGTTGGCCTGGACCTGAAGAGCGGCGTCAGGCGATGCACCGACGTGGATGCCCTGGGTCATGGTGACATGGGCCTGTTCAAAGCCGCCGGCCCCGGCCAGCAGGACGACCCGCGTCGGCGAATCCTCGTCGGCCAAGGCGACCACGCCGGGACTGACCAGGTCCGTCGACAGTCCCCTCAGGGCTTCTTCGGAGTAGAGGCCGTCGGTCATCTGCGTGGCCGCGCTGGGAGCCAGGCAGTTGACCCGAATCCCGGACTTCTCGCCTTCCAGCGCCAGGGTCTGCATCAGACCGACCAGAGCCATCTTGGCCGCCCCGTAGTTCGACTGTCCGAAGTTGCCGTAAAGGCCGGAGGACGACGTCGTGAAGATGACCCGGCCATAGCCCTGTTGGCGCATATGTGGCCAGGCGGCCTTCGTCACATTGACCGAACCCATCAGGTGCACGTCGACGACCAGGGCAAAGTCATCCAGGTCCATCTTGGCAAAGGTCCGGTCCCGAAGAATCCCGGCGTTGTTCACCAGGATGTCGATGGAGCCCCAGCGCTCAACAGCGTCATCGACCATCGCCTGCACCGCCGGCCGATCGGTGACGCTGCAGACACAGGCGACGGCCTGACCGCCCGCAGCGGTGATTTCCGCCGCGACGGCCTCGGCACCCTGGGCACTCATGTCATTGACCACCACGCGGGCGCCGTAGCGAGCAAGGGCCAGGGCGTGACTACGGCCCAGGCCTCCTCCGGCACCTGTCACAATGGCCACGCGGTTCGTCAGATCGATGCTCATGGCGGGTCCCCCACTATCCCTGTCGTTGGGGCCGTTGTGACCCGAGCCGGGTCGCTCGGTCAATATTCACTCGCCGGTGAGTGAAGATTGACAGGGGGGCAGATTGGTGAGAGCGTCCGGTCATGGCGTCGAAGAGCGCCGAGGGGAAATGCCGAGGAGGGACTGCCATGGGCCACAAGCTCTGGACAACGACATCTGCCATCGTTCTGCTTTGGGCGGGCGCAGCCCAGGCCCAGGATGCGGCACCCGCCGCCGACCCGACGGGCAGCCAGGAAGCAACCACGGTCGAAGAACTGGTCATCACCGCCGAGCGGCGCACGACCAACCTGCAGGAAACAGCCGTCGCAGCAACCGTGCTCAGCGGCGCGGACCTGGAAAACCGTGGGGTCGCCACGCTGGAGCAGCTGCAGTTCGTGGCCCCTTCGACCACCGTGCAGAATTTCGGCCAGGGCAACTTCTTCAACGTGCGCGGCATCGGCAAGTCTGAACCGACGACCGCCATCGGTGTGGGCGTGACCACCTATCGCGATGGCGTGCCGGTGTTCCCCGGCTACTTCCAGACCGAGCCCTATTACGACATCGGCAGTGTGGAGCTTCTGCGCGGACCGCAGGGCACCTTTGCCGGCACCAACGCCACGGGTGGGGCCGTCTTCATCAATTCCCGCAACCCCGATTTCTCGGGGATCAACGGGTATCTGATGGGGCAGGTGGGCAGCTACGACAATCTGAAGGGCCAGGCCGCCGTCAATCTGCCGCTCAGCGACACCCTGGCCGCCCGATTTGCCATCAACAAGGAAACCCGCAGCAGTTTCCATGACATCACGGGCCCCTATCGCGGCGACCCTGGCGAGATCGACTCCACGAGCCTGCGGGCCAGCTTCCTGTGGACGCCGACGCCGGCCCTTCGGGTCCTGCTGAAGGGCGATTACAACCACCTCGATTTCGGCGGCTATCCCGCCGATCCCGCCCTGGCGACCAACGACCCGTTCGAGATCACGGCCAATGGTCCGCATTCGGGCGAGGACGAGACGGCCCGGGTGTCGCTGAACGTCAGCTATGTGCTCGACAACGGCATCACCCTGCGGTCGATCACTGGCTATCAGGACGGCATCAGCGAGTTCTCGACCGATCTGGATGGCACCAGCGCCCGGAACAACACCTTCTACGACCGCGTCGAAGAAGAGGTCTGGTCGCAGGAGTTCAACATCGTCTCGCCGGACAATCAGCGCCTGACCTGGCTGCTGGGGGCCTTCTGGCAATATGACGACGTCGTCTTCCCCGTCACGACCTTTCCGCAAGGGGCCTATCACGTCGGCTTCCCGGAGGGCGTGGTCGACTATTACATCTTCGGAGAGACGCCGAAGGAAACGACTGCGGTGTTCGGTCAGGTCAGCTTCGATGTGTCAGATCAGCTGCAGATCCAGCTGGGGGCCCGTTGGTCGGAGTCCACCTCGACCAACGACAATGTCTATACGACCTATCCTGCGTTCAACCTGTTCCTGCTGCAGAATGACGAGGTCACGGCTGAGAAGACGACCGGCAAGCTGAGCATCAACTACAAGATCGACGACAACAATTTCGTCTATGGCTTCGTGGCCACCGGCTTCAAGATGGGTGGGCTGAACGCGCCCAACTTCTATGTACCGGCCAGTTCGTTCGGCCCCGAGGATGTGATCGACTACGAGCTGGGATGGAAGTCGACCATGTTCGACGGCCGTGTCCGGACCCAGCTGGGTGGCTATTACATGGTCTATGAGGGCTTCCAGGTCATCGTCGGGGACCCGGCGGTGCCGCTGTTCAGCTCGATCGTCAATGTGTCGGGCGAGACGGTCCTGATGGGTCTGGAAGGCTCGGCGCAGATGCGCTTCGGACAATGGGCTGGCGACATCGGCATGTCGCTGTCCCACTCGGAACTGGGTGAGTTCTATGCGGCCGATCCGCGCCTGCCGCGCACCGGAACTTGCAATGTCGAGACGGGCCCGGCCAGTGGCAACTGCCTGAACCTGGAAGGCAACACCCAGAGCTATGCCCCGGAACTGACGTTCAACATCGGGCTGCAGTACGACTTCTTGCTGCCCAATGGGGCCACGCTGTCGCCGCGCATCGACTATTCGCACATCGATGAGTCCTACACCTCGATCTTCAACAACGAGGCACTGGGCGACCGTCTGGAAGCCCGGAACCTGGTCAATCTGAAACTGACCTATCAGGTCGATGACTGGACCCTGGCGGCCTATGCGATGAATGCCACGGATCAGACCTATATCGCCGCCGTCAATGCGGGCCTTCGATATGCCGGCCCGCCGCGCCAGATCGGCCTGAACCTGGTCAAGACCTTCTAGTCTGAAGCGGAGGGCGGGGGACCTTTCTCTCGCCCTCTGGCCGCCCTCGTGATGCGTGGGCTTTTCCGTAAGCGTGGATTCCTGCTCCTCCCATGACGCTCCAAAAAGACCCTCGTCCCGGAACCGCAACGGCATGACGGACGCCTGTCTCAGCCCGATGCAGGACTATGCCCTGACCGTGGACCGCTTCCTGGACCACGGCGCCAAATGGCATGGCCGCGCGCGTCTGATCACGGCGGGCGAGGGCGGTGATGCGGCTGTCGGCTATGCCGAGCTGAGGGATCGGGCCAATCGCCTTTCGGGTGCCCTGCTGGATCTGGGTCTGGTTCCCGGCGACCGGATCGCCACCCTGGCCTGGAACACCCAGCACCATGTCGAGGCCTGGTATGCGGCGATGGGTGTCGGCTTGGTCTGCCACACGCTGAACCCACGGCTGACCATCGCGCACCTGGCGTCGATGATCAGGCAGGCCGAGGACCGGGTTCTGATTGTGGGCGCCGGGCTCGCCTCTACGGCGCAGGCCCTGGTCGCCGCCTGTCCCTGTATCGAACAGGTAATCCTGCTGGACGGAGACCGGTCTGCATCCGCGCCGGGCAGGGTGCCTGTCCGGGAAGTCGAGACCTTGCTGGACCAGCACGGCCGCAAGGTGGAGTGGGGCCAGTTCGACGAGCGCTCTGTGGCGGGTCTGTGCTTCACCTCCGGCACGACCGGTGCTCCGAAGGGTGTCGCCTATACTCACCGGTCGAACTACCTCCACACCATCCGGTCACTGCAGGCCGACGTCCTGGCCCTGATGGCGCAGGATGTGGTCCTGGTCGCTGTGCCTATGTTCCATGCCAATGCCTGGGGCCTGCCGTTTTCGGCACCGGCCGTGGGAGCCAGCCTGGTCCTGCCGGGCCGCGCCACCGACGGCCGCAGCCTGGCCCGGTTGATCCAGGACCATGGTGTAACCGTGGCCGTTGGCGTGCCTACGGTCTGGCTGGGCCTGCTCGACCACCTCGATGCGGCGGGCGGCGAAACCCCCACCCTTGAGCGGATCATTATCGGCGGATCCAGCTGTCCCGACAGCCTGTTGCAGCGGATGGAGTCGCGGCTTGGCTGCACCGTCCAGACCAGCTGGGGCATGACCGAGCTTTCGCCGCAGGGAACCATGTCGCCGCGCAGCACCCTTCCAGGAGCGGCCCGGGGATCGGGTCGACCGGCGATGGGTCTGGACCTGCTGCTGACCGATGCCTCCGGCGTGCCGCTTCCCCAGCAGCGCAACGTCGAGGGCCACTTGAGGGTACGCGGGCAAAGCGTGGTGGACACCTACTTCGGCGCGGCGCAGTCCGCCTGTGACGCCGATGGCTGGTTCGATACCGGGGACCTGGCCGTCATCGACGATGAGGGCAACCTCACCCTCGCTGGCCGCTCCAAGGACCTGATCAAGTCCGGCGGCGAATGGATCAACCCGGTCGAGATCGAAGAGATCGTCGGGGCCCTGCCATCCATTGGGCTGGTAGCCGTCATCGGCAGCGCCGATCCGAAATGGGGCGAGCGGCCCCTGATGGTCATCGAACCGGCCCGCGGACAGCAGATCGACGACGGTGCATTGAAGGCGAGCCTGAAGGGCCGGGTCGCCGACTGGTGGATTCCTGACCGGATCGTGCGCGTCGAGGCTATGCCCCTGGCCGCCACGGGCAAGATCAACAAGACGCAGCTTCGCGCCACATACGGGGGCGCTTAGGATGACGGAGATTTTCGTCATCGAGTCGGCGCACCACCTCAGCCATGCGCCGCGCTGCCTTGAGGTCCGCCGCATGCCCACGCCCGTTCAGAAGCCCCGTCGCAAGGCCGAACAACGCGCCGAGAGCCTGGAACAGATCCTCGATGCAGCCGAGGAGCTGTTCTCGAAACACGGCCTGCATGGGGTGACCATCAAGGACATCGCCGACAAGGTCGGGGTCCACAAGTCGCTGGTGCACTACTACTTCACCGACAAACAGGACGTGTTCGACAAGGTCATGGCCCGTCGCGCGCCGATCACCAGCGGTCGCCGAATGGATGCGCTGGACGCCTATGAGAAGGCGGCGAACGGCAAGCCGACGGTTGAGGGCACCTTGCGCGCCTTCCTCGATACCGACCTCGACACCTATTCGACCGGCGGGGAGGGATGGCGTCATTTCGGGGCGCTGGGGGCCCAGCTGAACAACACCCCCGCCTGGGGTGCAGAGGTCATGGACCGCCTGTTCGACCCCGTGGTTCTGCGTCTGATCGGTCTGCTGAAACAGGCCATGCCCGGCTGTCCGGACGAGGACATCTTCTGGGGCTATCACTTCGTCACAGGGGCCCTGACGCTGAGCCTCGCCCGCACGGGACGCATCGACCACCTGTCCGGCGGCCTGTGCCGATCCGATGACTTCGAAGCGATCAAGGCGCGAATGGCGACCTTCATGGCCCATGGCTTCATCGGCATGTGCGAGAGCCGCGCGGCCGAGCGCGCGCGACCACCCGCGTCATGACCGAAGCCGGCGGCCTTGCCTTCGCGACGAGCCCCCAGGCCGTCGGTTTCGATCCCCAGCGCCTGTCGCGGCTGGACGACTACATGTCCGGCATGGTCGAGGCGGGTCAGGTCGCGGGCACGTCCACCCTGTTGATGCGCCATGGCCAGGTCGTGGCGTTTCAGACCCATGGCAAGGCGCGCATCGGTGATGCCGAGCCGCTGGGGCGCGATGCCATCTTCCGCATCTATTCAATGACCAAGCCGGTCACGGGCGTCGCCCTGATGATCCTGTTCGAACAGGGACACTGGACCCTGGACGATCCGATCACGCGGTTCCTGCCTGAGCTGAGCGACCTGAAGGTCTTCACCGGCATGGACGACCAGGGCGAAATGGTCGTCGAGGATGCCGTGCATCCACCGACCATGCGCGAGCTGATGAGCCATACGGCGGGCTTCGGCTATGGCCTGTTCGACTTCCATCCTGTGGAGCGGGCTTACCGGGCCGCCGGGGTGCTGAGGGCCGACAGCCTTGACAATCTGGTGCAGCGGGTGGCGCGGATGCCGCTGATGTTCCAGCCGGGGAGAGAATGGTTCTATTCTGTCGCCACGGACCTTCAGGGGCTGATCGTCGAGCGGATTTCCGGCCAGAGCTTCGGCGCGTTCCTGAGCGAGCGCATCTTTGAGCCGCTGGGCATGGTCGATACCGGCTTCCACACGCGGCCGGACAATCAGCACAGGCTGACAGCCATCTATCGCGGCGACGGGACCGGGGGCCTGAAGGAGGCGACGACGGCCTTCGACATGCCGATCAATGACTTCACACAGCCGCCGCGCATGGAAGGCGGGGGTGGCGGGCTGGTGTCGACGGCCACCGACTATGCCCGTTTCTGCCAGATGATCCTGAACCGGGGAGAGCTGTCGGGAACGCGGATCCTGGCGGCCGCCAGCGTCGATCTGATGGCCACCAACATGATCCCCGATGCGGTCCTGGCGACGGCCAATCCGCTGCGGCTGTTGCCGTTCAACCCGGCCTTCGGCTTCGGCCTCGACTTCGCAGTCATGCTGAACCCGGCTGCCATCGGTGCCGTCGAAGGGCGCGGCACGCTGAGCTGGGGCGGCGGCGGCGGAACCTGGTTCTGGATCGACCCTGAGAACGACCTCGTCTTCGTGGGCCTGATCCAGCGTCTGGCCGACCCCGTCAGCGACGCCTTCCGCAAGGAGGCCCGCGCCCTCGTCTATGCCGCCCTGACCCATCCTGAAAAATAGACGGACCTCAAGGTCCGCTCACCCGAGGAAACCTACATGAGTGCCACCGGCGAAATCTCTTCAGAGACCGAAGGCGGATCGCGGCCGGGTACCGGCGTCGGTCGCAGGGCGTGGGTCGCCCTCGGCGTTCTTTGGTTCATCTATGTCCTGAACTTCCTGGACCGCCAGCTGCTTTCGATTCTGGCCAAGCCGATCCAGGACACGCTGAACATCACCGACGGGCAGTTGGGCCTGCTGGGCGGTCTCTATTTCGCATTCTTCTACTGTTTCATCGCCATTCCCGTGGGTTGGCTGGCAGATCGCACCAACCGCGTTGCCGTTGTCTCGATCGCCTGCGGAATCTGGAGCGCAGCGACCATCGCCTGCGGTCTGTCGCGCAATTTCGGCCAGTTGGCGGCTTCGCGCATGACCGTCGGCTTTGGCGAGGCGGGGGGCGTGCCGCCGTCCTATGCCATCATCACCGACTATTTCCCGCCGGGGCGGCGCGGCATGGCGCTGGGTCTCTACAACCTCGGCCCCCCTGTCGGCGCGGCCCTGGGCATCGCGTTCGGAGCCTCGATCGCGGCGGCCTTCAGCTGGCGTGACGCCTTTGTCGCCATCGGCATTGTCGGCGTCCTGACGGCTGTGGTTGCGCCCATACTGATGAAGGAGCCCAAGCGGGGCGGGCTGGACATGGCGGCGGGGGCACCCGCGCCGGAAAAGGCCGGGTTCTGGTCCACGGTTCGGATGTTCTTCTCACGCCCGGTGCTTGTGCTGGCCGCGCTGGGCAGCGGGGTGACGCAGATCATTACCTATGGCCTGGGCAATTTCGCCGTCCTGTTCCTGATGCGTGAGAAGGGCATGACGTTGAGCGATGTCGCCCTGTGGTACGCCCTGGTCGTCGCCATCTGCATGAGCGGCGGCATCTTCGCCTCGGGCTGGCTGATCGACCGCTATACCCGCCGATCCAAGAAGGCCTATGCCCTGCTGCCGGCCATCTCGCTGACGCTGGCGGTGCCGCTTTACATCGCCTTCGTCTGGGCCCCGTCCTGGCCCTTGGCGCTGGCCCTGCTATGCGGGCCGACCTTCCTGAACTATTTCTATCTGTCCTCTTCGGTGGCCCTGGTTCAGGAAGAGGTGAAGCCAAACCAGCGGGTGATGTCCGGGGCCCTGCTGCTGCTGGTGATGAACTTCATCGGCATGGGGGCCGGGCCGACCTATGTCGGGGCGGCCAGCGACTTCTTCCGCAACACCAATCCGGACCATTCGCTGCAGATGGCGCTGTACACCCTGACGCCGGTCTATCTGGTCGCCATTGGTCTGTTCCTGGTTCTGGCAAGGATTCTGGGTCGCGACACGGCGCGCGCGGGAGGCCAGGCATGAGACGCCCACGCTCCACCCTGTTCCATCGTCTGGCCGTCATGGCGGCCCTGGCCGCGTCGATGGCCGCCTGCGGATCCATGGCGTCCGCGAGGCCTGCGCCACAGTCCGATCCCCTGGTCGTCGCGGCCCCGGCTGGCACCGTCCGGGGGCGGGCGGAGGGCGACATCCGGGCATTCAAGGGCATTCCCTATGCCGCACCGCCGGTGGGCGAGGGACGCTGGCGACCGCCCGTCCCGCTGGCCCCCTGGACCGGGGTTCGCAATGCCGCCCAGTTCGGCCCGGCCTGCATCCAGCCGACGCCCGGCCCGCCGCACATCTATTCCCAGGACCTGGGGGCCACCAGCGAGGACTGCCTGACGCTGAATATCTGGTCCCAGACCTCGGCCCAGGCTGCGCCCGTGATCGTCTGGATCCACGGCGGATCGCTGGTGGCCGGGTCCAGCAAGGAGCGGCTGTATGACGGGGCCCGCCTGGCGTCCGAGGGGGTGGTGGTCGTGTCGATCAACTATCGTCTCGGCGTGCTGGGCTATCTAGCCCATCCCGATCTCAGCGCCGAGTCGCCCGCCGCCCTGTCCGGCAACTATGGCATTATGGACCAGATCCAGGCCCTGACCTGGGTCCAGCAGAACATCGCCGCCTTTGGAGGCGACCCGGCCAATGTCACCATCGCCGGGGAATCCGCAGGGGGCTTGAGCGTCATCTATCTGATGACCTCCCCCTATGCCCGCGGGCTGTTCGCCAGGGCCATCGTCCAGAGCGGATACATGATCTCGACGCCCGAGCTGAAACAGGCCCGGTTCGGCATGCCGTCCGCCGAAGAGGCCGGGGCGACCCTGACCCGTCGGCTGCAACTGCCCAGCCTGCGTGCCATGCGGGCCACTGACCCCCAGGTTCTGACCGATCAGGCGGCCATGGCGGGCTTCCTGCCCTTCGGCACGGTCGATGGAATGATCCTGCCGGGCCAGATGGTCGATGTCTTCGACCAGGGACGACAGGCCCCGGTTCCGGTTCTGGCCGGGTTCAACAGCGGCGAAATCCGCTCGCTGCGGATGCTGGCCCCGCCTGTGCCCGGAAGCGCCGCCGACTATGAGCGCGTCATCCGCGACCGCTATGGCGACATGGCCGACGACTACCTGAGGCTCTATCCGTCGTCCGACATGGCCGAGAGCATTCTGGCGGCCACGCGCGATGCCCTTTACGGCTGGACGTCAGAGCGCCTGGTGCGCAGCCAGACGGCACTCGGCCAGGCTGGCTATCTGTATCTGTTCGACCACGGCTATCCGGCGGCGGACGCGGCGGGACTGCATGCCTTCCACGCCAGCGAGCTGCCCTACATGTTCGGCAATCCGGACCGCACGCCGCCCCGCTGGCCCCGTGTGCCCGACACGGCCGAGGAGGTCGCCCTGTCGGACACCATGCTCGACTACTGGATCAGCTTCGCCCGTGACGGCCGACCACAGTTACAGGACAGCGCCTGGCCCGCCTATGGCACCGAGGGTCATTTCATGACCTTCGACGGCGGGGCTCGCCCCGGTGTCGGCCTGTTCCCCGGCATGTTCGACCTGCACGAACAGTCCATGTGCCGCCGCCGCATGGCCGGCAATGCACCCTGGAACTGGAACGTCGGCCTGATGTCTCCGAAGCTGGCGGAGGGGCCAGGGGGTTGTTCGAGATGACTTCTGGGTCCAGACCCCGGCACTGGCGGCGCTGTCCATATCAACGCTAGCCTGTCTGCGCTGCGGATGGCGGCATTGGACTAAACCGACGCGCGGCTCAGACTCGGGACGCTGATACCGGCGCGCACGGGGCTGAAGCGGAACTGGACGCTGAAGGCGGAGATGCGGAGCCCGGCCTATACGACGCGGTTTGGCGAGACGCCAATCGTGAGGGCGGCGGGGTAGCGAGATCTAAACGGCTGGACGCATTGGGCAACTTCGGGTCAGCCTGACCGGGCTGGGGGTCACGAGATGACTGAGTCGCCTACACCGCGCGAGATGGAATGCCTGACTCTGTTCGTTCGGGGTATGCTGGCGAAAGACATCGGCACGCACCTGAACATCGGGACCAGCACCGTCCAGAACCATATCGCCAGCGCCTATCGGAAGCTGGGTGTTTCCGGCCGGTCGGCGGCGGCGAGGGCCCTGGGCATCGACTACCTAGGGCAATCAATACCCATGGCCCCGCCGCCTTCGCCGCCGCCTGATGCTCCCGTCGTCGGGGTGGACCCTCCGGAGACGAAGAGCGGCGGTTCCGGCCTTTACGAGCTGTATGTCCAGCTCGGCAACTGGCGGACGCCGCCGCGACCACGGGGTGGGCGGTTCGTGCTCATTTTCGCGGGAACCATGGTGGTGATGGCGGCCGTCGGGGCCTTCTTCGCGATCGGGGCCTTCGTCTATGGCTTGGTCGACCTTGTGCACGACATGACTCGTTGAGAGGAAGTCGATGAAATCCGATCCCAATGTGTTTGCCGGTATCATGGCCACCGATGTCCGGGCGGTCGAACATGCCCTGGATGAAGCGATCGCTGCAGCCGGGCAGATGTTGCAGAATTTCGCGCAGGGTCGTCGCTCCGCCAATCTGGGCGTGCGGGTGGGACAGCCTGCCCTGGTCAAGATGATGGGTGCGCTGTCGGCCGTGGTGGAGGCGCGGGGCGGCGTGGCCAGCGCACATGATCTGATGGCCGCGACTGCCCGGCGTCACGGCCTGTCCTATGCCGACGCCGGTCCATTTGAGGACAAGGGCGACCCGGACGAGAAGGAAGATCCGCGCGTGCTGACCCTGGTCGGCCGCTGACGATGGTGGCGATCGCCGTGTTCGCGCTGAACCTGCTGGCCCTCGGGCTGCTGGTGCGACATGGCGAAATGCCCGATCGACTGGTGGCCATCATGGTCACTGCCTGCATGGTCGTGGAGCCGATGGTCGACCACATCACCATCGGCACGTGGCGCGTCGGCGTCGGGGCGCTCAACCTCTTCCAGTTCCTGGTGATCTGGGCGATGGCGGAGCGGGCCGATCGCTGGTGGCTGGTCCTATTGGGCAGCCTGCAGATGTTGATCGTCAGCACGCATCTCATGCCGCTGATCTCTCCCGACTATTTCACTCGGACCGGCGTCTATCTGCGCCAGGGTCTTTGGGGGTTGATCAGCATCCTTCTGTTCGTCGCGGTTTGGGAATGCCGGGCCGCGACGCGATTTGAACGAGAAAACAATGGGCAGAAAAATGGACCTAGACGAGGCGCGAGAGACCTGGCTCGCGCTGATTGACCAAGGCGACACGATGACCCGGAAGTCAGAGCAACTGCTTGAGAAGGCTGAAGAGACGATCTTGCAACACCGTCCGCGAGACAATGCTGATGCCGTGCTGCTGACCATGGTCATTGCCGAGAATGTCAAGGTGGGCACACGATCTGATGCTCACGACCTGAAGGCTCTAGCTCGCCTGCAGGATTACCTCGCGGAAGGTCTACCGAATCGACCGACGCGGATCGGCATCATGGGCAGTGCGTGAACTGTGGGTTAGCCGATGGCGGACAGGGTGGGATTCGAACCCACGGTAGGCTTCCACCTACGGCGGTTTTCAAGACCGCTGCCTTAAACCACTCGGCCACCTGTCCCCGGCGCATCATCGCGGGCGGGGTGGGTTGATAGCGGCAAACGGGGCGTTAACCAAAGAGGAAAATGTCGGGTCCATCATCACCGCTCTGACGGGACGGGAGGGCGAGGCATGACGGGGCGAAGGGGCGCGATCCTGGCCACCCTGTGCCTGGTGCTGTCGGCGTCGCTGGCGGCCTGTGCGGGGACGGGGCGGGGCGCGGCCGGGGCGCGGTCTCTACCTGTCGTGACCGATCCGGCCCCGATCGTGCCGGGCACCATGCGCGCCTATCAGGTGCGGGGACGCTGGTATCAGCCCGTCGAGGATCCCGATTACGAGGAGGTCGGCATGGCCTCCTGGTACGGCGATGCCTTTCACGGGCGGCCAACCGCCAGCGGCGAGCGGTTCGACATGAATGCCCTGACCGCCGCGCACAAGACCCTGCCTCTGCCCGGACTGGTGGAGGTGACCAATCTGGCCAATGGCCGGACGGTCGTGTTGCGGGTCAATGATCGCGGGCCGTTCGTGGAGGGGCGGATCATCGATCTGTCGCGCGGGGCGGCCGAGGCCCTGGGGATGATGGGGCAGGGGGTGGGCGAGGTCCGGGTCCGCTATGTCGGACGGGCGCCGCGCAGCGGGGGCGGCGTGGCCTATGCCGAGGCCGGGGCCGTGCGGACCCCGCGTCCACCCGTTGCCACTGAGCGGGCCGAGATCTGGGTTCAGGTCGGGGCCTTCAGCGAGCGACCACGCGCTGACCGGGCCGCCGAACGCCTGGGGGACCGGGCCCAGGTCCAGGTGGTGGAGCGGGGAACGGGGCGTCTGTACCGGGTCGTGGCCGGTCCCTGGGGCGATGCGAACGCGGCTGAGGCGGCCCGCCAAGCGGCGATCGCGCGCGGCTTTCCCGACGCCCTGTTGATATCCGGTCACTGAGGCTTGCCACAGCCGTCCGCGCCGCCATTGTGCGCGCGTGACCCGTGGAAAGTTCATCACCTTTGAGGGCGGCGAGGGGGCCGGCAAGTCGACCCAGGCCCGGCGTCTGTGCGAGCGCCTGCGCGCCGCAGGCCACGAGGTGGTGCAGACGCGCGAGCCGGGCGGATCGCCCGGGGCCGAGGTTATTCGCAACATCGTGGTGGCCGGTGATGCCGAACGCTGGTCGCCGATGACCGAAAGCCTTCTGATGTATGCCTCGCGCAGCGATCATCTGGAACAGACCATCCGGCCGGCCCTGAGCGCGGGGCGCTGGGTCGTATGCGACCGGTTTGCCGATTCCAGCCGCGCTTATCAGGGCGCCGGCGGGGGTGTGGCACCCGAGTTCATCGAGGCGCTGGACCGCGGCGTGGTGGGCAAGGATCAGCCGGACCTGACGCTGATCTTCGATCTGCCGGTGGAGGAGGGGCTGCAGCGTGCCTTTGGTCGCGGCCTGTTCGAGACGCGCTTCGAATCCAAGGGACTGGCTTTTCACCAAAGGCTGAGAGACGGGTTCCTGGCCATTGCGCGCGCGCATCCCGACCGCTGCGTCGTCCTCGACGCGACCGGCAGCGAGGACGAGGTTGCGGCGCGGGTCTGGGACGCGGTCACGGCGAGGCTGGCATGAGCGACCATCCCCGCGACCGGTTCGATCTGGTGTCCGATGCTCCGGCGGAGGCGGCCTTCGTCGATGCTTGGCAGCGCGGCCGTCTGCATCACGCCTGGCTGCTGTGCGGGCCCGAGGGTGTGGGAAAGGCCGGCTTCGCCTATCGCGCCGCACGGCGGCTGCTGGGCGCGGCCCCCGATCCCTCGCGCGGCCGCCTGGGATCGGCACCGACCGACCCGGTCAGCCGCCTGGTGTCCGCCCAGTCGCATCCGGATCTGATGGTGCTGGAACGGCTGGTCGAGGGCGGCAAGACCAAGAAATCCATATCGGTCGATCAGGCTCGCGACCTGCCGGAGTTCTTTGCCAAGAGCCCGTCGCAGGCCCGATATCGCGTCGCCATTATTGATGCGGCGGACGACCTTAACACCAACTCTGCCAATGCCTTGCTGAAGGTTCTTGAGGAACCGCCTGAGCGGGGCGTGCTGTTCCTGATCACCCATGCGCCGGGCCGTCTGCTGGCGACCATCCGGTCCCGGTGTCGGCGGCTGGCCTTTCCGGTGTGGAACGAGGCCGAGCTGGCCAGGCTGGTCCGGGACCGCACCGGGCTGGACCCGGAGGAGGCGGACCGGATCGCGGCCATGGCGGGGGGATCGCCCGGGGCGGCGCTGGCCCTGTCATCCGGCACGACGCTGGAGATGGACCGACTGGCGCGCGCCTGGGTCGAGGCGCCGGCCGTGGACCGGGCCGAACAACTGGCCATCGGCGATGGCTTTCGGGGGGCTGAGGGCCAGGCGCGGTTTGACATGCTGCTGGACAGGCTGATGGCAGCGGTGAAGACGCGGGCCCTGAGCGAGGGAGCCGGCGGTGCGCGCTGGGCCGAGCTGTGGGGCCGACTGAGCGAACTGCCCGACCGGACGGCGGGCCTGAACCTGGATCGTGCTGACGCCCTGGCCGGGGCGCTGGCTGATCTGGCTCGAACCAAGGCGGCCTCCTGATGCTGATCGACAGCCATGTGAACCTGCATGCGCCCCAGTTCGACGAGGACCGGAACGCCGTCATCGAGCGGGCGCGCGCGGCGGGTGTCGGCCTGATGGTCGAGATATCGGACAAGCTGTCGACCTTCGAAGCCACCCACGCCCTGGCCATGGCCCATCCCGACATCTGGTGCACCGTGGGCGTCCACCCCCATGAGGCCAAGGATGCAACCGATCTGACGCCTGATCATCTGGCCAGCTTGGCGCAGCGCCCCCGAGTGGTAGGCATCGGCGAATGTGGACTGGACTTCCACTATGACCTGTCGCCGCGCGACGTTCAGGAAGCCGTGTTTCGGACCCATGTCGAAGCGGCCCGCCTGACCCATCTGCCCTTGGTGATCCACACGCGCGAGGCGGATGCGGACATGGGCCGGATTTTGACTGAGGAGCAGGCGAGGGGGCCGGTCCGCTTCCTCATGCACTGTTACACGAGTGGAGCCGAACTCGCAGAAACTGCAGCCGAAATGGGCGCGTGGTTCTCGGTGTCAGGCATTGCGGCCTTCAAGGCGGCGGACGATGTGCGCGCCGTCGTGCGGGCCATGCCGGCAGACAGGATTATCGTCGAGACCGACTGTCCCTATCTGGCGCCGCCGCCGCATCGGGGGCGTCGCAATGAGCCGGCCTATGTCGGCCTGGTTCTTGAAAAGCTTGCCGAAATCCGCGGATGGACCGTGGCCGAGGCCGAGGCGCGGACGACCGAGGCCTTTTTCAACCTGTTCGGCCGGATCCCGAGGCCGTGACGGTGCTGGACGATCTTGAGGTGGTGGTCCTGGGCTGCGGGTCCTCCGGCGGCGTGCCGCGTGGGGACGGGGACTGGGGCCTTTGCGATCCCGCAGAGCCACGAAACCGGCGGCTGAGATGTTCGCTGCTGGTCCGCCGTCATGGGCCCGATGGGGTCACGACCGTTGTCGTTGATACGTCGCCCGATCTGCGCCAGCAGATGCTGGCCAATGGGGTCAAGCGGATCGATGCCGTCCTCTATACCCACGACCACGCCGATCAGGCGCATGGGATCGATGATCTCAGGGTATTTGCCATGCGAGCGCGGCAGCGAATCCCGGCCTGGATGGACGCTGCAACGCGATCGATGCTGGAGCACAGATTCCACTATATCTTCGAAAGTGTAGAGGGTTATCCGGCTCTTCTCGATGTGAACATGATCCCGCCTCACGGCGAGGACTGGAGCATTGACGGACCGGGCGGCTCTATTCCCGTGCGGACCTTCGATCAGGGTCATGGGCCGATCCGATCCGTCGGATATCGCTTCGGGCCCGTTGTCTATTCCAGCGATGTGGATGCCATGGACGACGCGGCCCTGGCCGCCGTCGAGGGGGCGCGGCTCTGGATCGTCGATGCTCTGCGCTACACCCCCCATCCAACCCACGCCCACCTGGATCGCACCCTGGACTGGCTCCGGCGTGCGGGGCACCCGCAGGCCCTGTTGACCAATCTCCATTTGGATATGGATTACAACACCTTGTCGGCGCTTGCTCCGGCTGGGGTCGAGGTTGCTTTCGATAATTGGTCGCGTCGCCTGAGCCTGTAGCGGAGCCTTTTCGTTGAGCGGTCGTTGCCACCTGACATCAACAGGAAGGCCACCATGCCGAGCACCAAACAGCCCGCCTATGACGACCTGAAAGCCATCTTTCTGAACTGCAGCCTCAAGCGGTCCAGCGAGCCGTCGCACACCCAGCGGCTGATGGACGTGGCCGACGCGATCATGACGGCCAATGGCGTGAAGACCGAGACCTTGCGGATCGCCGACCTGGATGTTCCGCCGGGGGTTCAGCCCGACATGACGGAATGCGGCTGGCCGAGCGATGGCTGGCCCGACGTGCAGAAAAAGGTGATGGACGCCGACATCCTGGTCATCGGCACGCCGATCTGGCTGGGCGACAAGTCGTCGATCTGCACCCGGGTGATCGAACGCCTGTACGGCTATTCTGGCGAACTGAATGCCAAGGGACAGTCCGCATACTATGGCCGGGCGGCCGGCTGCATCATCACAGGCAATGAGGATGGCATCAAACATGTTGCCATGAACCTGCTGTATTCCTTGCAGCATCTTGGCTACGTCATTCCGCCGCAGGCGGATGCGGGCTGGATCGGCGAAGCGGGTCCGGGGCCATCCTATGGCGACGACGGCGAAGGCCTCGACAACGACTTCACCCAGCGGAACACGACCTTCATGGCCTGGAACCTGATGCACATGGCCAGGATGCTGAAGGATGCAGGCGGCATTCCCTCATATGGAAATCAACGCACTGCCTGGGACAAGGGCGAACGTTTCGACCATCCAAACCCGGAATACCGCTGAGCCGCCAGCCGTCGTTTCGCATAATATGTCTTAGGCGACTTCTAAATGCGGAAAGAAAGCGGGGCCCGATCGGACCCCGCTCCCTTCGTATTGGCTATGCGCCGGCCCGCTCCAGCACGCCTGCCAGGGCCAGCATGCGGCGTGCATCGATGGCCGTAACGCCTTGCGCCGCCGCAGCGGCCTTGACCCGCTCGGCCAGACCGGTCGCGGCATCGGCCGAGCCGCCCCGCCATTGGTCGACACCGCTGCGGATCTCCTGAGCAAAGGCCGCGTCGATCCCGCCTGACCGGGTCAGCTGATCCACATAGGCCGTCGCCACGTCCGGCGTGTCGGCCCAGACAATCCGGGTCTGGGTCTGCGGATTGATCACGTCCAGCTGAACGCTTTCGGCAGCCGCGATCTCGGCGGCCGACAGATGGTCGCTGGGCACCAGACGCAGGACGTCCAGACCGCGTGCGATCTCGCTGGAATAGATGCGGCCGTTCAGCCAGTAGGCCGACCACGACCCGCCGATCGTCAGCTTGTCGGCGTTCAGCGCACCACGGTCGAAATAGGCGATCTCGACCGGCCGCGCTGGATCGGTGAAGTCCATGACCGACAGACCGCCCTGATACCAGGCCTGGATCATCAGATCACGGCCAGGCACGGGGATCAGATTGCCGTTGTGGGCGACGCAGTTCTCGGTCGCACCCTGGACGCCGGGCAGTTTGAAGAAGTTGCGTCCGACCAGGCGGCCGTTGGTCACCGTGGCAATCAGGTTGGCGCCCCAGGTGGCCGGGTCGTTGGCGGTGCAATGGGCCCCGCCCCCACCGCCCCACTCGTCGGTGAACACGATCTTGTCGCCCGTGTTGTCGAAGGTGGCCGAGTGCCAATACGCCATGTCGGGATCGAACATGTCGGACACGCGCTGCGGGTTCTCCGGGTCGGAGATGTCCAGCAGGATCCCGTTGCCGCTGCAGGCCCCCGCCGCCCGGTTGATTTCCGGGAAGACGGTGATGTCGTGGCAGTGGTTGGTCGGCGCCGTTTCCTGGCTGGCCACGCCCATGCGACCGCCGGTCCACAGCCCCGCGACACGTCCCGTATCGCGATCGGCAAAGATGCGCGGACGGTTCACGATGGCGGCGTCCTGGGGCCGGGTCAGGTCGACCTTGATGACGTCGATCGAGAACAGGGCCGTTTCCGGGTTGCGGGTCGGCTGGCC
Source organism: Brevundimonas vitisensis (assembly GCF_016656965.1). NCBI lineage: Bacteria > Pseudomonadati > Pseudomonadota > Alphaproteobacteria > Caulobacterales > Caulobacteraceae > Brevundimonas > Brevundimonas vitis. Next base: position 403,852 of record NZ_CP067977.1, read on the forward strand.
GTCCGAGCAGATCGACAGCTCGCCCGTCTTGCGAACGTTCGCAGCGCCGGAGTTGTAGATGTAGAGGATGTTCGGATCGGTCGGATGCGGCACCTGGGTATGGGTGTGGGAGCCCCGGCAGGTCTGGATGGCCGCGACCTGCTGCGGCGCGCTCATGTCGCTGATGTCGAAGATGCGGATGCCGCGGAAGCGTTCCGCATTGATCTGGCCATCGGCCCCCGAAGACCCGCAGTCCAGACGGCCGCGGTTCTCCTCGACCGACATGAACAGCAGATTGCCGTGGACCGACAGATCCCCCTGCCCGCCCGGACAGACGACCGACATCACCAGCTGCGGGGCACCGTCACCGCTGACGTCGTAGGCATTGAAGCCATGAAAGCTGCCGACGAACAGTTTGCCGTCGGCCATGGCCATGTCCGTATTGGCCAGGGCCAGCGGGCTGAACCGGTTGGGATCAGAGCGCATCCGCTCCATCATGGCGTTGGCCTCTTCCTGGGTTTCGGGCACCACGAAGATGGTCTCGGGGTCATAGAAGCCCGGAGGCGCGCGCATCGCGTGCTCCAGCACCATTCCGGATATGGCCTGTCCCGCGTCGGCGACGCCGGCGCTCAGGGTCGCGCGCTCATCGACGCGTACGCTGGGCGGTTGGACCGCAGTATTCTGGGCGTGAACCGCAGTGGAGGCGGCCAGCACCGCCAGGGCGGCGGCGGAAGACAACAGGGCATTGCGAACGAACATGGCCGCTCCTCGGCTAGAGTCAGGACGGGGGTGAAAGATCGGAAAGCACGGATTGCATCCGCAGTATCTCGGCCGACTGATCGGCCACGACGGAGGCGGCAAAGCCGGACAGCACCGGATCATTGGCGGAATCGGGCTGGCTCATCAGGTCGTCGACCATGTCGAGCGCGCCGCGGTGATGCTGGATCATGCCTTCCAGGAACAGCCGGTCGAACTCGGCTCCATTGGCGGCGGCTAGGGTGCGCATCTGGGCCGGCGACAGCATTCCTGGCATCAGGGGGCGGTCATCGGTCATCGCGTGACCGGCCATGTCGTGTCCCGCCATGTCGTGCCCGGCATGGGCCCCGTGCGCCGCATGATCTCCAGACCCCATGCCACTCATTTCAAGCGGCTGACCACGCACCGTCAGCCATTCGCGCATCAGCGCCATCTCGGCCTCCTGGCTGAGCGCGATGCGGCGACCGAGGGCCTGGACGACAGGCGAGGCACCGCGCGTTTCCAGCAGGGCCACCATCTCGACCGCCTGGGCGTGGTGCACGATCATGTGCTGCATGAAGCGGACATCCCCCTCGGTGAAGGTGGTCCGTCCCATGGATACGGCCTCGGCCGCAGTCAGGGTGCGTGTCGGCTGGCCCGGCGCGCCAGGCTGGAAGATCGGCGGCGATGCCGGATCGGACGCCGCAGGATCCTGGGAAAACAGGCTCAGGGCCCCGACGACCATGCCCAACAGATGCGGCAACCCGAAACCCCCAAACAACACTCGGCGCAGACTAGGGCCGGTGTTGCCGTGCGGGCAAGCGCGAACGGATGTCTAATCGGTAATGTTGGCGGCGCGTCAGATGTGCAGGACCCGGCCGTAAGCGTCCAGTTGCGCCTCGTGCATGGCCTCGGACATGGTCGGGTGGGGATAGACGATGCCGTGCATGTCTTCCTCGGTCGCCTCCATGGTGATGGCGGTGACATAGCCCTGGATCATCTCGGTGACCTCGTGACCGATCATGTGGGCCCCGATCAGGGCCCCGGTCTTGGCGTCGAAGATGGTCTTGACGAAGCCCTCGGTCTCGCCCGCTGCCACGGCCTTGCCGTTCACACGGAAGGGGAAGCGACCGACCTTGATCTCTCGGCCCTGGGCCTTGGCCGCCTGTTCGGTCAGGCCGACAGAGGCCACCTGCGGCTGGGTATAGGTGCAGCCGGCGATGGGCGAATGCACGTTCGGCGTCTTGAAGGCGGCGATGTGCTCGGCTGCATGGATGCCTTCGTGCGAGGCCTTGTGCGCCAGCCAAGGGGCCCCGGCGCAGTCGCCGATGGCGTACAGACCCTTCACATTGGTCTGGCAATGGCCGTCGATGGTGATGTGGCCCCGGTCCATGGCGACGCCCAGCGCCTCCAGTCCGATTCCGTCCGTATTGGCGGTGATGCCGACGGCAGAGATGCAGACCTCGGCCTCCAGCGTCTCGGCCTTGCCGCCGACCTCGACGGCGACCTGGACCCCCTGCCCCGCCTTAGAGACCTTGGTGACCTTGGCCCCGACGCGGAACTTGATGCCGCGCTTCTCAAAGGCCTTCTGGGCGGCCTTGGACACCTCTTCGTCCTCGACCGGCATGATGCGGTCGACGGCCTCCACGACCGTCACCTCGCTGCCCAGGGCGCGATAGAAGCTGGCGAACTCCAGACCGATGGCTCCGGAGCCGATCACGACAAAGCTCTTGGGCAGGCGTTTGGGCGACAGGGCCTCGCGATAGGCCCAGATCTTGTCCCCGTCTGCTTCCAGTCCGATCTGCGGCAGGGTGCGGGCGCGGGCACCGACGGCCAGCATGACGGCCTTGGCCTCGATCGTGCGTGATCCACCGGCCTTCAGATCGACGATGACCTTGGGCGCAGCGGTGCCCTTTTCCAGCCGAGCCGAGCCCTCGACGACCTCGACCTTGTGCTTCTTCATCAGAAAGGCGATGCCCTTGCTCATGGTCGCGGCCACACCGCGCGAACGGGCGATGATGGCCTCGAAGTCGAACGACGCGCCGGTGGCCGACAGCCCGTATTCCTTCAGGTGGCTCAGGCTCTCGAACTTCTCGCCAGACTTCAGCAGGGCCTTGGTGGGAATGCAGCCCCAGTTCAGGCAGATGCCGCCCAGGCTCTCGCGCTCGACGATCGCGACCTTCTGGCCCAGCTGGCTGGCACGGATCGCCGCGACATAGCCGCCGGGGCCCGAACCGATGATGACGAGGTCGATTTCAGCGGCAGCGGCCATATCAGATCAGCTTTTCGATGTCGGCCTTGATGGCCTCGGGTTCGACCTGGGGAGCGTAGCGGGCGACCACCTGCCCCTCCTTGTCGGTCAGGAATTTGGTGAAGTTCCACTTGACGTCGCGGGTGCCCAGAAAGCCCTTCTTCTGGGACGTCAGCCAGTCATAGAGCGGGTGGCGGTGCGGGCCGTTGACCTCGATCTTGTCGAACATCGGAAACCGGACACCGTAGGTGCTTGAGCAGAAGCTGGCGATTTCGGCGGCCTTGCCCGGCTCCTGCGCGCCGAATTGATTGCAGGGAAAGCCCAGCACCTGGAAAGGCTTATCCGCAAACTCTTCGTGCAGAAGTTCAAGGCCGGCGAACTGACCGGTAAAGCCGCATTTGGACGCGGTATTCACGATCAGCAGGGCCTGACCGCGATAGGCGTCCAGCGGCTGTTCGCGTCCGTCGATGGCCGTTGCCGTGAAATCATAGACGGAGGTCACAGGCGGCTCCTACGCCAGCATCGTCACGGGATCTTCGATCAAGGGCTTAAAGGCTTGCAGGAAACGAGCGCCGGTCGCGCCGTCCACGACCCGGTGATCGCAGGTGACGGTAACGGTCATCACCGTCGCCACCGCCAGCTGGCCGTTCTTGACCACAGGCCGCTGCTCACCCGCGCCCACGCTCATGATCGCGCCCTGAGGCTCGTTGATGATCGAGGAGAAGGACTTGATGCCGAACATGCCCAGGTTGGACACGCTGAAGGTGCCGCCCTGGAACTCCTCGGGCTTCAACTTGCGCTCGCGCGCCCGCTTGGCCAGATCCTTGGACTCGGTGGCAATCTGCGACAGCGACTTGGTTTCCGCCTTGCGGATGATCGGCGTGATCAGGCCGCCGTCGATCGCCACGGCCATGGCGATGTCGGCGTTGTGATGCAGGGCGATCCCTTCGGGCGTATAGCTCGCATTGGCTTCCGGCACGGCCTTCAGCGCCATGGCGGCGGCCTTGATGACGAAGTCGTTGACCGAGACCTTCACGCCCGACTTCTCGAGCAGGGCGTTGACCCGCGCACGGGCCGCCAGCAGGGCATCGATCTCGACGTCGATGAACAGCGGGAAATGCGGCACCTGCTGAATGCTGTCGACCATGCGGCGGGCGATCGCCTTGCGCATGCCGTCCAGCGGGATCAGGTCGTAGCTGCCGTCCGGAATGCCCATCTGGGCCAAGGACTGGACGGGACGGGTGGCAGCGGGCGCGGCTGCCGGTGTCGCGGCGGCAGGCTTGGCCGAACCGGCGGTGGCCCCTTCCAGGTCGCGCTTGACGATCCGGCCGTGCGGGCCGGTGCCCTTGATCGTGGACAGGTCGATATTGGCCTGGGCGGCGAGACGACGCGCCAGCGGCGAGGCAAAGAGGCGGCCGCCCTTATCTCCCCCCTTTGCGGAGACAGGCTGCGACGCAGCCGAGGGGGGTGTGTTCGGCGCGGGGGCGGACTTGCCCTCCTCTGGACGCTCCGCGTCCTGTCTGCCCCCAGAGGGGGGAGAGACCGTGGCAGGGCTCGAGGGCGGTGCCTTGGCAGAAGCTCCCTCCTCTCCCGCCACGCGGGCGATCGGGGTGTTGACCTTCACGCCCTCGGAGCCTTCGGCCACCAGGATCTCCAGGACCTCGCCCTCGTCCACGGCCTCGACCTCCATCGTGGCCTTGTCGGTCTCGATCTCGGCGATCACGTCGCCGGCCTTGACGACATCGCCGACCTTGACGTGCCATTTGGCCAGGACGCCCTCTTCCATCGTCGGCGACAGGGCGGGCATGAGGATGTCGGTCATGGGCTCAGGCCTCGATCGTCTGATAGGTGAGTTCGAACTTAAGACCGTCCGGATCGGCGAAGAAGACGGCGTAGTAACCGGGGCCGTACTGCGGATAGGCCTTAGGGGCGTCTAGAACGGGGATGCTCCATCCGATCAGCTTGTCGTGAAAGGCATCCACGTCGGCGGGACTGTCGGCCCAGAAAGCGAAGTGATGAAAGCCCGGCCGGTACCGGTCATAGGGGCCGTCATGGCTGCGTTCGGCTTGACTCAGGCTTATGGCGGACACGGCTGCGGCATTGAACCAGACGGTGAACTGGCCGGGATGCTCCTCGACCTTTTCATAGCCGAGCTCGGTCAGGACAGGCGTGTAGAAGGCCGCCTCACAGGCTGCGAGGTCCGACACGCTGAGCGTCAGGTGATTGACGGCCCCGCGCGCGCCTTTCAGCACATTGGCCATCAGGCGACGACCGCCTTCACGGCCGCCACGATCTTGTCGACGCCGGGCAGGGACAGGGCTTCCAGATTGGCGGCATAGGGCAGAGGCACGTCTTCCTGGTGCACGCGGAGCGGCGGGGCATCCAGATAGTCGAAGGCATGCTCGATGACGCGGGCCACGACCTCGGCGCCGACGCCCATGGGGCCCCAGCCTTCCTCGGCCGAGACCAGACGGCTGGTCTTCTTGACGCTTTCGACGATCGTCTCGTGGTCCAGCGGTCGCAGGGTCCGCAGATCGACGACCTCGGCAGAGATCCCTTCCTGCTCCAGCTTCTCGGCGGCCTGAAGGGCGAAGCCGACCATGCGGCTGTGGGCCGTGATGGTGACGTCGGTGCCCTCGCGGCGGACCTTGGCCTTGCCGATCGGCAGGACATAGTCCTCGACCTCGGGCACATCGAACTCCAGGCCGTACATCATCTCATGTTCGAGGAAGACGACCGGGTTCGGATCTCGGATGGCGGCTTTCAGCAGACCCTTGGCATCGGCGGCGTCATAGGGGGCAATGACTTTCAGACCCGGCACTTGGGCGTACCAGGCCGAATAGTCCTGACTGTGCTGGGCGGCCACGCGGCTGGCGGCACCGTTCGGGCCGCGGAACACGATGGGCGCCCGGATCTGACCGCCCGACATATACAGGGTCTTGGCCGCCGAATTGATGATGTGGTCGATGGCCTGCATGGCGAAGTTAAACGTCATGAACTCGACGATCGGCTTCAGGCCCGACATGGCCGCCCCGACACCCAGGCCGGCAAAGCCGTGCTCGGTGATCGGCGTGTCGACGACCCGCTTGGCTCCGAACTCCTGCAGCAGCTCGCGGCTGACCTTATAGGCCCCCTGATACTGGGCCACTTCCTCGCCGATCAGGAAGACGGCCTCGTCCCGGCGCATCTCTTCAGCCATGGCGTCGCGCAGGGCGTCGCGGATGGTCGTCTTGACCAGCTTGGCGTCGGCGGGGATTTCCGGATCGCGCAACTCGACCTTGGGCCCGGCGACCTGGGTCGAGGCCTTCTCGGGGTCGCCGGTCTTGCCCTCGGCAGCAGCCGCGGTCTCCGAAGTCGCCGTATTCCCGGTCGTCGCCGAAGTCGCTGCTGCACTGTCTCCGGATTCCCCGGATTTCGTCGTCGAATTCGCCGCGCCGTCCTCACCCGCCAGGCGGGCGATCGGGGTGTTGACCTTCACGCCCTCGGACCCTTCAGCGACGAGGATTTCAAGCACCTCGCCCTCGTCGACGGCCTCGACCTCCATGGTCGCCTTGTCGGTCTCGATCTCGGCGATGACGTCCCCGGCCTTGACCGTGTCGCCCGCCTTGATGTGCCATTTGGTCAGCGTGCCCTCTTCCATCGTGGGGGACAGCGCCGGCATCAGGATGTCGGTCAAAGCTCAGGCCTCCACATAGACGTCGGTATAGAGCTCGGACGGGTCCGGCTCCGGGCTTTCCTGGGCGAACTGCACGGCCTCGGCCACGATGGCCTTCACCTCGGCATCGATCGCCTTGATCTCGTCTTCCGTGGCCTTGGCCTCGGCCAGCAGGGCCTTGACGTGATCGATCGGGTCGCGGGTCTGCTTGACCTCGTCCACCTCTTCCTTGGCGCGGTATTTGGCCGGGTCGCTCATGGAGTGGCCGCGATAGCGATAGGTCTTCATCTCCAGGATGAAGGGGCCGCCGCCCTCGCGAGCGCGCTTGACCGCACGGGCCACCGCGTCGCGGACCGCTAGCACGTCCATGCCGTCGACCTGTTCGCCCGGAATGCCGAAGCTGGATCCCCGCTCGCTCAGCTCGGTCGTGGACGACGAGCGTTCGATGCTCGTGCCCATGGCGTACTGGTTGTTCTCGATGATGTAGATGGCCGGCAGCTTCCACAGCTGGGCCATGTTGAAGCTCTCATAGACCTGGCCCTGGTTGGCCGCGCCATCGCCGAAATAAATAAACGCAACCGAATCGTCGCCGCGATAGTGACCGGCAAAGGCCAGACCGGTGCCCAGGGCCACCTGGGCCCCCACGATGCCGTGACCGCCATAGAAGCCGGTGGCGGTGTCGAACATGTGCATCGACCCGCCCTTGCCTTTGGACGACCCGCCGATGCGGCCGGTCAGCTCGGCCATGACTTCCTTCGGGTCCATGCCCGCGCACAGCATATGGCCGTGGTCGCGATAGCCGGTGATGATCTTGTCGTGGCCCTGACGGACGGATTCCTGAACGCCGACGGCGACGGCTTCCTGGCCGATATACAGGTGGCAGAAGCCCCCGATCAGTCCCATCCCGTACAGCTGGCCTGCGCGCTCCTCGAAGCGGCGGATCAGGACCATCTCGCGGTAAAAGCGCAGCAAATCCTCTTTCGAGGCCTGGGGCGCGTTGGGAATCTTCGCAGCTTTCTGTGCGGCCTTTTGAGCGGCGGCTCTCGCCATCCGGCGTCTCCCGGCTTGAGCCCCGACCCCAACGGCCAGGTGCTTCTTATCGTTACGGAACGCAGGCTCTAGCAGCCTTCCTTCCCGAAAGGCAAAGCGGCCCCGTGGGGCTGTAACAATAGTTCAAGACGCCTGGGGAGCGACAGGTTCCGGTGTCGCAGGGCGCGAGACGGGGATGACATAGTCGCGGGGGTCCGCAAACCCGAGCACGGCCCGGGCACGCTCTTCCAGCAGGTCGCGCGAAAGGCTGTCGTTGCGCAGATAGCGGATGCGGACTTCAAGGTCCGCCCGCTCGGCCACCAGGGCCTCCAGATCGCGTTCACGCTGGGCCAGCAGGGCGGCGCGATCTCCACCACTCAGCAGACCGCGCGGGCCGGTCAGAGCCTGGATGCCGAAATGTCCGACAAGCAGAAAGAGGAAGACGCACAGGGCGTAAGGCTTCATCCGATCAAGCACTCAGGACGCTCCTTCTGAGCGTGAAACACGGTTCATCTTCCGTGCCTGAAAATGCCTAATGAAAAGTAGCTTGGCCGTGGATAACCCTAGCGAAACTTGCGCAGGCCGCGCGGACCCTGGCGTCCGGACTGAGCGCGTTTGCCCAGCCAGTCCTTCCAGTCCGGCCAGTTGCGCCGGCGACCGCCGCCGTCCACCCATTCTGGGCCGTGCGCAGCCTCGAACACCGTGATGTCGGCCAGCCCGCCCTGTTTGAACATCTGCAGTCGCACACCCTTGCCCCGGCCCATTTCGGGCAGTTCGGCTAAGGGGAAGATCAACGCCTTGATGTTCTCTCCGATGGTGGCGACGTGGTCGCCCGTGGCGCGCTGGATGGACAGCATGGTGCCGTTCAGCACCTGTTTGCCGCCCCGCTTCTGGGCCAGGGTGTCATCTTCAGGGGCAATGAAGCCATAGCCGTCCTTCGAAGCGACCAGGAGCTTGCCACCGGGCACATGGGTCATCACGCCCACGATCTCGGCCTTTTCATCCAGATCGATCATCAACCGCAGCGGCTCGCCGTGACCGCGCCCGGATGCCAGCCGGTCGGCCCCGATCGTGAACACGCGCCCGTCCGAGGCCCCGATCAGCAGCTTGTCCGTCGTATAGGCCGGTACCAACCATCCCAGACTGTCGCCTTCCTTGAACTTCAGCTCCGAAGGATCCTCGACCTTGCCTTTGGTGGCGCGGATCCAGCCGCGCTCCGACAGGATGACAGTGATCGCCTCGCGCGGCAGATAGGCCTCGATCGAAGCGATAGCCGAGGTATCGACCGCTTCGGCGATGGTCGTACGGCGCGGCGACACAAGCGCCTTGCGAACGGCATCCAGTTCCTTGGAAATCGCCTTCCACTGTTTGTCCGGCGACGAGGACAATGACTTCAGGGTCGCAAGTTCCTCAGAGAGGGCATTGAACTCCTTTTCGATCGTCATCTCCTCGAGGCGCGCCAGCTGGCGCAGCCGGGTGTCGAGGATGAAGTCGGCCTGGACTTCGGTCAGGCCGAAACGAGCGATCAAGACTGCCTTCGGCTGCTCCTCCTCGCGAACGATCCGGATCACCTCGTCCAGGTTCAGGAAGACGATCCGCAGGCCTTCCAGCAGGTGCAGCCGCTTTTCGACGCGTTCGATCCGCCATTGCGAGCGACGCACCAGCACCTCGCGCCGGTGATCGAGGAAGGCCTGGAGACACGCCTTCAATCCCATGACACGGGGTGTCCCGGTGGCGTCCAGCACGTTCATGTTGATCGGGAACCGGATTTCCAGATCCGACAGCTTGAACAGGCTCTCCATCAGAACATCCGGCTCGATGGTGCGCGAGCGGGGCTCGAGCACCAGGCGGATGTCCTCGGCCGATTCATCGCGAACATCGGCCAGCAGCGGGGCCTTCTTCTGTTCGATCAGTTCGGCCAGCCCCTCGATCAGCTTGGACTTGCCGACCTGATAGGGCATCTCGGTGACGACGATGCGCCAGACGCCGCGCCCCAGGTCCTCGACCTCCCACCGGGCCCGCAGGCGCACGCCGCCCCGGCCCGTGGAATAGGCTTCCAGGATGGAGGCGTGCCCTTCGACGGCGACGCCACCCGTCGGGAAGTCGGGACCGGGCACGATGGTCGCAAGCACCTCGGTGGAGGTGGACGGGTCGGCGATCAACGCCTGACACGCATCGATCAGCTCACCGACGTTATGGGGCGGAATGGACGTGGCCATGCCGACCGCGATGCCGGACGAGCCGTTGGCCAACAGGTTCGGAAAGCCGGCAGGCAGAACGACTGGTTCCTGATCCTGGTCGTCATAAGTCGGACGGAAGTCCACGGAATCCTGATCGATTCCTTCCAAGAGCAACTGGGCCGCCGCCGTCAGCTTGCACTCGGTGTAACGCATGGCGGCAGCGTTATCGCCGTCGATGTTTCCGAAATTGCCCTGGCCGTCGACCAGCGGATAGCGCTGGGAAAAGTCCTGGGCCAGGCGGACAAGGGCGTCATAGATCGAGGCGTCGCCATGGGGGTGGTACCCACCCATCACCTCGCCGACCACCTTGGCGCATTTGCGCGCCGCGGCCTGCGGGTTCAGCTTCATGTCGTGCATCGCATAGAGGATGCGCCGATGGACCGGTTTGAACCCGTCCCTCACGTCGGGCAGCGCCCGGTTGGTGATGGTGGACAGGGCATAGGCCAGATAGCGCCGCGACAGGGCGTCGGACATCGGCTCTTCGACGATACGGCCACCGTCAGGGGGAGGAGCGAGAACAGTCATGAGATGCGAATCGGCGAACGGGAGGCCTGAGTCTAGACCAGTTGACCCACGGCCGCGGTGAAATGCGAGGTTACAACCGCCCGGCGTCGGCCAGCCGATTGACCAACCACAGGCGCGCTGACGGTAGGGGTCGGTTCTGAGGGTGGAAGACAAACGCCTCCATGAAATGCCCCGTCAGCTCCAGCCCTGCCCCCACGTCGCCCTCTGCCAGTCCTGCCTGGGCCCCCAGCATGAAGGGAGGCAGGACCAGCAGCTTGTCCGCATAGGGGGCCCCGGCCGTGCGGCTGACGGCACGCCCGGTACGCGGGCTGACCCACACCAGATCGTCCATCGCCCCGGTGACAGCACAGGCGGCCAGGTCCAGGCCGAATCCCAGGTCTTCCAACAATCCGGCCTCGAAACGCACAAACACCGCCGGCCAGACTGCGGGAATGGCAAAGGCCGACATCAGGGCCTCGAAGGCGAGGAAGGCACCGGGGTGCGGTTCCCGCTCCGGCAAGGCCCCCTGGGCCACCGCTGCTGCCGCGTTCAGCCCCGCCAGGGCCAGGGGATCATCAAACAGGACCGAAGGCCCCTCCCCGACCGGCTCCAGCCGGGCTGACCCGAGCTGATCGGACGTGCGGGAGCGAAAGGCGGCCTCGACCCTGGCCCCAGGCTGCAGGAACGGCTTCATGCGCCGCGAAGCCCCGCCCGCGACATAGGTGGCGCGCCGCCCATGCGACCTTGTCAGCAGATCCACCACCACGCCGGTGTCGCCATGACTGCGTGCCGACAGAACGAAGGCCTCGTCCTGAAACTCCATCAGGGGGCCGGGGTCTCGCGAACGACGGCGACGACGGCGTCGGCCTTGTCATTGGGTATGGCGAACGACAGCACATACTGCTCGATCTTCCAGCCATTCTCCGTCAGGCGCAGCACGCCCGAGCCGCGCGTAACGCCGTAGCTGGCGTTGGACAGCTCCTCATCGAACCAGGCGATGCAGCGGCAGGGGATCGGGGCAATGGTGATGTGGCGAGCAACGGGCGTATAGGTCCAGCCCCGACCCTGAGCGAAATAGGGCTCTGCAAAGGCGCGGAATGCATCGAGGCTCCAACGCTCGGAGGCGTCCGTGCCGATGAAGCGCGCATCGGGGGTGAACAGTCCGAAATACGCCTCGGCATCGGCTGCGGTCGAGGCGACGTTCAGCTGGTCCAGAACGGCGGCTACATCCTCCTCCGGTCCCGAGAGGGACAGGGCAGATGCGGCGATCATGGCGGTCAGGCTGGCGATCATGGGGCACTCCAGGCGAGCGACCAGCCTAGGCCGTCGGCGAGCGCACTGAAAGAGCCGATCACCGGGCCCCGGTCTGCGGGAAGGGGCGTCCCAAAGCCTCGGCCATGGCCTGTTGCGAGATCAGAAAGACCGACTGGCCCTGATGAAAATTGTTCGACAGCACAATCACCGTGATGTCGGCGTCGGGTTGGTAGGTCACCAGATTGCGAAACCCGGACCAACTGCCCGTGTGGTAGATCTGGCGATCCAGGAATGGGGGGTCGACGCGCATGCCAAGCGTGTTCGAGAACAGGCCGAAACCCCAATCACGCCGCGGACGTCCCCGCTCCGTCGAAGGTTGAGTTTCGGGCGCATGGTCGGCGATCATCTGGGCATAGCTCTGCGCCGTCAGCAGGTCGCGGCGATGCAAGGCCCGCTGCCACACCAGCATGTCGTCCAGTGTCGTATACAGACCGCCCGATCCGTAGAGGATGCTGGGGTTGACCTTGGGCTGGGCCGTTCGCCCACCGGCCAGATCCGCATAGCCCATGACGATGCCGTGGTCGCCTCCATCGTCAAACCCGGTGTCGGCCATGCCAAGCGGATCGAAGAAGGCCGCCCTCAGATACTCTGGGAACGGCTTATCCGACGCACGCTCCACCACATCGGCCAGCAGGTTATAGCCAGCATTCGAATAGCGAAGCTTTGTGCCGGGCGCGAACTGAAGGCCGTAAAGCATCGAATCAGCAGTCAATTTTTCCGGCGCAGTCGGCGTGACGCGCTGCAAGCCCCAGCCAGGTCGCGCCATCATGTCGGGTACGCCAGAGGTGTGAGCCAGCAGATGTTTCAACTGGATCGGGGCCCAGGCCTCAGGGCAAGGCTGAATCCAGCGGCACAAAGGATCGTCGATCGAAAGGACACCCTCGTCCTGCAGTCTCAAGATGGCGGCTGCCGTAAACTGCTTGCTGACCGAAGCCAGACGAAGGCGTGAGTCCAGTTCCAGCGGGCGGCCCTCGGCCTGGCCATAGACCTGGCGAAAGATTACCTCGTCACCGCGTGCGACCAGGACTGCACCACTGAAACGCCCGGCGGCACCCTCGCGCTGCAGACGCGCGGCCAGCTGGGGCAGAGCCTCGACGACGACCACGGGGGGGCGAACCGGCTGCTCCGCCAGCGGCGGCGGCGCCGGTGTGGACGTGCGAACCGCTGCAATACCGACGGCGACCAGCAGGGCAATGACAGCCAGGGTGGTGATCAGCCACGGAAAGGCCGACGCACGATCAGGAACGCGAAACACCGGCTCAGACGTCGAAATCGAGGCCGAACTGCGCGTACAGGGCCCGGCTGTCCTGCCACTTGGGGTCGACCTTGACCGTCAGGAAAAGGTGGATCGGTCGCTCGAGCAGCTCGGTCAGTTCCTCGCGTGATTTCTGACCGATCCACTTCAACGTCTGGCCGCCCTTGCCCAGCACGATCGGCCGTTGGCTCTCGCGCTCGACATAGATGGTCTGTTCGATCCGCGCCGAGCCGTCGGGGCGCTCGTCAAAGGCCGTGGTCTCGACCGCCGCCGAATAGGGCAGCTCCTCATGGACGCGCAGATAGACTTTTTCCCGAGTGATTTCGGCCGCGAGTACACGGATCGGCACATCGGCGCTCTGATCCTCAGGATAGAGCCAGGGGCCCGGCGGCATGGAGCGCGCCAGCCGCTGTTTGAGGTCATCGACGCCGTCGCCGGTCGCCGCCGAAATCATATAGACCTCGGAATAGACGCCGCTCTCGAACAAGGTCTGAGACAAAGCCAGCAGGCCGTCGCGGCGCATGCCATCGATCTTGTTCAGCACCAGAATGACCTGGGTGCCGGTGGCTTTGAGATTGGCGATGATGGTCTCGGTGTCCTCGGCCGAGCGACGGTCAGCGGGTGTCCCGTCCCGGCCCTCTGCCGCAATGTGCGAGGCCGCATCGATCAGATGCACGACCACATCGGCGTCTTCCGCGCCGCCCCAGGCCGAGGCGACCATGGCTCGATCCAGGCGTCGGCGCGGCGTGAAGATACCGGGCGTATCGACCAGGACGATCTGGGCTGATCCCGACATGGCAATGCCGCGAACCGGAAAGCGCGTGGTCTGCACCTTCTGGGTGACGATCGAGACCTTGGACCCCGTCAGGCGGTTGACCAGCGTCGACTTGCCAGCGTTCGGTGCGCCGATGATGGCGGCGAAACCGGCGCTCTGTCCGGAAGTTGCAGGATCGGTCAAATGACGCCTTCACGTTTCAGCAGCGCGGTCGCGGCAGCTTTCTCTGCGTCCTGACGTGATCGGCCCTCGGCGGTCAAGGGGGTCAGGCTGCCGATTGCGACTTCTACGGTGAATGTGGGCGCATGATCCGACCCCACCCGCCCCGCGATCCGGTAGCTGGGCAGGGGCAGGCCTCGACCCAGCGCCCATTCCTGGAGCGCCGATTTGGGATTGGCCAAGCTGCGCGAAGGCGGCGCGGCCAGTTCGTCGGCCCAGGCCCGATCGAAGACCGTCCGCACGGCCTGATACCCGCCATCCAGATAGACGGCTGCCAGGATGGCCTCCATGGCGTCGCCCAGGACGCCCTCTCGGCGACGGCCGCCCTGCTTGCTCTCTCCCGGCGACAACCGCAGCGCCGGACCGACGCCCAGTTTTTCGGCGACCCGCGCGCAGGCGGACTTGTCCACCAGCGCATGCAGCCGCGAGGACATCTCGCCCTCGTTGGCCGTCTGATAGTCGGCCATCAACCGTTCAGCCACCAGCAGGCCCAGCACCCGGTCGCCCAGAAACTCCAGCCGCTGGTTGTCGACCACGACCCGCCCCGACGGATCGCGGCCACTCCCCTCGCCTACGCTGGGATGGGTCAGGGCCTGCTCCAGCAAGGCGGGATCGGAGAAGCTGTGATCCAGCCGACGCACGAGCGCGGCGATAGCCTCGGCTCGCGCGTTGGCCATCAGTCCAGAACGTTGAAGAACCGGCTGGGGCGGACCTTCGAGAACCAGCTGATCGGGTTCCAGAGCGAGGCGCCCGGCGACCAGGAGAACAGGATGATCTCTGCCTTGCCCACCAGATTCTCGGCCGGGACCAGGCCCACACCCGAGGCCGACTGCTCGCGGCTGTCGATCGAGTTGTCGCGGTTGTCGCCCATCATGAAGTAGTGGCCGGCCGGAACCTCGAACACGGGCGTGTCGTCCAGCGGGAAGCCCGGACCAAAGTCCTGAATCGCGAAGGTCTTGCCGTTCGGCAGGGTCTCGGTCAGCTGGGTGACGTTGCGCGGACCAAAGACGTCAGCCAGTTCGGCCTGCCCCACCACGACGTCCTGAACCGGCGTGCCGTTGATGTGCAGGACGTTGTTGATCATCTGGATCTGATCGCCGGGAACGCCGATCACGCGCTTGATGTAGTCGGTCTTGTTGTCACGCGGCAGTTTGAAGACCGCGATGTCGCCCCGCTCCGGCGCATTGTCGAAGATGCGGCCCTCGAACAGCGGCGGGCTGAACGGAATGGCGTGCTTGGAGTAGCCGTAGCTCCACTTGGAGACCACGATATAGTCGCCCTCATAGAGGTTGGGCTCCATCGAGGCCGACGGAATGGTGAACGGCTGGAACAGCACGACACGCAGGACCAGCGCGATCAGCAGGGCGAAGACGACCGTCTTCACGATCTCGACAAACTCATTGCCGTCAGAACCACCCTTGGACCCCTTTTTGCCCTTGCGGGCATAGACCGGGGCGGTGTCGGCATCCTCGAAGGGGGCATCACCCTGATCGCTCCAAACCGGACGCTTGCCGTTCGACGCGGCTGTGGTGCCGGCCGCAGCGACCGCGGCAGCCGAGGCGGCGGCCTCGGGCTGATAAACGTCGACGGTGCCCATAGGCGGGGCGACAGGCGTGGGGTCCGGCTCGGGAAGTGAAGCGACCGGCTCGGCCGCGGGAGGCTCTTCGTGCGAGGGTGCGACCTCACGCGGGGCTTCGGCCTCAAGCTCGCGCACGGGGTGATGCTCGACCGGCAGGGACGAGGCAGGCTCGGACGTCAGGCCCGCATCTTCGTGCGGGACATCGGCGTGGGTCTCCAGCGGCGGTTCAGCGCTCGTCGACGGCGTATCGACGGCGTGATCGGCGGGCTGCTTTTGCTCTTCGCTCATGTGACTCGGATCCCCCAGCCGCTGACGCGGTCTTTGACGTGAAACGGGTATAGCGTGATTAATCGACGGGCAAGGCTTCGATCACCACGAAGGCGAGTGCATAGGGGTGTTCGTCGCTGAGCGTCAGATGTATCCGCGGTTCGTGACCGGCTGGCGTCAGCCGTGCCAGGTGTTCAGCGGCATGTCCGGTCAGAGCCAGGGTCGGCTGGCCACTGGGCAGGTTCACAACGCCCATGTCGCGCCAGTAGACATCCTTGCGCATGCCGGTGCCCAGGGCCTTCGCGCACGCCTCCTTGGCGGCGAACCGTTTGGCATAGCTCCAGGCGGCGTCGGGCTTTCGGTCCGATCGCGCGCGCTCCAGAGCCGTAAAGCAGCGCAGCTTGAACCGGTCTCCAAACCGATCGAGCGAGTTCTGGATGCGGCGGATATCGCAAAGGTCGGCGCCGACGCCGATGATCACGCCATGGCTCCGCGCGCCCGGTCCATCAGTTCGCGCATTTTCGAGATGGCCGGTCCCAAGCCTACGAAGATGGCCTCGCCGATCAGGAAGTGGCCGATGTTGAGTTCCATGACCTGCGGAATCGCAGCGATCGGCGCGACGGTGTCATAGTCGATCCCGTGTCCGGCGTGGACCTCCAGCCCCAGGCCATGAGCCTGTGCTGCCGCCGCACGCAATGCTTCCAGATCAGCAGCTGCCGCGTCCAGTCGGCGGTCGCGCACGGCATCACAGAAGGATCCCGTGTGCAGCTCGACCACAGCCGCCCCCGTTCGGGCAGCAGCCTCGACCTGGTGCGGATCCGGCCCGATGAAGAGCGAGACCCGCGACCCGGCATTCTTGAGGCGGCCGACGAAGGGCGTGATCCAGTTGTGGCCGCCCACAACGTCCAGTCCGCCTTCAGTGGTCCGCTCCTCGCGCTTCTCCGGAACCAGGCACACTGCGGCGGGGCGGTGATGCAGGGCGATCGCCAGCATCTCCTGGGTGACAGCCATTTCCAGGTTCAGGGGGCGAGCCTGGTCGCGAAGCACGGCCGAAAGCGAATCGATGTCGGCGTCCGAGATATGCCGACGGTCCTCGCGAAGATGGGCCGTGATGCCATCTGCGCCGGCTGCGATCGCCTCCTGTGCCGCACGCACCGGATCCGGATAAAGGCCACCGCGCGCGTTCCGAACCGTCGCAACGTGGTCGATGTTGACGCCCAGACGGATCCGCTCGGACATCCGCTCAGACCTTGGCCAGACGACGGCTGCCCGGGTCTTCAACCGGCAATGCCGCCAGTTCCGCTGGCATGGCATCGGCGGGATAGGCGGGCACGTCCATGGTCGCCAGGGCAATCAGGGGTACACCCACATCGGCACGGCCGCCCGAGCGATCAACGATACAGGCCGCAGCAACGACATCGCCACCGGCCTCTCGAATGGCCGCGATACATTCGCGCGAGGACAGGCCGGTCGTGACGATGTCCTCGACCATCACGACCTTCTGGCCGGGCTCCAGCGAAAATCCTCGGCGCAATTTGAAGGTCCCGCCCTCGCGCTCGACGTACATGGAGGGCACGCCCAGATGCCGCGCGGTCTCATAACCGGGAATGATGCCGCCCACCGCCGGGGAGATGGCCACATCGACCGCACCGACAGCAGCGACGATCTTGTCCGCCAGCGCCTGGCACAGGCGCGCGCAGCGGGCGGCGTCCATGAAGACCAGGTTTTTCTGCAGAAAGACGGGGCTGTGCAGTCCCGACGACAGGATGAAATGCCCCTCCCGCAGGGCACCCGCAGCGCGGAACTCGTTCAGGACGTCATCGGTGTTCATGATCGCGACCTAAGCCGTGCCGAGCCGAGGGGCAAGGGGCTAGGGCGGAAGGGTCAGCCCTTGCGACGTTCCGCCGTATCAACCGAAGGGTTGGCACGGAGAGCCGCCATGATCGCCGTCGCATGCTTGGCGTCCTTCACCTCGACGTCGATGTCGACATCGAAGAAGTCCTGCTGCCGGTGGCTCATCACCAGGTTCAGGATGTTTCCGCCCGCCTCGCCTATCTGGGTGGTGACCTGACCCAGCACGCCTGGTGCGTTCTGAATGGTCGCGCGGATGCGGGCCGAGGCGACAGCCCCCCGTTCGGCTTCCGGCGTCCACTGCAGATCCTGCCAGACGGAGTCGTCGTCGGCGTAGTCGGCCAAGCGCTGGCAATCGATGGTGTGGACCGTCAAGCCACGGTCCGGCTCCAGAATGCCGACGATCCGATCGCCGGGAAGCGGCGTGCAACAGGCACCAAAATGGATGCTGATGCCCGCTGTCAGGCCGCTGCCGTGAACATAGAGACGCGCCTGTTCGTCGACGATGCGTTTGCGCTCGCCCCCGACCGAGATCTGACCCTTGAGTGCCGGGAACAGCGTTTCGGCGACCTTGACCGGTGACAGGCGTCCCCGCCCGACCGCCTCATAGAGATCGTCTTCCGTCGGAAAGGCCAAGGTCTCCAGAACCGAAGTCAGGACGACGTCCTTCAGGGCCTTCCCAGCGCGCGAGAGCGTCTGTTCCAGGGTCGCGCGGCCCAGGCGGATGAACTCACCGCGCTCATTGCTGCGGATATGGCGCCGGATCGCGGACCGGGCGCGGCCCGTCACCGTCAGGGATCGCCAATCTGCGGGGGCCTGTCGCTTGGTGCCGCGCACGATCTCGATCACGTCGCCGTTTTGCAACTGGGTCCGCATCGGCTTGAGTTCGCCGTTGATCTTGACCCCCACGGCCGTATCGCCAACCTCGGTGTGGACGGCATAGGCGAAATCCAGGGCCATCGCCCCGCGCGGCAGGGTGATCAGGCTGCCCTTGGGCGTAAAGACAAAGACCTGATCCAGGAACATTTCGAGCTTGGCGTGCTCGACCCAGTCGTCGCCTCCCTCCCCGTTCTCGATCACCTGTACCAGATGACGCAGGTTCTGCAGGGGGTCACGCCCGCCATCCGCCTTCATCGCCGCTCGGTCGAAGCCGTAGGATTCGTCCTTGTAGCGCCAGTGTGCCGCGACCCCGTCTTCGGCCACGCGATCCATCGCCTCGGTCCGGATCTGCATCTCGACCCTCAGTCCCGAGGGACCGACCACGGTGGTGTGCAGCGAGCGATAGTTGTTCGACTTGGGCGTCGAGATGAAATCCTTGAACCGCTCCGGCACCATCGGCCAGGCGCGGTGGATGACACCGAGGGCGCGATAGCAATCGTCCTCTGCCTGAACCAGCACGCGGAAGCCGTAGATGTCCGACAGAGACGAAAAGCCGACCGACTTCCGCTGCAGCTTGCGCCAGATCGAATAGGGCGTCTTCTGCCGTCCGAAGACGCGAGCCCGCACGCCGGCCTCCGCCAGGGTCCGCTCGACCTCGCGGGCGACGGTGTCCATCTGGCGGCCGTGTTCCAGCTTCAGCGCTTCCAGCCGGCGTTCGATGGCCGTGCGGGCCGTAGGGTTCAGATGCTCGAACGCCAGCTCTTCCAGCTCGGAGGCGATCGAGTGAATGCCGATGGAGCGGCCCAGCGGTGCATAGACCTCCAGCGTCTCGCGGCTGATGCGCTCGCGCTTCTCAGGCTTGACGTATTGCAGGGTCCGCATGTTGTGCAGGCGGTCGGCCAGCTTCACCAGCAGGACGCGAACGTCCTTTGAGATGGCCAGGATGAATTTGCGCAGGTTTTCGGCCTGCCGCGTATGCTCGGCCTGCAGCTCAAGCCGACTGAGCTTGGTGACCCCTTCGACCAGAACCGCGATTTCCTCGCCGAACATGGAGGCGATGTCGTCACGCGTGGCGGACGTGTCCTCGACGACGTCGTGCAACAGGGCGGTCACGATCGAGGCCGTGTCCAGCCGGTAATCGGTCAGGATGCCGGCCACCTGGATCGGATGGGCAAAATAGGGATCGCCCGACGCACGCAGCTGGGAGCCATGCATCTTCATGGCATAGACGTAGGCGCGGTTGAGCAAGGCCTCGTCCGCCGTGGGATCGTAGGCCTTGACCGCTTCGATCAACTCGAACTGACGAAGGATTGGCGCCTTCTTCGGCAACGGATCGTTGCGATTGGCGGCCTTCGGGGTCGGCGCGGGCGGCTCGCTCCGCGCCGGGAGGATAGTGATACCGTTGGCGGGTTCCGCCGTCAGTACCGCTCCTCCTGTCCACCGTCGCGGTCGCTTTGCAGCGCGCGGATTAGCTCGGCCTCAGCCATGTTCATGTGCTGCGGCTCGGCCAGCAGCGCGACGACTTCGGCTTCATCCTCAGCCTCGGTACGCTCGTCGACACGCTGCAGGTTGGTGATGATCGTCTCGCGAAGATCGTCAGGACCGACAGCATCCTCGGCCAGCTCGCGCAGGGCCACGACCGGGTTCTTGTCGTTGTCCCGGTCAACATTCAGGGCGGCACCGTTGGCAATGGCCCGCGCGCGGTTGCCCGCCAACAGAACCAGGCCGAACCGGTTCGGCACCTTTTCGATGCAGTCTTCGACAGTGACGCGTGCCATGGAATCCTCAAGCCGGGGGGGAGAACCGCGCAAACTACAGGCTTGCGCCCGATTGTGCAATGCGGTGACAGTCAAACGCCTCTGATGGCCAAATCACCAGGGACAGGGACACGCATCCACGCCGACCGATGCGCGATCGGCCAGACCCCGTGCCGTCTGGCCCTCGGCCGGATGCACCCATTCGGGCGCGATCTGCGCCAGCGGGCCCATGACGAAGCGTCGCTGCGCGGCGCGCGGGTGAGGCAGGATCAGCCCGTCGAGATCGCCGACCAGGCGACCAAAGGCGATCAGGTCCAGGTCGAGCGTACGGGGTGCATTGAGAACCGATCTGCGACGACCGAAGGCGTCTTCGATCCGGCCGAGCGACCACATCAGGGCGTGGGGGTCGTGTGCGGTGCGGACCATGACCACCCCATTCAGGAACGGGGGCGCGGAAGGATCGGGCCATGCCGCCGAAGACCACCAGCTGGAACGCGCGATGACATCAATGCCTTCGGGACGAAATCGTGCGAGGGCGGCTTCAAGCAGCGCCCGCGCATCGGGCCAGGGCCCCTTGTCATTGCAGCCGAGGGCGACGAAGACGGCCTGATTCAGATCGATGTCCGAATCCTGTTCGATCGGCATCGAGCCTTCCATATTTGACGGATCACTGGTCATGCATTTTCATCCGACCGAACGGATCGCCCTGTTCATAGACGGAGCCAATCTGTATTCCGCCGCCCGCAGCCTGAACGCCGATCTGGACTTCCGAAAGCTGCTGGACACCTTCCGCCAAAAGGCCATTCTTGTCCGCGCCTTCTATTACACGGCGGTGATCGAGGGCGAAGAGTTCTCGGCGCTGAAGCCGCTGGTCGACTGGCTGGACTACAACGGCTTCACCGTTGTGACCAAGCCGGTCAAACGGTTCACCGATGCCCAGGGTCACACCAAGACCAAAGGCAATATGGATATCGAGCTGGCTGTCGACATGCTGGAGTTTGCGCCCCACGTCGACCACATGGTGCTGTTCTCGGGCGATGGGGATTTTCGGCGCCTGGTCCAGGCCATCCAGGCCAAGGGCGTGCGCGTCACCGTGATCTCTACCACTCGCACTCAACCGCCCCAGATCGCAGACGAACTGCGGCGACAGGCTGACGTCTTTGTCGAGTTGAATGACCTTCTGCCCGACATCAGCCGTCCACGTCCGGCACCGGCCGCGCCATCGGCACGAAACTTTGAAATCGAGCGCCCGGCATGACGCCTGAACCGCCCCACGATTGTCCGCTGTGCCCGCGCCTGGTGGCCTACCGGGCGGAGAATGCCCGCCAGCACCCTGACTGGTTCAATGGCCCCGCCCCTTCGTTCGGTGATCCGGACGCGCGTCTGCTGGTTGCCGGTCTGGCTCCCGGACGGACCGGTGCCAACCGGACCGGACGCCCCTTCACCGGCGACCATGCCGGAATGCTCTTGTACGAAACCTTGAAGGCCACGGGCTTTGCGCGGGGAAGCTATGAGGCCCGGCCTGATGACGATCTGGCACTGATCGACTGCATGGTCACCAACGCCGTTCGCTGTGCCCCGCCAGGAAACAAGCCGCTGCCGGTCGAGGAAGCGACGTGCCGACCGTTCCTCAAAGCCCGGATCGCTGCGCTCCCGCGGCTGAAGGTCATTGTCACGCTGGGCGATGTATCGCGCCGCAATGTTCTGAAAACCCTGGGATTTGCAGGCTCGGCTGCACCGCCCGGTCATGGCGTGGAGGCGCGCGTCGGCGACTATGTCCTGCTGAACAGCTATCACTGTTCGCGCCTGAACACGAACACAGGCCGCCTGACGCCGACGATGTTCCGCGAGATATTCGAGCGTGCGCGAGTCCTGATCGAAGGCTGAGCCCGGGGCGGCGTGGCTCTCGTGCCACACGAATCAGAGGCTGGATTTTTGTCCGCGATTCCCCCGGAACCGCCCCGGTTCGTCCGTGTTGATCGGACGGATGGAGGCTGTCATGCGCAACTCGAACAACGTGTTTTCGGCAGGCGAACGCAAGGTCGCGGTCTATGCCCTGATCGGGGCCCTGGCCCTGGCGGCCGGCGGGGTCGCCATGGACCGGTTCGCCGGGCCATCGCTGGGCATCTATGGCCAGGAGTTCTCGATGACGGCACCCGGCGGCGTGCTGGAAGCCCAGCCGGTCAGCTGATTTTTCAGCCCTTGTCGCGCATCAGGCGGGCCTTGTCCCGTTGCCAGTCGCGTTCGGCGGTCGCTTCGCGCTTGTCGTGATTCTTCTTGCCCTTGGCCAGGGCGATCTCGATCTTGGCCTTGCCGGCCTCATTCAAGTAAAGGCGCACGGGAATAATAGTCTGGCCGTCGCGCTGAACGGCACCGATCAGGCGGTCGATCTGCTTTCTGTGCAACAGCAGCTTACGCGGTCGCCGCGCTTCGTGATTGAAGCGGTTTGCCTGTTTGTAGGGCGGAATATCGGCATTGATCAGGACGATCTCGCGCCCCTCCACCGCCGCATAACTCTCGGCAATGTTCGCCCTGCCGTCACGCAGGGCCTTGATCTCGGTGCCCATCAGCACGAGGCCGGCCTCGACATTGTCCTGCAGGAAATAGTCGAAGCGGGCCCGGCGGTTTTCGGCGATGGTCCTGGGTTTGGAAGCGGCTGCAGCCATCAGACGATCCCTGCGTCGCTCATCGCGCGATCGATGTGCGGCCGGGCCGACGCGGCGGTCGGTGCCAGTGGCAGGCGCACGTCCTCTGCGCACAGGCCCAGTTTCGAAAGCGCGTATTTGGTCGGCGAGGGGGAGTTGTCCAGGAATAGCGCCTTGTGCAGGGCAATCAGCCGATCCTGCCAGAGACGAGCGGTCTCCAGATCGCCCGCCATCACCGCATCATAGAGCGCCACCATGCCCTCTGGGGCGACATTCGACGTCACCGAAATGACGCCGTGGCCACCATGAGCCAGATACCCCAGGAAACTGCCGTCATCCCCCGAAATCAGGTCGAACTGACGGGCGATGTTCGCTCGCATCCAGCTGACCCTGGTCATGTCACCCGTGGCGTCCTTGATTCCGACGACGTTCGGGTGTGCAGCCAGGCGCGCCGCCGTCTCGTTGGCCAGATCGACACCGGTCCGACCGGGCACATTGTAAAGCAGCACCGGCAGCTGCACGGCGTCCGCAATCGCCTCATAGTGCAGGGCCAGACCCTCCTGCGAGGGCCGGTTGTAATAGGGGGTGACGACCAAGGCACCATCCGCACCCACGGCCTTGGCATGGCGCACCATGTCGATGGCCTTGTCGGTTGCCGATGCCCCGGCCCCGGCGATGACCCGAATCCGGCCCGCCGCAATGCGCACACACTGCTCGACCACGGCCTGATGCTCCTGCGGGTGCAGGGTCGCGCTCTCGCCCGTCGTCCCCACGGGCACGACGCCGTGAACCCCCGCCGCGATTTGGCGTTCCAGCAGGCGCTCGAATGCGGCCGTGTCCACGTTTCCGTCACGAAGTGGTGTGATCAGAGCGGTGATCACGCCCTTGAACAAGGGGGCGGTCATGGGGACGATGGTCCTTGAGTGGGGATGACGGCGACGGGCGCCTGAAACGAAGCGACAGAGGGTAGGTTGCCGGCCGCGACGCCGCAACCGGCTGATATGGGGTTTGGACAGACGATGCTTGTGACTTCCCTGGCGGCCGCTCTGGCGGTGCTCGCGCCCAATCCCGAAATCGTGCGCGAAATCAGCCTTTCCCCCGCCCAGGTAGCGGCCCAGGACGGACGCCTGACGGAACAGGACCGGGCCTTGTTGGCCCAGGGTCTGACCGCCGCTCGCGCCCGCGACATCGTCGGCGCGCGCGATATCGTGGCACAGATCGCTGATCCCACCGCGCGGAAGGTGGTCGAGTGGGCGCTGCTGGATACGGCTGCCGAACAGATGTCATGGAGCGAACTGGCGGCGGCTGACGTGACGTTCCGCGGCTGGCCCCGCAGCGATAGCCGCCGGATGGCAACCGAACGGGCCCTGGACCGGGCGATGGCTGGCCCGGACGCAGCCCTCAGCTTTTTTTCAGGCACTGCGCCCACCACGACCGAGGGCACCCTGGCCTTGGCGGACGCTCTGGATCAGCGCGGCCGGTCGGCTGAAGCTGCGACACTCGTTCGGGATTGGTGGCGGACTCAGTCTTTCGACGCGGCGCTGCAGAGCCGGTTCCTGAACCGCTGGGGTGCGGTGCTGACCACGGCGGACCACGATGCCCGTCTGAGCATGCTGCTGTTGGGCCCTCACGGTCCGGCGACCCGCGCCATGGTCGGACTGGCGTCAGCCGATGCACAGGCGGCGGCCAGCGCAGCCTTCAGCCTGCGCACCGCCTACAGTCCCGATGCGATTGTGGCCGGCCTTTCACCCAGTCAGGCCATGCATCCGGCGGTTGTGACCGAGCGTGTGCGCATTCTTCGGGCATCGGGTCGTGAGCAGGAAGGTTTCTCCTTGCTGGCCGCCCTGCCTGGCGCCCCCTCTCATGCCGAGGGTCAGAAGACGCTGTGGGACGAACGGCGCAACTATTTCCTTGATGCCCTGGAGGTCGGCAACTGGCAGGCCGCTTATGACGCCATGGCCGGTCACGGTTTTCCGTCTGGCGAGCGCAAGGTCGATGCAGAGTTTTTCGCGGGGTGGGTTGCCCTCACCAAGCTGAATGATCCGGCGACAGCGCGCGAGCATTTCGAGACGCTGCGCCTGTCGTCGTCGACCCCCATCACCCAGGGTCGCGCCTTCTACTGGCTGGGCCGGGCCGAGGAAGCGCAGGGCAATATGGCCGGGGCGCGGGACCTGTATCTGGCCGGCAGTCGCCATATTCAGACCTTCTACGGGCAGCTGGCGGCCGAGAAGGCCGGCATGACGACTCTGACTCTCCCGCCCGAACCCGTCGTGACCCAGACGGATATCGCCGCCTTCGAGGCCGACGAGCGCGTCCGTGCGACACGGATCCTGGGTGACGCTGGCGAGATGGGACTGCTGCGCGTGTTCGCCTACCACATTGACGATGAGCTGCCGACGATCACCGATCTGGCACAGCTCATCGACCTGGTGCGGGGATATGGGGACCAGTTCGGTTCGATGATGGTCGGTCGCGCAGCGAGCCAGCGCGGCTGGATCCTGCCCGAGCGCCAGTATCCGCTGCGTCTGCCGCCGGTTGTCGCCGGGGCTGCCCCCGTGGAGTTCAGCCTGGCCATTACGCGTCAGGAGTCCAGTTTCGATCCTCGTGCCCGGTCCAGCGCGGACGCTCGCGGCATGATGCAGTTTCTGCCGTCGACGGCTGCGGGTGTGGCGCGGCGCCTCGGGATGCCCTACTCGGCCGACCGTCTGTGGGACCCCGACTACAACATGACGCTTGGCAGCTATCACCTGGGCGAGCTCATGAGCCAGTTCGGAGGCTCAATGCTGTTGACGACGATCGGCTACAATGCAGGCCCAGCACGGCCCCCTCAGTGGGTCGTTCGGTGCGGTGACCCTCGCGGTGCCCAGGTCGATCCGATCGACTTCATCGAATGTGCGCCCTTCACTGAAACGCGTAACTATATGATGCGCGTGATGGAAAACATGTCTGTCTATCGGGCTCGGCTCAACGGGGGCTCTGCCCCCCTGACGCTGTCGAACGATCTGGCACGCGGTGCGGCGGCAGGACCGGTGCCCTATTATTCGCAATAAGGCAGGATCGAAAGCGTAGGCCCCCCTTCAGACTTCAGCCACTGGCCGGCGATGCCGAACACCGACCTGAGAACGCGGTCGGACAGCGCCTCACTGGGCACGGCATCTGCAACGACCCGTCCACGATCCAGCACGATTATTCGGTCAGCATGGCGGGCGGCCAGGGTCAGATCGTGGAGACTGACCAGCACGCCGCGCCCACGGTTCGCGTAGGACCTCAAACGACCCATGACCAACAGCTGCGCGGCGGGGTCCAGGCCGGCGACCGGCTCGTCCGCCAGCAGCAGCGGCGCGTCGGCCACGAGGGCCCGGGCCAGCAGCACGCGCGCCCTTTCCCCGCCCGACATGTCGGCCACACCCCGATCGGCCAGGTCACCTGCATGGACCTGATCCAGCGCCGCCCGCGCCCGCGCGAGACTCTCCGGTCCAGCCAGGAAAGGAGCCCCCAGGGCGGCAATCTCGATCGCGGGCATGTTCCAGGCGATATGCCGCTCCTGCGGCAGATAGGCCGCGCGCAGGGCCCGGGCTTGAGGGCCTAGCTCCCCCACGAGGTCCCCTCCCAGCCGCGCCTCGCCCGCCATCGTCGGGATGAGGCCCAGAGCCAAACGCAGTACGCTGGTCTTGCCTGCCCCATTGGGGCCGCACAGGGCTACCAGCTCGCCGGCCCGGACGGTCAGATCGACATCGGTCAGCACGGGCCGAGGTCCCAGCCTGGCAGATACGCCGTTCAGCGCCAACAGACTCATGACCGCCATTCCCGCGCGGCCCGCCAGGCAATCGCGCCGAACAGGGGCGCACCGACCAGGGCCGTGAACACTCCGAGCTTGAGCTCCTGATCCGTCGGGGTGACCCGCGCAAACACATCGGCCAGCACCAGCATCAGGCCACCGGCCATGGCGGACGGAACGAGCAATCGCCCTGGATCCCCCCTGACCCATGTTCGCACCAGGTGCGGGGCCGCCAGGCCCACAAAGCCGATCACGCCGGCTACGGCGACCGCTGCGCCAGCGGCGACGACCGAGGCGATCAGGGCCAGCAGCCGAAGGCGGCCCATCGGCAGACCCGACGTCGCTGCGGTTTCATCGCCCAGCGCCAACATCCTCAATCCCGGCGCAGAAGCGAGAGCCAGCCACCCGGCCAGGATCAATGCCGGTACAACCCACGCCACATCGATCCAGCTGCGGTTCTGCACCGATCCCAGAAGCCAGCTCATGACCTCCGCTGAGGCGATCGGCGAAGGCGACAGGTTGAAGATCAAGGCGGTGGCGGCACCAGCGAAACTGGACAGGGCCACGCCGAACAGGATCAGCGCTTCGGGTGATCTCGCGCAGCGGGCGAACAGGATCAGCAGGGCCCCTGCCCCCGCTGCGCCCAGCAGGGCCGAAGACTCTACCGCGCCGGGTATGGCCGCCAACCCAAGCACGATTGCCGAGGCGGCAGCCAGCGCTGCCGAGGCCGATACGCCCAGCACACCCGGTTCGGCGAGAGGATTGCGCAGAAGCCCCTGCATGACCGCGCCGGCCAGCCCCAGAGCGGCACCGACTGCCAAGGCGCAGACGGCCCGGGGGGCTCGCACCTGCCAAAGCACGGTGGCAGGGCCTGACGACGGATCAAGAAAAGCCTGTGACCACTGTGACGGGGCCAGGACCGTCTCTCCGATGGCTACGGCAAGGACGAGGGCCAGCAGGATAAGCCCCGCCAGGAGGGTACGAAGCTTCGAGGGGCCCACCATCATCGGGCATCGGCCAGGATCGCGGCTGCGTCGGCGGCGAACCAGGCCGGGCAGCTCAGAGCCGCAGCGGGAAGTCGCGCGGCGGTCCGACCTTCGGCCGCCCGACGAACTACGGGGTGCCGGCCGGGCCCTCTCCAATCGGATCGGATCTGATCGAAGAAACCCAGGACAAAGAGGCTGGGCGGCTGCAGAGCAATCCGCTCAACGCTGACCGCTGCAAATCCCGGCGACGCCGCAAGGTTGGCATAGCCCGCAGCCGCGAGGATTGCGCCGATCAGTGTCCCCGGCCCCGCCGTAAAGCCTCCTGCCGTGAGATAGAGGGCGGAGCCTTTGGGTCGGGGGGCTATGCGGCTCAACTGTTGATCGAAGCGCGCGACCATGGCCCTGCCACGGCTCGCTTGACCCAGCCCTTCCGAGACGGTGCGAACCACGTCCCGAACCGCGTTCAGGTCTGCGGCGTCGCGAATGGTCACAACCCTTGTGCCACGCCGCTCGAGGGCGGCCAGCAGGCGGGGTTCGCCGCCCCAGTAGCGAACGACGACATCGGGCTGAAACCCAACGGCGGCCTCCAGCGTCGGGCGGATGCGCCGACGTCCCGCAGCTGCGTCCTTCATCCAGGAATCGGCATCATCGGCACGAGGCGACAGGGCCAGGTCCGCGTCGGGTGCAAGGGCCAGCACATACTGGTCAGCGCATTGGTCCAGCGACATCACCCGGAGCGGACGCGCCTCTGCCTGACCAGCGAACGCCAGGACAAACGCAGCCGCCGCGACCGACTTGAGCCGCCTCACGGCTTCAGAAGGCCGGCGAAAAGCGCGTCCAGCGTCGTGCGCGTGAGGGCCTCGGGCGAAACCCAGTTGAAATAGGGTTTGGTGATCATCAGGGACACCACCCCGTGTGCGCCGGCCCACAGAGCCTGAGCGGCCGCACGAGGATCGCCGTTCAGACGCCCCGAAGCTGCCACCTCGGCGACGACGGCTTCAAATGACCGGAACAGGTCGCTGCCCAGTTCCTGTGCGGCGGACTGGGCACCGTCGCGCGCTTCGATCGGGCGGGTCAGATAGATCAATCGATAGGCATTGGGGTTTTCAAACCCGAACGCCACATACCGGTCGAGCATCAGACGCATACGAACTTCGGGCGGCGCGTCAGCGGCCAGAATATCGCGATGGGTCTCGGTCAGAGTCGCGAAAGCGTTGCTGCAGATTTCGTGCAGGATCTCGCTCTTTTCCGAGAAATGCATGTACAGCGCGGTGGACGACAGCCCCACCTCGTCAGCGATCTTGCGGATCGTTGCGCCTTCGTAGCCATGGTCGACAAAGATGCGTTCCGCGGCCGCGAGGATTTCGGCACGGCGGGCATGCCCCTCGCCTTTGGGCTTTCGTGCTGAACGGACAGGCTGAATCGATGCGCCGGACAAACCGCGACTCCAAATGGGTCGCTATTCCTTAGCGACATTGAGGCTATCAAGCCAACGCCTTGCCCTTCCCGCCCAGCTGACTTAGCCGTTTCGCCATGGTGGGGGCAGACAGCGACGATCGATCCGGTCGCCAGCAGGCGTTGACCGTGGCCGGCCCCCCATGGGCCGAAAGCGCTGCTATGCGCCTGCCGACGTGGGGCCAGGTCCTGGCGATCGTGGTCATCGCGGCCAGCGGATTGTGGATTGCGCAGACCGAGAGCGGTCCGGCCAAGAGCGCATTGGCTTTGAGCATCCCTGTAATATTCCTGCTCTGGGCCTTCTGGCGTCTGGCCCTGGTGCTGTTGAGCGAGCGCCGCCCGCAACCTGTGCCGCCTCCCGCACAATGGCCACGGTACACCGTCGTCGCGGCTCTCTACGACGAGCAGGAGGTCATTCCACAACTGATCGAGCGCCTCAGCCGGATCGACTATCCTCAGGATCGGCTCGAAGGCTTTTTGGCCTTGGAGGCCCACGACAACGACACCTTCCGGGCTGCGATGGCGGTGGAGCGCCCAGCCTGGCTGCAAATTCTGATCGTCCCGCCAGGCAGGCCGCAGACGAAGCCGCGCGCCCTGAACCATGCCTTGGCCCGCGCAACCGGCGATCTGATCTGCGTCTATGACGCCGAGGACGATCCCGATCCCCTGCAGCTGCGCGAAGCAGCCGCCCGCTTCGCATCTGACAGGAATGCCAGACTGGCCTGTCTGCAAGCCCCATTGCGGATCCGCAGGCGTCACGCCGCGCATGACGCGTCGCCCTTCTTCGACCGGCAGTTCGCGATTGAGTATGCCGCCCTGTTCGAAGTGGTCATACCGGCGATGGCGCGCCTCGGCTTTCCCTTCCCCCTGGGAGGCACAAGCAATCATTTTCGCGTCGATGTTCTCAGGCAAATGGGCGGTTGGGACCCGTGGAACGTCACCGAGGACGCAGACCTGGGCTTCCGTCTCTGGCGGCACGGCTATCGGCTGGGTGCCATTGAACGGCCCACCTATGAAGCACCGCCCGGAGGCATCGAACACTGGCTTCCGCAGCGCTGCCGCTGGCTCAAGGGATATCTGCAAACCTTTGGCGTGCACTCTCGGGACCCGTTCGGGCTGGGGGTCAGGGGTGGCATTGCTCTGATCACGACCTTGGGGGCGTCCCTGATCGCGGCAGCGGCGCACGGCCCTTCTCTGGCCTGGGTCATTGTGGCTTTGGTCACGGCTGCGGATGCGCGCATCACTCCGGCCATGCCCTTGGCTGCGGTGAGCGCGCTGATCCTTGGGGCAGCCTCGGCATGGTTGTCGGGCGCGATCGGTGCGCGAAGAGCCGGCGTCCCTTACGGCATTCGCGACATGCTGGCTTCGCCGGCCTATTGGGCCCTGCTCAGCCTGGCCTTCGTCCACGCGGCGTGGCGCCTGATTACCGAACCCTTCACCTGGGACAAGACGGCGCACCACCCCGACCCGGTCGAGGCCGCTGAAGCCGCCACGACCGCATCCGACGACCTCGACGCTGGACGCAGGGCGGCATGAGCGCCTATCAGCCCCGCATGGCCCCTGTCCTGTCTCCCGTGCCCGAAACCCTGATCACCCGCAGTTGGCCCGACTATGCCCTGCTGGACTCCGGAAACGGCCGAAAGCTGGAGCGGTACGGACGCTTCACCGTGGTCCGGCCAGAGCCGCAGTGTTTCTGGGCACCGCGCGATCCCTCGGCATTCGCAGCAGCAGATGCCGTCTTTGATCCCGAGGACGAAGACGAAGCCGGTCGATGGCGGTTCGCAAAGGGTCCGATCGACACCTTTCCTCTGGCCTGGAACGAGGTGCGGTTCACCAGCCGGTTCACGCCCTTCCGCCACCTGGCCTTCTTCCCCGAGCAGGCCGCGAACTGGGTCTGGCTGGATCGCAGAGTGCGATCCCTGCGCAAGCCCCGCATCCTGAACCTGTTCGGCTACACCGGGGTCGCATCCCTCGCCTGCGCCGCGGCGGGTGCCGAGGTCACCCATGTCGATGCGTCCAAAAAGTCGGTCAACTGGGCACGAGACAATGCGGAGCTTTCGGGCCTGTCGGACAAGCCGATCCGATGGATTGTCGAGGATGCCCGAAAATATGTGGCGCGCGAGGTCCGCAGAGGGGCGAAATACCACGGGGTGATCCTCGACCCGCCGAAATACGGGCGGGGTCCGACCGGGGAGGTTTGGCGACTGTTTGAGGACCTGCCGGGTCTGGTCAGGGACTGTGCAGCGCTGCTGGGCGAGGACGCTTCTTTCCTGCTGCTCAATGCCTATGCCGCCCGGGTGTCTGGGCTATCGCTGGCGCACATGACCGCTGATGCCA
Organism: Brevundimonas vitisensis; assembly: GCF_016656965.1. Taxonomy (NCBI): domain Bacteria; kingdom Pseudomonadati; phylum Pseudomonadota; class Alphaproteobacteria; order Caulobacterales; family Caulobacteraceae; genus Brevundimonas; species Brevundimonas vitis. The sequence continues at coordinate 435,342 of NZ_CP067977.1, forward strand.
TGCAGGATCGCGGCGGCCGGATCGACTGGGGAGAACTGGCCCTGGCCGAGGACGGGTCCGATGGCCGCTCGATCGGCCTGTCCTTCTTTGCGCGATGGAGCGCCACGTGACCGAGCGCGTCATCACCTCCCTGACCAATGACACGGTCAAGTCGGTCCGCGCCCTGCACATGCGCAAGGAGCGTGAGACCACGGGCCGTTTCCTCGCTGAAGGCTTGAAGTTCATCGGCGAGGCGCTGGACCAGGGCCGGAGCCCAAAGCTGCTGATGGTGGGGCTGGAGGCGCGGCCCCATGCCATTCTGGATCGAGCAATCACAGCCACGCTTCGGGACGGCGGCGAAGTCGTCACCGTCACCCATCCGATCCTGGAAAAGATCAGCCGCCGGGACAATCCACAGACGGTCCTGGGGGTGTTCGACCAGGTCTATACCCCCCTGGCCAATATCCGCCCCTCCAGTGCCCCTGCCTGGGTTGCGCTGGAACAGGTGCGAGACCCCGGCAACCTCGGAACCATCATCCGCACGGCGGACGCAGCGGGATGCGGCGGCGTGATTCTGATCGGGGACTGCGTTGATCCCTATTCGGTGGAGGCTGTGCGGGCGACGATGGGGTCCGTCTTTGCCGTCGCGATCGCCCGTGCGACGGCCGCAGAATTCCTGGCCTGGAGACAGACCTGGCCCGGCAATGTGGTCGGCACCAGGCTCGATGCGGCGGTCGGCTACCGCGATGCCTCGATTCAGTCCCCCGCGCTGATTCTGATGGGAAATGAGCAGGCGGGCCTGACCGATACCCTGGCCGCCGCCTGTGACGTCAACGTCAAGATCCCGATGCGAGGCCGCGCCGACAGCCTGAATCTGGCGATCGCCACGGGCGTCATGGTCTATGCGGTGACCGACGCGTCGTAGGCGATTTCAGTTCAACCGCGATGTCGGGAAAGTCTGGCGGAGACGCAGGGATTCGAACCCTGGGTACCCCTTACAGGGTACGACGATTTAGCAAACCGTTGCCTTAAGCCACTCGGCCACGTCTCCAGCAGGCGCCGTCGATAGCGGAGCCTGAGACGAGGCGCAACCGGCTCTGGGCCGGCTCGTGAAAATCTCGCCCGTTAACGCGACATAGACCCCGCGGTGTGCAGGATCAGTCCGTCCGATCCCAGCGCGATGCCCGATGTCCCAACCCGCCAACCTTGCCCTGTCGACGTCGTCGCCCCGACGTGACCCCAAGGCTGAGCCGCTGGGCGTTTCCGATTTGCAGGCGCTGGCGGCCGGTGCTGCGAAAGGCGCGAGGAAGGGTGCGGCTCGGCGTGGCCCCTTCCGGCCTGAGGTCTGGCTCAATGCACGCGAGCGGCACGCCTCTCGCCTGGCCCCCCACTATTTCCGCGCCATCGATGTGTTGGCCGTCACCGCCGTCACCCTGTTGTGTGCCTGGGCCATCTCACCGCAAGGCTTGCCGCGAGCCGAGCTGTCGCTGGTTCTGCCCCTGTTCGCCGGCGCCGCGCTGGTTCTGGGGCTGCTTCGGTCTCTGGGCCTCTATCGGTTTGCCAAGGGCCAGGGCGGCGTCCTTCACCTGATCGCCGTGGCGGGCGTCATGGGCGTGTCCGGGGCTGCGACTGCCCTGCTCGGCTGGATGCTGCGGGGATCGCAGGCGACCTGGTCGGCTTACATCGTGTGGACCGGCCTCGTGCTGATCACCCTCTATGGCTTGCACATCGCCTGGGGCGACATTGTCGCCCGCTGGCGTCGATCCGGAGCGCTGACGCCGAACGTCGTCCTCGTCGGGGCAACGCGGCACGCCGAGGCGCTGATTCGGGAAGCCCTGAAGCGACGCGACATCAATGTCCTGGGCATCTTTGACGATCGGCTGGCCCGATCGCCTTCGGCCATCGAAGGCGTGCCCGTGCTGGGCACAGCCGAAGACCTGCTGACCCATCCGATGACACCCTTTGTCGATCGTGTGGTCCTGGCCATCGATCCGAAGGCCGATTCCCGGCTCCGCGATCTGTCGCGGCGCCTGACCGCCCTGCCCAATGAAGTGACCCTTCTGGTCGATCCAGAAGGGGCCGAGGAACAGGCCAGTGCGCTGGACCGCCTGGCGCTAGCCCCCCTCGCCGCCCTGGAAGGACCGTTCGATGCAGACCGACGCGCCTTCAACAAGCGCATCCAGGATCTGGTCTTGGGATCAGTTGCGCTGGTCGCACTTTCGCCGGTGATGGCGCTGATCGCCCTGGCCGTGAAACTGGACAGCCCGGGTCCAATCTTCTTCCGCCAGCGTCGGCATGGCTTCAATCACGAAGAAATCGTGGTGTGGAAATTCCGCTCGATGCGGCACGAGGCGGCGGATGCGACGGCTTCGCGTCAGGTCACCCACGACGACGACCGGATCACCCGGGTCGGCAGATTGCTGCGCTCCACCAGTTTGGATGAACTGCCTCAACTGCTGAATGTCCTCACCGGCGAGATGTCGCTGGTGGGGCCCCGGCCGCACGCCATCGGCATGAAGACGGGACAGATCGAATCGTCCCGCCTGGTAGCAGACTATGCCCAGCGACACCGGATCAAGCCGGGTATGACCGGCTGGGCAGCGATCCACGGGTCGCGCGGTCCCCTGCACTCGGCTCAGGATGTCCGCCGCCGCGTCCGACTGGATGTCGAATATGTGGAGCGTCAGTCGCTGTGGCTGGACCTGTGGGTCATGGCCGTGACTGTCCCTGTTCTGCTGGGCGACCGCGCGGCGGTTCGCTGATGTTCTGGCGCGGCGTCTGGGGCTATCTGCCCGCCAACATCGTGCAGGGCGTGGTCGGCTTCCTGGCCATCGTAATTTTCACCCGCCTGCTCAGCGCCGAGGAATTCGGTCGCTACGCCATCGCCTTTTCGGTCTTCAGCCTGGTCCATGTGGCCATGTTCACCTGGATGGAGGCGGCCATGGCGCGCTTCTGGGCCGTGGAGTCGCGCGATCCCACCGCCACGGCTGCAATGTTCGCCAGCCTGTATCGTGTGGTGTTCGGCCTCAGCGTGGTCTTCATTCCCGTCGCCGCCCTGGCTCTGTGGGTCTGGCCCATGGGAGCTCTGTTCAAGGCGGCCATTGCGGCGGGGTTGTTCGGTGTGCCTGCTCGCTGTGTCGCGCGGCTGATCCAGGAGCGCTATCGCGCCGCTGGCGAAGTGAGCAAGGCCGCCAATCTGGACATGAGCATGACGGCTGCGGGCCTGGTGCTTGGGGTGGCTTTCGCCTTCGCCGGAGCCGGCGGCGCGGCCCCGCTTCTGGGCCTGGGGATCGCGCCTCTGCTGGCCCTGCCCTTTACCCTGCGCGGCGAACTGGCGTTTGCGCGCGGTGGTCGCGTCGATCCCGTAAGGCTGAAGACCTATGCGCGTTATGGCTTCCCGATCGCAGCTTCTCTCGCCTTGACGCTTGTACTGACCTCGACGGACCGACTGCTCTTAGCCCTGTTTCTGGATGAGGCGTCGGTCGGGGCCTATCACGCCGCCTATTCTATCGCGAACCGAACCCTGGACGTGTTGTTCATCTGGCTGGGCGCTGCGGGGGGGCCGGCCCTGGTGATGGCGCTGGAGCACGGGGGGCCTGCCCGACTACGCGATGCAGCGCGTGAACAGGGCGAAACCTTCATGCTGGTCGGCCTGCCGGCCGCCGTGGGCGTGGCCCTGGTCGCGCGCCCCCTGGCCGAAGTCCTCATCGGCCAAGACCTGCGCGTCGCAGCCGCCGCGATCACGCCATGGATCGCGGCCAGCGCGCTCATGGCCGGCCTGAACGCCTATTATTTCGGTCAGGCCTTCACCCTCGGACGCCGCACCGAGCGGCTGCTGATCGCCATGTCCATCCCGGCGGTGGCGAATGTCATGCTGAACCTGCTGCTCATACCGCGCCTTGGCCTGCAAGGAGCAGCCATGGCCACGGCGCTCAGTTACGGCCTCGGCCTCGCGGCCTTCATCCTTCTGGGGCGACGTGTGCTTGTCCTGCCCATTCCCTGGGATGCGTTGATCCGCTGCAGTGTCGGTGCGGGCATCATGGCCCTTGTCGTGAACCGCCTGCCGCCACTGGGCGGCATACTGGAGCTGATGGTGGACGCTGCAGTCGGCGGCCTCGTTTTCGCCTGCGTTGCCATCACCCTGAATGCCGCCGGTGTGCGGGATGTCGCCGTCCGGCTGATCGCCCATGCCCGCACCCGGAGTGTCCCTGCATGACCCGCCCCGTCCTGACCGACAATGCCGCCTGGAAACGTGCCCGGCCTGCCGTATCGGTGCTGATCCCCTTCCTGCGCGATAACCCCACCGAGCTTCTGGCTTTGCTCGATGAGGAGGCCGCCTCCGTCTCCGGCGCGGTAGAGGTGGTGGTGATGGACGACGGCACCGGCGATGCCGTCCTGACCGACCAGTTGCGCGCGCAGATCCAGGGGATGGCCCTGCCCGCCCGCCTGATCACTCTGACCAAGAACGAAGGCCGGTCCAAGGGCCGAAATCGCCTGGCCAAGGCGGCTCGCGGTGGCAGCTATCTGTTTCTGGACAGCGACATGCGCCCCGATCATCGCCGGTTCCTGAAGGACTGGGCCGATCTGGTGGCGCGGGAGGACCCGGCGGTAGCCTTTGGCGGGTTTTCGCTGCTCCAGGCACCGGAAGACCGAAAGTTCCAGGTACACCGCGCCATGGCCAACAAGTCCGAATGTATCCCCTACATGGACCGGGCCAGGCAGCCGGAAAAATATGTGTACACATCCAATCTGCTGGTCCGGCGGGATGTCTTCGAGGCCGAAGCCTTCGACGCGTCCTTCACAGGCTGGGGCTGGGAGGACGTCGAATGGGCGATGCGGGTGTCGCGCCGTTTCACGGTCGTGCATCTGGACAATCCCGCCACCCACATGGGTCTGGACACAGTCGAGGCCCTGGCACGTAAATACGAACAGTCGGCGCCGAACTTCGCACGCGTCGTGGGGCGTCACCCCGACATCATCGCCGCCTATCCCAGCTACCGCGTGGCCAAGCTGCTGAGGCGGCTTCCGGGCCTGGACCGCATCCGTCCGTTGATGCGCCGAGCGGCCAGCATTGACTGGCTGCCGGTCACGGCGAGGGCGTTCTCGCTGCGGCTGTATCGCGCCGCCCTTTATGCCGAGGCGGTGCAATGACCGATGTCGCGGTCATCGTGCCTACCCTGCGACGCCCTTTCGACCTGGAGCGTGCGCTTCGCTCCCTGTTCGCGCAGAAGGATGTGGACGGGCGGCTTCGCGAAATCGTGGTGGTCGACAATGATCCGGCAGGATCAGCCAGAGCCGGCGTCGAGGCGCTGTCCAGCGCGTGCCCGGTTCCGCTGATCTACCGGCATGCCCCTCGCCCCGGTGTGGCGACGGCCCGCAATGCCGGCTTGGCGGCGACCGAGGCTCCGCTCATCGCATTCCTCGATGATGACGAGGCCGCTTTGCCCGGCTGGCTGGCCGCCCTGATCCGGGCCCAGATGTCGACCGAGGCCGATGTGGTCTTCGGCCCCATTGTCGGCAGGGTGCCTGAGGGTACCGGCTGGGCCCGCCCCTATCTGGAACGCTTCTTCGGTCGAGACGGTCCGGCTCACACGGGTCTGATCCCTGAACCTTACGGATGCGGCAATTCACTGATGGTGCGGGCGACGGCCCTGCCCGGCCTTGCCCCCTTCGACACCCGGGCCGATCATGCCGGGGGCGAAGACGACGCTCTTTTCGCTGCTCTGTCCGCCCGAAACGGACGGTTCGGCTGGGCCGCCGATGCTTGGGTCGAGGAGTATGCCCCGGCGCATCGTGCGACGCTGAAGTACGCCCTCACCCGCGCCTTCGCCTATGGACAGGGCCCCAGTCAGACAGCGGCGTCTGCTCAAGACTGGCCAGGGGTGGCGCGCTGGATGGCGATCGGGGCGGCACAGGCCATCATATGGGGTCTGGCCTCGGTCGCGCTGACGGCGTTCAACCGGCCGGCACGCGCCGAAACCTACGATCGCACCATGCGCGGTATCGGCAAGCTATTGTGGATGAAGGGGTTTGAACCCCACTTCTATGGATCGAACGAGATCGCGCGCCTGGACCGCGTCCAGAGGGCTTAGCCGCCCAACCGCTTCAGAAACGCGGGGGCACGATAGGTCGAGCGGTTTACGACCAATCCGGCAATCCGTCCCCCCACGGCCTCGACCTCGTCGCGCAATGCAGCGGATTCGCCTACGGCCGATTCCTCGCCCGCCACGACCAGGACCGTCGCGTCGACAAAGGGGGCGAGTGTGATGGCCAGGTCATTCCGGTCGGCCGCTGGCGCATCGATGACGATGCAGTCCGCATGCGCTCGCAGTGCGTCCCAATAGCGAGGGTCGGGTATAGCCTCGGCCCTCTGCCCTGACCGCAGCCTTTCGGTCGCAAACCGCGTCACCCACAGTCGGCCGCCGAGGCACGGCCGGGCCGACAACAGGCGCACGGCGGCAACGGGCTTGCCGTCACGCCCCGTCAGACGCGGACTGACCTCATAGAAGCAAGAGCCGTCCGGTGAGGCCTGGGCGGCGCTGCCCACCTGGCCGAAGCGATCGGGCGCGGCGGCGATGGCGTCCAGTTGCCCTTGTTGCGCCAGGTCGGCATCGATCAGCCATACCGGGCGACGCGCGCGGACGGCGGCAAGGCGGGCATATTCGCGGGCCACTGTCGAAACACCTTCGCCCGTGTTGGCTGCTGCAATCTGAATCACGCGTCCGCGATGGCCGGGCGCTGGTCCCAGCGCCGCCCACAGGCCGGCCATTTCGGATGTCAGATCGATCATCGAATCGGTACGCGCGCTTGAACTCACCCTCACGCTATCATGGCGCGAGAGCAGCTCATCGAGCCTTCATTGGCGCAACGGCCAGCACAGGCAGGCCCAAGGTCCGTCCAGCCGATGCCGGCGTCGGAAAACCCCGCCGAGTGAACACCCGCAGCAAACCGACACACAGGGCCGTAAATCCGGCGAACAGGAAGACAGCGGCCAGCAACGGGACCTTCATGCTCTTGCCGTCCGAGGGCGGCACGGCCCGCTCGATGACGGTGACATTGTCGGCACCGGCCTTGACCAGTTCATTGTCGGCCCGGCTCTGGGTCTCGCGCTGCTGGAACTCGCGCACGCTGGTCGTCAGCACCTCGCGGTTGCCGGCCAGGGTCGCGTTCGAGGATTCCAGCTGGGTCATCCGCGTCTGACGCGCCAGAATTTCAGCCAGCTGCTGATCCAGCACGGCCAGTCTTGCCGCCAGGGAATCCCGTTCGGCCCGCGTGTTGATGCGATTGGTTTCCAGCTCGACCCAGACCGGATTGGGTCCGATACGGACCTCCTTGGGTCCCACAGCCGTACCCTGCGCCACATAGTCCTCCAGCTGGGCGATCTGGGCGTCGATGTCGCGGACGGGCTGGGAGTCGGGCGTGTAGCGGGCCAGGAGGTTCTCACGCTCGGTCCTGCGCTGCAGGATGAGATCCTGGGCCGAAATGTTCAGATCTTGTTGCAGCGTAACTTCGGCCGGCGTGGCGGCCTGTTGGGCCACCAGGGTGTTCAGGCGACGATCGGTCTGGCTCAGCTGGGCCTGGACCGCCAGACGATCGGCGAAGACGGTCTGATAGCTCAGCGCCAGGCCCGCCTTGGCCGCAGCGAAATCGCCGATGTTCTCCGACATCAGGAATTCATCATAAGCGGCATCGGCCTGGGCCAGTTCGTCCTCGAACACCTCGCGCTGGGCGCGGATGGCGGGGGTGGTCTGGTCCTGAAAGACTTCCCGGCGGTAGATGAGGTACTGGTCGATCACGGCGTTCAGAACCGTGGCGGCCACATCGGGATCATCCGCCTGATAGCTGACACCGATCACCGCGCTGAGCGGAACCGTCGCAACCCCCAAGCCGCCCGCAATGGCCTTCAGCGCCGCCGCTTCGCGGGCTGCGGGAGGCGCGTTGCCGGTGTTGGGTCCCAGGATCGCATCGGGCCCTAGCGCCCGCACCACGCGACGGCGCACTTCCTGGCTGCCCAGGATGGCAGCCTCGGACTGGGCGACCTCACCCTGAGTGGGGGCCTGACCGCGCTCGCCCGTGCCAACGCGCGGCTGATAGACATATTCCTGGCCCACGCCCGCATAGACCTTGCCTGACGCTGTGTAGGTCTTCTTCAGGGTCAGGACCGCCGCCGTACCGAGCGCAAACACCGCCAGGAAGACGACGATCATCAGAAGCATTTCACGCAGGAGCAGCCCGATGACGTCGAAGACGCCATAGCGCGGTCGGACTGTGGCATAGGCCGTCGAGCGCATGAGCTTGGGCGAATCCGGCGAACGGTTTACGAGATGCGAAGCTTTCGCCCCTTCGCGTTAACCACTGGTTACCCCTAAGCGACGACGCTGGGGCCATCCGATTAACCGGACCGCACTGCACGCACGCCATGACCGTTGATCGTCGTCTTGTCCTGTTGACCCTCGCAGCCGCGGCCCTGGCGGGATGCGGCACGCGCGGTGCCGTCATGGGCCAAGACCGCGTGAGCACGAGCGGTTTTGAAGACATCGCCTTTGCCGACTGGACGGATGCGGAGCCGGAATATCTGCTGTACCCCGGCGATGAGATCGAGGTGGCGACGCCAACGGCCACCGAACTGACCCGAACCCTTAAAGTCGGGCCCGACGGCCGGATTGCCCTGCCCCTGATCGGCCAAGTCATGGCCGCAGATCGAACCTTGGCGGAGCTGGAGCGGGACGTCAGCGGGGCCTATGCCTCACAGCTCGTCAGGCCGGTCGTGGAGGTCACATTACGGCAAGCCGGTCCGATGAAGGTCTGGGTCGACGGCGAGGTCCGCACGCCGGGTGTCTATGACATGCCGGGCGATATTGATGCCTATCAGGCGGTCATCATGGCTGGCGGCTATCTGCCAACAGCCCAGAGCCGGGAGATCGCCCTGATCCGCCGCGGTCCCGGCGGGCGGCGGATGATGCGGGTCATCGACCTGCGCCCCCGGCGTGGGGAGGTCGTCGCCTTGCGACGTGGCGATATCATCTTCGTCCCGCGCACGACGCTGGGGGAGCTCGCCAACTTCTTCACCCAGATCCGGAACGCCTTGCCGGTCGGCTTCAGCTATTCGATCAACGGCGGCGGTTACGCCCAGTTCTGAACAGGCGGGCGTCAGGCAGCCAGTTGAACTGCGCCACGGTCGATCCAACGGCGCGCAGCGCGCTGGGCCTCGGCGATTTCATCGCCGTCCATTTCCTGGCTGATCTCGCGGCGATAGATGCGCGCCTCTTGCGAGCCCTTCAGGGCCGCCAGGTTGAAGATCATGTGGGCCGACACTCGGTCCATGGGCGCCCCACCCTGACCCGTCGAGTACATCATGCCCAGGCGAAACAGCGCATCGCCGTCCATGTCGGGTGTCGGCAGCGGCAGACCCAGATCGGCGTCTGCAGTGATGGCGTCGGGCGCGATTTCTTGCGCGATCATTACCGTATCCTCCAAGGCCTGGGCCCTTCTGGCCTGCCCCTCTGATACCTGATCAAATACCGACGATTTGAAGTTAAAGTTAACGGCGCTGGCGGGTGCGAATCTTTTCTGTAAACGGCTGATGAATACTCAAAGGCCCGTTCAGATGTCAGAAACAGTTGGGAAACCTGCCGTTCATCTTCGGCCCTTCGGATGTCGGCCTGGATCAGACAGCCATGACGGATGCAGGCCGCCTTCGCTGGCCTGCCCCTCAGGACTTGGCGCGTTGGCCGAACAGAACCTTTCGCGCTTCTTCAGCCGCCTTGCCAGAGGCCGCCAGATTGGCGCGCAGATGGTCACCCACGGCCCGCCCAGCGATCACGGCAGGGCGTGAGCCGACACGGTCCATCCAGGCCTTCAGATTTGGAAACTCGGCCAGTGACTGCCCCTGATGCTCCGGCAAGATCCAGGGCCAGGCCGCCATATCGGCGATGGAATAGTCTCCAGCCAGGTATTCGCGGTCGGCCAGGCGGCGATCCATCACCCCATAGAGACGATGAGTTTCGTCCGTATATCGGCGCACGCCATAGGCGATCTGACGCTGATCCTTGATGAGGGCGGGCGCGTACTGGCGGAAATGATGGGTCTGCCCCGCCATGGGGCCCAGTCCACTGACCTGCCAGAACAACCACTGGTCCACCTCGGCACGCTTGCGGACATCGGTCGGATAGAAGCGACCCGACTTGTTGCCCAGGTACTGCAGGATAGCTCCGGACTCGAAGAGCGACAGCGGCTGTCCATCCGGACCGTCCGGATCCACGATGGCCGGCATACGCCCATTCGGACTTATGGCTTGGAACTCAGGCTTGAACTGATCGCCGATCCCGATGTTCACCGGCTTCATCTCATAGTGCAGACCCATTTCTTCCAGAGCGATGGAGATCTTCCATCCATTGGGCGTGGGCCAGTACCAGAGTTCGATCGGCCGGGTCATCGCGGGCTCCTGTTCGTGGAGACGACAGGTGGGCGCTTGCCCGCTCCCTCGCAACCTGCCGCGCGGGCTTCCTGACGGTATTGTTCAGGACGCATTCATGCGCGGACACGGACTTTCGCACCATGTTCAACGGGCCGGTACGAATTGTCCGTCGCGGTCCAACAAGGAGAAGGCGTCATGAATCGATTTACACGCGCCGCAGTGATCGCGATCGCTCTCGGCACGACTGCCGTTCCGATGATCGCACAAGCCCAGAGCCGCGATGATCGCCGCGAGCGCCGGGACGACCGACGCGATTATCGCCAGGATCGACGCGACGATCGCCGGGACTTCCGTGAAGAGCGCCGCGACGACCGACGCGACCGCCGCAACGGCCAATACGACAATCGCCGTGACTATCGCGAAGACCGCCGCGACGATCGCCGGGACTTCCGCGAGGAGCGTCGCGAGGATCGTCGGGAGTTCCGTGAGGACCGGCGCTGGGATCGCAACAATCGCGACTGGTGGCGGGGACGTTCGGATTTCCGGGACTATAACGGCCGCCGCAACGGTCAGTGGTATGCCCCAGGTTATGGCTACTACCGGGTTGAGCCGCGGTACTACGGCTATAGCTGGCGTCGCGGCTCGTATCTGCCGCCAGCCTATCACCGCTATGCCGTGCGTGATCCCTACTTCTACAATCTGAGACCGGCTCCGCGGGGCTATCGCTGGGTGCATGTCGACAACGACATCGTCCTTGTCGCGCTGGCCACCGGTCTCATCGCCGACCTGGTGTTCGACATCTGGTAGCCGGCGCGGACTGCCGGGCGCGGTGATCTCTGGGTTGCCGCGCCTACCTTCGATCCTCAAACGAGCCGCCCCGTCAGAGGGCGTGCGGAGATCACGAGAATGAAACGCACCTTGATGGTGTTTACGGCGATCGCGTCTTTCGCCATCCCTGCCCTGGCACCTCTTGCTGCGGTAGCTCAAGACGGTCCGGGGCGAGAGAGACGAAGCGAGCGGGGTCAGCGCAACGACCGGACCGACCGCAGTGAACAGGACCGTGGGGACGATTCCGTGCGGCCCCCGCGCCAGGAGCGGCGCGATCGCCCGGCACGCCCAGAACGGCCCCAGACGCCTGATCGTCCGCAAACGCCCGATCGGCCGCAACGTCCTGACCGTCCTGACAGGCCGGACAGGCCGGATAGACCTGACCGGCCCGAACGGCCTCAGACGCCCAATCGGCCGGACAGGCCACAATCTCCGGACCGTCCGGGCAGACCTGATCGGCCCGAGACCCCCACTCGGCCAGACCGTCCCGGCGGATGGAACAACGATCAGGACCGGCCGAACAGGCCCGACCGCCCGAACCGGCCCGGCGGCGGGTGGAACGACGACCGTGGTCGCCCGAATGGCGGCGGCTGGGAGCGTGATCGCGACCGCCCCAACGGTGGGGGCTGGGAGCGCGATCGTGACCGTCCCAACGGTGGGGGCTGGAACCGTGACCGGGACCGGGACCGCGGCGGCGACCGCTATCGCAACCGCGATCGCGAGCGCCACGAATGGCGGCAGCGCTTCAACCGCGACGAATGGCGCAGAAACTGGGATCGTCGTCATCGCTCCGACTGGTGGCGCAACGATCATCGGTTCCGCGGCTGGTCCGGCGTCCGGGTCGGGTTCTACTTTGCGCCCAGCTACGGCTATTACAGCGTTCCAAGAAACTATTGGAACCAGCGCTGGTATGAGGGACAGTATCTGCCGGAGCTCTTCTGGCGCTACCGGCTCGACGACTACAGAACCTATGGTTTGGGTTATCCGCCCGAAGGAACGCGATGGGTGCTTGTCGACAACAGCATCTATCTGATCGACGAGTATGACGGTTACATCATCGATGTGATCCACGACGCCTGGCGCTGGTAAGTCCAAGGTCCGCCCTCGTTGCCCAAGGTGACGGGGGCGGAACTGTGCCTTCTCCCGGCGGCGCTTAGCGCCCATATTGGCGACTCAATGCCTATCCGTCGCCTCCCCCCTGAAACCGTCAATCGCATCGCCGCGGGCGAGGTGGTCGAACGTCCTGCCAGTGCCGTCAAGGAGCTGGTCGAGAACGCCCTGGATGCCGGGGCCACACGGCTGGAGATCCAGGCCGATGGCGGTGGGCTGACCCGCATCCTGATCGCCGACGACGGCCATGGCATGGGGCCCGATCAGTTGGCGCTGGCGATCGAACGCCATGCGACGTCCAAACTGGAGCCCGACGACGCCGGCGACGTCGACCTGCTGCGCATCGCCACCCTCGGCTTTCGCGGAGAGGCCCTGCCTTCGATCGGTTCTGTCGGTCGGTTGACCCTGACCAGCCGCGCCAAGGGGCAGTCGGATGCCCATGCGATTACCGTGGACGGGGGCCAGACCCGTCCTGTCGGCCCTGCCGCCTTTCCCGGACCGCACGGTGCACGGGTCGAGGTGCGGGACCTCTTCTATGCCACCCCGGCCCGGCTGAAGTTCATGAAGTCCGAGCGGGCCGAGGCCATGGCCATCTCCGAAGAGATCAAGCGCCAGGCCATGGCGCATGAGGCCGTGGCCTTTACCCTGGACCTCGATGGCCGGACCACGCTGCGCCTGCCGGCTGAATCGCCGGGTGCCGGGGGCCGGTTGAAACGCCTGGCGGCCCTGCTGGGTCGGGATTTCGAGGCGAATGCCCTGCTGATTGATCAGTCGCGCGATGGCGTACGCCTGTCGGGTTATGCGGGCCTGCCTACCTATTCGCGGGGAAATGCCGCGCACCAGTATCTGTTCGTCAACGGTCGGCCGGTTCGGGACCGGCTGCTGCAAGGGGCCCTGCGCGGGGCCTACGCCGACTTCCTGGCGCGGGATCGGCATCCGGCGGCGGTTCTGTTCCTGGAGATCGACCCGCTGTACGTCGATGTGAATGTCCATCCGGCCAAGGCGGAGGTGCGGTTTCGCGACCCCACCCTGGTCCGTGGCCTGATCGTGGGGGCGCTGCGCCATGCCCTGGCCGGGGCCGGACACCGCGCCTCGACCACGGTCGCCGCCGATGCCCTGGCGGGTTTCAGGCCGCATGACGGACCGGCTTACAGCCCGACATCAGCGTCGGCACAGGGCTTCAGCGGCTGGGCAGGCTGGGCGGCCCCGCAGCCGTCCACCGGCGTCCTGCCCGGACTGAACGAACGGTCGGCGCGGGTCGAGGAGGCGTGGAAACCCGCTGAGGAATTGCGAGACTTCCGAGCGGGGATTTCGACGACAGGAAACGGATACGTCGACGATTTCGGCGACTATCCGCTGGGTGCCGCTCGGGCACAGCTTCACGGAACCTATATCGTCGCCCAGACCCGCGACGGACTTGTGGTCGTGGATCAACATGCTGCCCATGAACGCCTCGTCTATGAGCGGATGAAGGCGCAGATGGCCCAGGGATCGGTCGTCCGTCAGGCCTTGCTGTCACCCGAAGTCGTCGAACTGGATCAGGCCGAGGCCGATCGCGTCGTGGCCAAGGCCGAGGAGTTGGCGCAGCTGGGTTTGATCGTCGAGCCCTTCGGCGCAGGCGCGGTTCTGGTCCGTGAGACCCCGGCCCTGCTAGGAGACACCGATGTTCAAGGCCTGGTCCGCGACATCGCCGACGACCTGTCCGAACACGGCTCTGCCCTGGCTCTGACCGAACGTTTGGGCGAGGTTTGCGGCACCATGGCCTGTCACGGGTCGGTGCGGGCGGGACGGGTGCTGTCGGCCCCCGAGATGAACGCCCTGTTGCGCCAGATGGAGGCCACGCCCCATTCCGGCCAGTGCAACCACGGCCGCCCGACCTATGTCGAGCTGAAGCTGGCCGATCTGGAAAAGCTGTTCGGTCGGAAGTGACCCACCCCACGCCCTGACCGGGCCGGCATCATAGACGCCGCAGGAACATCACGCGGGCCGCGCCATAGTCGCGCGTATCGAGGCGTTCATAGCCGGGCGTGTCGATCTCGGGCTCGTCCGAACCCCGCTCAACCACCACGATGGCACCGGGCTTGAGCCAGTTCCCCTCCAGCAGGCGCGTCAGGGTCTGCTCAGCCAGACCCTGGCGGTAGGGCGGGTCGAGAAAGGCCAGGTCGAACGCCTCTCCGTCAGAGCCGGGCCGCGTCCCGAGGTCGGTCGCACTGCGCCGATGCACGCGCGTGGCCCCCATCAGGCCATAGGCGTCTGCATTTTCCCGGATCGCGCCGCGTGCGGCCTCGTCAGTCTCGACGAACAGGCAGAAGACCGCGCCACGGCTCATCGCCTCGAAACCGAGAGCGCCCGATCCGGCATAGAGGTCGATCACCCGCAGGCCCGTCAGAGGTTCGGCCCAGGACGCATGCTCAAGCACATTGAACACAGCCTGGCGCGCGCGATCAGAGGTGGGACGCGTGCCCATACCCTCCGGCGCCACGATAGACCGCCCCTTCAGCTTTCCCGCCACGATCCGCACGGATCAGCCCTTTCGGGGTCCGCGTGGGCCGCTGGGTCCCTTGGGTCGTCCCGACGTTCCCGAAGGACCGGCCGGACCGCGCGGCTTGAATCCGCCCTTGGCTCGGTCAGAGCCCCCCGACCGAGGTTTGAAGTCCCGCTTTGGCCGGTCCCCGTCAGCACGGGTGCCGCCCGCGTCGGAGCGAGGCGTATAGGCGCGCTTGGGGCCATCGGCGTCGGGGCGGCGGCTTCCGCCAGCTGGGCGGGGCCGATCAGCCGCCGCGCCGTCCGGCGACTTTTGGAAGTGGCGAGGACGTTCGGTGTCCGCGCCCTCGCGCGGTTTGAAAGTGCGCTTGGGATGACTTGTGCGCGGTGCCGCCTTGGCCCAGCCCTCCTTCTTGGGAGGACGGGCGCTGCGCTCGGCCGCCTCGGCCACGGCAGTGTCGGCAGCCCGCGCTCGGCTGGGCTTCCGGGACGGGTCGGAAAGGGCCGATCCAGACGTGCCCTTGAGGATCGCGGGGCCCGAACCCTTGGCCGTCGGACGACGACCAGGAATCGGCGCGGGCGTTTCCACCGTGTTGCCGGTGGGAAGATTCTCGGGCCGGATATGGTCGGACAGCATCTCGCGGATCACCCGCGGGCCGACCTCCTCGACCGAGCCGACCGGCAGAGTACCCAGCTGGAACGGCCCATAGGCCAGGCGGATCAGGCGATTCACCTTCAGGCCGACATGCTCCAGCACCTTGCGGACTTCGCGGTTCTTGCCCTCGGCCACCGAGACGCTGACCCACAGATTGGCGGGGCCGCGCTCGTCACCCTCCGTGTCCTTGACCTTGTCCAGGGTCGCGGTGATGGGGCCATAGCGTTCGCCATCCACCGTCACCCCGTCCTTGAGCGTGTCCAGTTGCGCCTGGGTCACCCGTCCGCGCGCCCTTGCCCGGTAGTGGCGCACCAGCTGGCTGGACGGCAGTTCCAGGGCCCGGCTCAGTTCGCCGTCGTTGGTCAGCAGCAACAGCCCTTCGGTCGCCAGGTCGAGTCGACCGACCGAGATGACACGCGGCAGACCGCTGGGCAGGGCGTCGAACACCGTCGGCCGCCCTTGCGGATCGTTGTGCGACGTCACGAGGCCAGCCGGCTTGTGATAGCGCCAGACCCGCGTCGCCTGCGCCGCGCCGATCGGCTTGCCGTCCACGGTGATGACGTCATCGCGGGTCACCAGGGTGGCGGGCGTCGACAGGATGGCCCCGTTGACCGCCACCTTGCCCAGGCCGATCAGCCGTTCGACCTCGCGGCGCGACGCAATGCCGGCGCGCGCCATGGCCTTGGCGATTCGTTCGCTGCGCTTGGGAGCGGCGTCCTTGGCAGGCTTGTCGCCACCGGGCTTGCCGCCCGGCTTTGCGCCGAACTTGCCTGCCCGGGCGGGCTTGCCGTCGGTTGCGACCTTGCCGCCAAAACCGGGTTTACGGGGTCCGCCACGATCGTCGGCTTGACGCGGGCGGGGCTTCTTGTCGTTGTCTGATGTATGGCGGACCATGATGAGCGGTTCATGCGCATGGCCTTGGCCCTGGCGCAAGCGGCGGCAGACGCTGATGAAGTGCCCGTGGGGGCGCTGATCGTGGACGAATCGACCGGAGAGGTGATCGCTGAGGGCTCAAATGGCCCCATTTCGTCGTGCGATCCCACCGCGCATGCCGAGATTGTCGCCCTTCGTGCGGCCGCGACCCGGCTGGAAAACTACCGCCTCACCGGCCTGACACTTTATGTGACGCTGGAGCCGTGCGCCATGTGTGCCGGGGCGATCAGCCATGCCCGCATCGGCCGCGTGGTCTGGGCAGCGGACGATCCCAAGGGCGGTGCCGTGCGACATGGGCCCCGATTTTTCGAACAGCCGACCTGCCATTGGCGCCCCCAGACCGCAGGCGGTGTTCTGGCCGACCCCGCTGCCGAAGCGCTGCGGGAATTCTTCCGTCGGCGACGCCGGGGAACACCGGTTCAAGAGGTGCGTTAGGGTGCGACGGCACAGCTTGAGGCCCTGGATTTTCCACGATGAAGCATATTCTGATCTCGGTCGCGGTGCTGGGCATGACCAGCTGGATGGTCTTCATTCGATGAGGGCGATCGTCGTCTCCCTGACCGTGACCGCATTGGTTGGCCTGTCCGCCTGTGGTCCGGGCGAGTCCGAGGTCTCGAGCGACGGGGAAGCGGTGCGGCAACGCGCGGTGGAGGCCCAGACCGCCAAACGCCGGACCGGAGCAGAAGTCCAGGACCGCGCCCTGAACCGCATCATCCGGACGGTCTATCTGTGTGAGAACGGCGAGCGCCTGTCGGTCGATTTCGACAACCCTCGCGAGATGGCCACAGTCCGCAACTCCATGGGCGAAGCGGTCGATATGCGCCGCGAACGGGCCACCGATGGGCTGTGGTACCGGGCCAGCGGTTACGAGCTGAGAGGCGAAGGCATCCTGGCCACCTGGACGGCAGATGGCCGCCAGCCGACCGATTGCCGCGCCATCGACTGATCCCTAGGCCGCCGCGCCCTCTTCGCGCAGGAAGGCCCCCAGCACGGTTGGATCCACGTCGCGCTCCACAAAGGCGTCCCCGATGGATCGGGCCAGGATCAGGGTCAGGCGGCCGCCCTCCGCCTTCTTGTCGCCCGCCATACGGCCGATCAAGGCGGCAGCGCTAAATTCACCGGCCTGTTCCAGACGGGTCGGCAGATGCGCCGCAGCCAGCACGGCCTCGGCCCGATCGGCGTCGGCGGTCGCACAGAAGCCCTGACGTGCCGAAAAGCGCAAAGCCATGGCACAGCCCAGAGCCACCGCCTCACCGTGAGTCAGCCGCTCTTCGTCGAAGTCCAGCTCAGCTTCCAGGGCATGGCCGAAGGTGTGCCCCAGATTGAGCAAGGCCCGGCGGCCGGCTTCCTTTTCATCTTCGCCGACGATGGCGCTCTTGATTTCGACGGAGCGGACCACGGCGCGTTCGAGAGCCGAGGGATCGCCGTCGGCCCCGGCAGCCCCCTCCCCCTCCAGCCAATCGAAGAAGTCGGCATCCGCCAGCAGACCATGCTTGATCACCTCGGCCCAGCCGGACCGCAGCTGTCGCGGCGGCAGGGTGGCCAGCACGCCGATGTCGGCCAGGACCAGCCGCGGCTGATGGAAGGCTCCGACCAGGTTCTTGCCGCGGGGCGTGTCGATGGCGGTCTTTCCCCCCACCGAGGAATCGACTTGGGCCAGCAGGGTCGTGGGCACCTGGATGAAGTCGATGCCACGCATGAATAGGGCAGCGGCCAGGCCTGCAAGGTCCCCCACGACCCCGCCGCCCAAGGCCACGACCACGTCGCGCCGGTCCAGGCCGAACGACAGCATGCGGTCGATCACCCATTCCAACTGGGCAAAGGACTTGGAGGCCTCACCGGCAGGAACGGCAATCAGCTCGGCCTGCAGGCCAGCAGAACCGAGCGCCTGCAAAAGGGTTGCGCCGTGGATGGCCGACACGGTCTCGTCGGTGATGACGAGCGTGCGCCCCCGCGCGAAGGCGGCAATGCGGGATCCTGCCTCGGCCAGCAGCCCATGGCCGACAACCACATCATAAGACCGGAAACTGCCGCCGGAGACGGGGGTCGTCACGGTCATGGCTGGTCTCCGGCATCCTGAGTTTTCCAGAAGGCGCGCAAGGATCGGATGATCGTCTCCACAGCCTCGGTATGCGCCCCCAGGCCCAGATCCACCGTCACATCGGCCAGGCTGTAGAGCGGGTATCGCACCTCGGCCAGGGTTCTCAGCGCTTCGGCAGGGTCGCGGCCGCGCAGCAGCGGGCGGGTGTCACGGCGCTGGACCCTGGACACGACGACATCCAGGTCGGCGCGCATCCAGACGCTGGTGGCGCACTGGGCCATGTGGGCCCGCGTGTCGGGGTTCAGGATAGCGCCGCCCCCCGTCGCCAGCACGATGCGGGGGCCCTCAAGCAGGCGGCGCATGACGCGGGCCTCAAGCGCCCGGAACTCGGCCTCTCCATACCGGGCGAAAATCTCGGCGACCGACATGCCGGCAGCAGCCTCGATCTCGTCATCGCCGTCGGCGAAGTCCAGCTCAAGCCGGCGGGCCAGCCGCCGCCCCACGGTGGATTTGCCCACGCCCATCAGCCCGACCAGGGCTATGGTGCGTTGCGCATAGGGAATCACCGGCCCGGTCATGGGCGGATTCCGGGCGAGGACGGCAACAGGCGATCGGCAAGGCGGCAGGGCATGGTCTTTCAACCCTCTACACCAAGCGGCGCAGCAGGCCAGAGCCGATGATCCCCTCGCAGGTGGAGGCCTTTCTGGAAATGATGGCGGTCGAGCGTGATGCCTCGCCCCATACGCTGTCGGCCTATGCCCGCGATCTGGCTGACGCGGAGGCTGGAACAGCGGCTGCCGGGGGGCTGATGGCGGCGGACGAGGCCGCAATCGAAGACTGGTATGCCTCTCTGTCGCGGCGCGGGCTGTCGGCGGCCACATCGGCCCGGCGGCGAAGTGCGGTCCGTCAATTCTATCGTTTCGTGCTGGCAGAGGGCTGGCGGGCGGACGACCCCTCGCGCCGCCTGGATGCGCCCCGACAGGGGCGCGCCCTGCCCCGCGTCCTGTCGCGCGAAGACGTGGAGCGGCTGATGGCCGCTGCGGCCCTGCGGGATGGTGCAGGCGGACTGCGGCTGATGGCGCTGATGGAACTGGCCTATGCCTCCGGCCTGCGGGTGTCTGAGCTGCTGGCGCTGCGGGTGGATGCCGTGCGGCGCGATCCGGCCTGGCTGATCGTCAAGGGCAAGGGCGGCAAGGAAAGGATGGCTCCGCTGAACCTGACCGCTCGGACGGCGGTCCAGGCCTGGCTGAAGGCTCGCGATGCGGCCCGCAAGAGCGACGCGCCCGACAGCCCATGGCTGTTTCCCTCCACCGGCGCATCAGGCCGGCTGACCCCGCGCCGGTTCGCCCAATTGCTGGATCAGGCTGCGATAGATGCGGGAATCGATCCCGCCAGGGTCAGTCCGCATGTCCTGCGCCATGCCTTTGCCACCCATCTTCTGGAGGGCGGGGCGGACCTGCGGGTTGTCCAGACCCTGCTGGGACATGCCGATATCGCCACGACGCAGATCTATACCCATGTCGCGACCGATCGCCTGACTGAGGTCGTGCGCTCCAAACACCCGTTGGCGCGGGACGAATGATCGCTGTCTGAACCCCGACTTGCCCCCCGGCGTCGAGCCCACTAGGTTCCGCCGCCTTACAGAGCGGCCCCCCCGCCCGCCCTTCGGACATTTCCATGGCCACGCATTACCTCGAATTCGAAAAGCCGATCGCCGATCTGGAGGCCAAGATCGAGGAACTCGGGCTTCTGTCCGCGACCTCCGGCTCGTTCGAGACCGAGATCGAGGGCCTGCGGAAAAAAGCCGAACAGCTGCGCAAGAAGACCTATGCGGATCTGGATCCCTGGATGAAGACCCAGGTGGCGCGCCACCCCCAGCGCCCGCATTTTGTCGACTATGTCGCCGGACTGTTCACGGACTTTGTCGAGCTGCGGGGCGACCGGCAATTCGGCGACGATCAGGCGATCATCGGCGGACTGGCTCGGTTCAAGGACCGGCCCGTCGTCGTCATGGGCCATGAGAAGGGCCATGACACGGCCACCCGCCTGACCCACAATTTCGGAATGGCCCGGCCTGAAGGATATCGGAAGGCCGTGCGCCTGATGGACCTGGCCGAGCGTTTCGGCCTGCCGGTCCTTTCCTTTGTCGATACCGCCGGGGCCTATCCGGGCCTGGGAGCCGAGGAGCGGGGCCAGGCGGAGGCCATCGCCCGTTCGACCGAGCGTTGCCTGACACTGGGCGTGCCCTCGATCGCCATCGTGACGGGTGAAGGCGGATCGGGCGGCGCCATCGCCATCGCGGCGGCCGGCCGGGTCCTGATGCTGGAGCATTCCATCTATTCGGTGATCTCGCCCGAGGGTGCCGCCGGCATCCTGTGGCGCGACGGTGCCAGGGCCCGCGATGCCGCGATGGCCATGCGTATCACCGCGCCGGACCTGCTGGATCTGAAGATCATCGACCGCATCGTGCCCGAGCCTGTCGGCGGGGCCCATGCCGACCGGGAGACCACCCTGGCCAATGTGGGCGATGCGTTGTCCGAAGAGCTGCAGGCCATGGACGGACTGTCGCCAGCGGAGCTGCGGGCCCGCCGGGCCGAGCGCTTCTACGCCATCGGCCGCCTCGGCTGATCGGCACACGCCGCCAGCGTTAACCGGACATCGACGTCCCGGCCTCATTGTAGGCGTATGGGAACTCGTTCAGCTTCAGGCGTCGCGTAATGGCGGGTGTCGGCGAGGCGCTGCGCGACAGCGCCATTTTCAACCTGAGCTCTGCGGTGACCATGGTCATCGACGACTCGAGTTTTGCGCTCGAACTGACGACCCAGGCCCTGTTGGGTTTTGGCATCAAGGTGAAGTACGCCTGTCATTCCGCCGAAGAAGCCATCGAAATCCTGAGGGATTCTGATGTCGACCTGATTGTGGTCGATGCGGATATGCCGGGCATGAGCGGGTTCGATCTCGTGCGCTGGCTGCGGCGTTCCAATCTGGATCCGAACGCCTTTGCGCCGGTCATACTGATGGCCGCCCATGTCCGCCGAAAGCATTTGAACCAGGCGCGCGACTGCGGGGCCAACTTCCTGGTCACCAAGCCGTTCAGCGCCACGACCCTGCTGGAACGTGTTGTCTGGGTGGCGCGAGACCAGCGGCCATTCCTGGGTGTCGGCGACTATTTTGGGCCAGATCGTCGTTTCCGCGAGGGCGACCGGCGCGACGGCGAGGAACGCCGGGCCGATTATATCCGCAGAGCCGAGTTCGAGGCTGAAAAGGCGGCACAGCCGGCTTCGGAGGAAACGCGATGAGTGTCGTCACATGGACGCCGCGGAAGTCGCGCCTGTCGCAACTGGTCGATTCCCCCGGGGGTGTCAGCGTAGGTGCCGCCCTGGCTGCCGCCCGGGAACATCTGGCTGCCCTGGAACCGCGCAGCCTGGAAATCGTCGCAGACCACGTCGCCAAGCTGAAGGCGCTGGCACCGCCTGCCGCCGAGATCGAGATCGCGTCGCGCCTGGAGGCGGCCTATCAGGCTGCATCCGGCGTGATCGATGCGGCGGGGCCTTTCGAGCGGCGCGACCTGTGCGCGGCCGCCACCAGCCTGTGTGACGTCATCGATGCCACGCCGTCCGACACCACCATCGACTGGCGCATCATCCGGGTGCACGCCCGCGCGCTGGAACTGATGCTCATCCTGCCTTCCGATGCCGTGGTTGAGCGGGAGAAGGTGCTGAACGGCCTGGCGGAGGTGCGTGCCCGCAAGGTTCAGTCGGGCGGCTGAACCCCCGTTCGAGCCCCGCGGGTCTGTTTGCGCCAAAGCGCAGCATATTCGCCGCCCTGCCGCGCGACGAGTTCGTGATGCGCGCCCCGCTCGACGATCCGGCCCGCCTTGAGCACCAGGATCTGGTCCGCGTCGGCAATGGTCGACAGGCGGTGAGCCACGACCAGCGTCGTGCGGCCTGCCCGCGCACGGCGCAGGGTTTTCTGGATCGCAGCCTCGGTACGGCTGTCCAATGCGCTGGTCGCCTCATCCAGGATCAGCACGCATGGATCGGCCAGCAAGGCCCGCGCAATGCCGACCCGTTGGCGTTCGCCGCCAGACAGTTTCAGCCCCCGTTCGCCGACGCGCGTCATCATGCCGTCCGGGAGCTCGCGGATGAAGTCCGCCAGCTCGGCGGCTTCCGCTGCCGCCCAGATGGCCGCGTCGCCAGCGTCAGGCCGAGCAAAGGCGATGTTGGCGCGAATCGAGTCGTTGAACAGGGCGACATCCTGCGGGACCAGGGCCACCGCGCGGCGGAGCGAGGCCTGGGTCACGCCCCTGGCATCCAGACCGTCGATAGACACGCGGCCGGCCTGGGGATCGAGCAGGCGCAGCGCAAGCTTGACGATCGTGGACTTGCCCGACCCGGACGGCCCGACAAGCGCCGTGGTGGTGCCAGGCGCGGCATGGAAGCTGATGTCGTCCAGGCCATTGGCGCGTGCGTCGTGCCGGAACCCGACGCCGTCGAAGGTGATCGCAGCCCCACGGCTGTCGCGGGGCGGAGGCAGGTCGATCGCATCCGCCGCGTCGGCGACCTGGGGCGCCTGACGCGTCACTTTCAGCATCTCCTCCATGTCGATGAAGGACTGGCGGATTTCGCGGTAGGCAAAGCCGAGAATATTGAGCGGCGCATAAAGCGAGATCAGGATCAGGACGGCTGCGGTAACGTCGCCCGGCCCCATACGTCCCGCAGCGGCCTCGAACCCGGCCATGACGGCCATGACCCCCAGCCCCAGGTTCATGATCAGGGCCTGAATGCCGTTCAGCATGGCGAGCGACGTATTGGCCTTCAGCGCCGCCTCGACATAAGTGCCCAGGGCCCGGTCATAGCTGCCGGCAGCCCGCGATTCTGCCCCGAACGACTTGACCGTCTCGTAGTTCAGCAGGGCATCGACAGACAGGCCCGCCGCCTCGGAGTCCGCGGCATTCATGGCCCGCCGATGCTCGAGCCGCCAGTTCGCCATGCCAAAGGTGACGGTGGCATAGACGACCACCACCACGACGGCGACGGCGGCGAAGCGCCAATCGTATCGTCCGCCGAGCACGGCGGCGGCGAGCGCCAGCTCCACCACAGTCGGCCCCAAGTTGAACGCTAGAATCCTGAGCAGGAAGTCGACGGCCCGAGACCCACGTTCCAGCGTCCGGGACAGGGAGCCCGAGCGCTTCGTCTGATGAAAGTCCAGTGACAGGCTGAGCGCGTGGGCAAAGGTCTCGGCCGCCGTCTTGCGCTGCGCGGCCGAGCGGACGGGGGCAAAGACGACATCCGACAGCTGGGGCGCGGCAGACGACAGAAATCGCACCAGTGCCCAGCCCACGGCGAAACCGGCAAAGCCCCACCCGACCGAGGCCAGTGTGCCCTGCCCCTCGGCCAGACGGTTCACCGCTGCCCCCAGCATCAGGGGGGCGAGGACGCCAAGGGCCTTGCCAGCCAGGGTGAGGGCCAGAGCCGCTCCGACACGCCGCTTCAACTGAGGCGCGTTTGAGCGACGAACGACGCCGATCAGATCACCCAGGGCCTGGAGCGTCGACGGACCGCTGGCAGGGGCGTCCATGCCGGCACTGGCGGCCTTCTCCTCAGGGTCTCTGCCCCGCCGTCCTGACCGTTCACCACGCATCGCGCCTATATGAGCGGCGCAGATGATGGGTGGAAGGCCTCATCGCAGTTTGGACATGGCCTCAAGCAATTCGTCCACTGCATCCTGTGTCGTCGCCCAGGAACAGACGAACCGGACCGAGCCGTCGTCGAAGCGGTAACAGGCCCAGCCCGCCGCCGTCAGCGCTTCATGCGCCTTGATCGGCATACGGACAAAGACGGCATTGGCCTCGACAGGATGGGCCAGGACGAAGGGCGTCTGGGTCGCGATGCCGGTCGCCAGCGCCTGGGCCATCTGATTGGCGTGAGCCGCCCCGCCTTCCCAGGCACCGCTTTCCAGCAAGCCGAGCAGGGGTGCCGCCAGGAAGCGCGTCTTTGATGCGGTCTGTCCGGCCTGTTTCAGCCGGTTGTCCACCCGGCGCGCCAGAGATTTGTCGAACATCACGAGCGCTTCGGTGCACAGGCCGCCAGCCTTGGCCCCGCCAAAGACCAGGACGTCGACGCCCAGCCGCGCGATCTGGGTCAGATCGAAGCCGGCCGCAGCGGCATTGGCCAGGCGCGCCCCGTCCAGGTGGACGCCAAAGCCCCGTGCCTTCACCGGCTCGATCAGATGACGCAGTTCATCGACCGTATAGACCGTGCCGTATTCGGTCGACTGGGTCAGGGACAGGGCCGCCGGCGGCTGGCGATGCCCGACCTCGGGCTCGTCCAGAACTGCAGCCAGAGCGCGCGCATCGATCTTGCCCGAGAACCCCGGCAGACCCGTGAGACCCAGTCCCTGCCCAAAGAAGCCCGGCGCGCCGGTTTCGTCGGTACAGACGTGGGCCGCATGGTGGGCCAGGACGCTCTCATGCGGGAAGGCCAGCATGGACAAGGCAATGGCATTGGCGGCGGTGCCGCTAAAAACAAACCGGACCTCGGCATCGGCATCCAGTCGGCGACGGATTTCATCCGCGGCGCGCGCCGTGACGTCGTCGGAGCCATAGGCCCTGGCAAACCCTGAGTTGGCGCTGACCAGCGCATCGAGCGCGGCGGGTGCCATCCCGGCCGTGTTGTCGGATCCAAAGTCATAACGCATGGCGATCAGACCTTCCGGATCAGACGACGGCGGCTTGGCTTGGGAGCCAAGGGGATGGGCGCAGGCATTTCGGGTTCGGGATCAGGCTCGACCGGGTCCGGCCCGGGGGCTGGCGGGTCATAATGGACGGCCACCTGATGCGGGAACGGAATCTCGATCCCCGCGGCATCCAGGGCTTCTTTGCCCGCCTGCATCAGATCGGCCTTGGTCTGCCACCAGTCCGGCGATTTGACCCAGGCGTGGAGCGTGACCTCGACCGCGCTGTCCAGCAGATTGGTGACCCCCGCCCAGGGCTCCGGATCGGGCAGAACGGCAGAATGCTCGCGCGCCATCCCGGTCAGCACCGCCCTCGCCTGCTTCAGATTGGAACCGTAGCCGACGGTGAACAGGATTTCGACGCGGCGGGTCTTCTGACCGGAAAGGTTGACGATGACATCGCCGATCACCTTGGAGTTCGGAACGACGATCTTGTGGTTGTTGGCATTCGACATCTGGGTGACGAAGAGGTCCAGCCGCTGGACCGAACCGGACACGCCGCCGATATCGATGATGTCGCCAACCTTGTAGGGGCGCAGAACGAGCAGCAGCACACCGGCCGCCACATTGGAAAGCGTGCCCTGAAGCGCCAGGCCGACCGCCAGGGACGCCGCACCCAGCACGGCGATGATGGACGTTGTCTGGACCCCCAGCCGCTGCAGAACGGCGATGAAGCCGACCACATAGACAACGACCCGTACGACCTGCACGGCAAAGCTGAGCACCGTGGGATCATGGCGGAACCCCCTGACGCGAGAGAGCATCCGCCGCGCCGCGCCGGACGCCCAGCGCGCGGCGAATACCGTTGCGATCAGAATGATGACGGCGATCGACAGATTGACGGCGAAGTCGCCGATCATGTCGGTGGCCTTGGCGATCAGAGCCGCGTCCACGGCGACGGCCTGGCGGCCGGCCGCGACCGCTTGGGTCAGAGGGATGATGACGTTGGGCATGGCGGGGGGTTAAACGTCCGGGCCGAGGAATTGAACCCCCATCACGACGCCAGACGTCCGCCGGACGCCTCCACGCGATCCAGCAGATCCATGACCTCGTCCAGGCTGGCGGCCTCGCGCGCCGGCTTGTCCCACCGAATGCGGCTGATGCGGGGAAACCGCATGGCCACCCCGGATTTGTGCCGTGTCGAGCGGTTCAGCCCCTCAAAGGCGATTTCCAGCACCAAGCCGAAGTCGCGTTCCGCCCTTACGGCGCGGACAGGGCCGAACCGATCGGTGGTGTGGTCCCGAACGAACTTGTCCAGCTGCTTCAGCTCTTCGTCGGTAAAGCCGAAGTAGGCCTTTCCGACGGGCGTCAGCGCCGCTTCGGATGTCCAGACCCCGAAGGTGAAATCCGAGTAGAAGCTGGAGCGCTTTCCGTGACCGCGCTGGGCATACATCATGACGGCATCGATCAGGTGGGGATCGCGTTTCCACTTGAACCAGGGCCCCTTGGGCCGGCCGGCGACATAAGGGCTGTCCCGGCGTTTCAGCATCACGCCTTCTGCTGCAGCCCCTACCGGAGGATCGGCGCGAAGACGCGCAAGCTGACTCCACTCCGTATACGGAATATCTGCCGACCGACCCAGTCGCGGCCCTCCGTGCGCCTCAAGCAGACGGTCCAGCCTTTGGCGTCGTTCCGACAGGGGAAGGCTCCGAAGGTCAGTGCCCGCTTCGCTCAGAATGTCATAGGCAAGGATCGCGGCCGGATAGGCTGCCATCGTCTTGGCGTCGATCGTCTTGCGGTTCAGCCGCTGCTGAAGATCTCCGAACGGGGCCACAGTGCCGTCGCGGATCACCAGAAGTTCGCCGTCGATCGCGCCCTCGAACGTCAGGGCCTGCATCACATCGGGAAAGGCGCCCGATATCTCGTCCCCCGTGCGGGAGTAGAGCCGGGAAACACCGGCCTCCCGGACGGCCTGGACCCTTATGCCATCCCACTTCCACTCGGCGGCATAGTCGGCCGGATCGAGCCGATCGAGATCCACGGCCTCGTCCAGGGCGGTGGCCAGCATGACCGGCCGGAAGCGGCCGGGAGCATCCGATGCGGGGCGATCACCGCGCCCTTCCAGCCAGGCAAACAGATCGGCGTAGGGCGGCGTCAGACCGGCCCAGATCTCCTCGACCTCAGACACATCGACCGGCTCCAGGAGGGTGGTGCCCTCCCCGCCTTCAGGCTGAGGCGGTTCGGCGACCGCCTCGGGACGGACCATGGCCGCAGCCGTCTTGGCCAGTCGAGATGACAGGCCGACCCGAAGGCTGCCTGTGACCAGTTTCAGCAGGGCCCAGCGGCCCTTGGGAGCCAGCGCGTCCAGCCACCCTTCGATCAGGGGCCTGACCTGGGGCCTTGTGGCTGCCATCAGGGCCTCGACGACCTCTGACAGTTCCGGTTCTCGATTGGGGCGATGTTCGGCGTTGGCCGGCCAGATCAGAGCCACCGTCTCGGCCAGGTCGCCGACATAGTCGTAGGACCATTTGAACAGAACCGGATCGACGCGGGCCTCGACCGCCGATCGGATCATGGCCGGCTTGGCGGCGGTGAAACTGAGCTCTCCGGTCAGGGCAGCCAGCGCCCATCCCCGATCTGGATCAGGGGTCACCCGCAGATAGTCGCGAACCAACACCAGTTTGGCATTACGCGAACCTGTCAGCGACAGGCGATCCAGAAGCTCGGCAAAGGCGCGCATGGTGTCCAGTCTAAGCACGGATCACCAGAACGACGAACGCCCCGGAGGTTTCCCTCCGGGGCGTGGCTCAGTCAGTTCATTTAGTTGAACAGGCCAGCGATGACGGCCGTGATCAGGCCCGTGGCAACGGCCGTCAGCACGACGTCGTTGTTCACGCGGGTGTACTGATAACCGCGCGGCGGGGCACGCAGGCCGTAACGGCTGTAGTCGTGCACGACATAGGCCCGTGTGCGGTAGCTGGCCGGAAGGCGCTGACCATAGGCCCACTGACGGCTGACATAGCCGGACGGACGCTGGTAACGACCGGCGTTGTACCGGCGCTCCGCGCGCTGCCAGCGAGCATATTCGCGCTGGTGCTGGCGATATTCGCGGCGATCTTCGCGGCGGTCGGCACGGTCCTCGCGTCGATCTTCACGACGTTCCTGACGGTCGTCCCGGCGGTCATGGCGATCCTGACGGTATTCGCGCGACTGGGCGGTGGCCGCCGTGGCGATACCCATGGAGCTGGAGGCGAGAACCGCGGCCAGCGTGACGGTGAGAAGCTTCTTCATCTGAAAGGTCTCCGGTGCGGTCGAAACAGCTCGACTTGCGCACACCATGAACCCTTGCGAATGGCCTCCACCTGAACGACACGCGTCAGGTCATGTTCAGGCTGCCGCCGCGATGTCGCCCTGTTTGGTCAGCGCTTGCACCGCTTCCCGCCCCGCACTGACGCGGTTCATAACCTCGGCCAGGGCCGTGAAGTCGATCGGCTTGTTCAGATAGGCGTCGGCTCCGGCCTGGAGACCGGCCTGGTGATCCTCTGACCGGGCCGAAGCCGACAGGACCACGATCGGCGTCTGGGCATTGGGTCCGTCGCCGGCCCGGATCATGCGCGTCGCGGTCAGGCCGTCCATCAGCGGCATATTGACGTCCATGACAATGAGATCGAAGCGCTGGCCCAGGCTGATATCCACAGCCACCTGACCGTTCTCGGCCGTGGTCGAGATATGGCCGGCAGAGCCCATCCAGGCTTCGAGGATCATGCGGTTCACCGGGTGATCCTCGACGACCAGCACAGAGAGCTTGGCCCCGCTGTCCACCTCGGCCCGGATGGGAGCTGCGGCCTCAAGCTTGGCCCATTCGACCACCTCAGCCTCGACGGAGAAGGTGAAGGTGGAGCCCTGGCCGAGAACCGAACTGACGGTGATGTCGCCGCCCATGATGTTGGCCATGCGGCGCGAAATCGTCAGTCCGAGACCCGTCCCGCCAAATCGACGGGTCGATGAGGCATCCACCTGGGTGAACGGCTGGAAAAGGCGTGCCAGATCGTCGGGGGCGATGCCGGCACCGCTGTCCGTGACGGAAAATTCGAACCGGACACGGCGATCGGCTACCCGCTCGCAGAGAACCTTGTAACTGATCGTGCCGGTGTCGGTGAACTTCACCGCGTTGGACAGCAGGTTGTGGATGACCTGACAGACTCGGAGCGGGTCGCCACGAACAATGGCCGGAACCTCGCCCTCGAAGGTTGCGACGAAATCCAGACCCTTGGCTGCGGCCTGGGCCTGGAAGGGGCCCGTCACGCGCCGATGCAGATCCTCCAGCACCACGTCGACGACCTCGAAGGTCATCTTGCCCGCCTCGATCTTGGTCATGTCGAGGATGTCGTTCAGCAGGCTGAGCAGATTGTCGCCCGAATTGCGGATGATCGACAGATATTCCCGCTGCGACGGTTCCAAACGCGTCGCACTGAGCAGCTGGGCGGCCCCGAGAACACCGTTCATGGGCGTGCGAAGCTCGTGCGAGATAACGCCCAGGAAGTTGGATTTGGCGTCGGAGGCGGCGTTCGCCTTGTCGCGCGCGGCCTCCAGTTGTTCGATCAGATGAGCCTGATGTTCCTGGAAGGCGCGAATGCGCTCTTCGCGCAGCATGGTCATGGTCACCATAACGAACATGCCGGCAAAGGTGAACGGACCGATCGCCACGAAGGACCAGAAGGCCGGTGTGCCCCAAAGGCTGATGGCGATCACGACCGCCGCCACGCCATAGGGCGACGAGATCATCACCGCCTGCCGCGGCGAGCTGCGCAGTTGCGAGAAGACCAGAACATAGCCGGCGATCAGCAGGGCGATGGCCAGGGGTTGTCCGAAAGCTGCCCCGGAGAACCAGGCCATCAGAGGCGCTGCGGCCCAGGCCGCCGTCGTTGCGGTAGCGACAGCGGGGAACACCATGCCCCAGCCGGTCGCCCCGACCTGATCGCCCAGCCGCTTTTCGACCAGGCCGCGCATGGCCCCTGCCGCCAGGGTGACAACGAACCACAGGGTTGCCGGACCGACGCCAACCGTGGCCAGCAGACCCAGTGCCCAGCTCGATATGATGAGGTAGCGCAGATACTGAGTCTGGAGAATCGCCCGCATCGCCTGGGCAGCCTCGCCCGGCGCTACCGCCATTCCCTTGCCGATCCCGTCTGATTCGACCAAGTCGACCCCTCCACCTGTTCAGCCGAATGTAACGCTAGGGTGTAGGTTCTAAGACGGTGTGAACGGCGTTCTCGCGGTCTCAGCTATCCTCAGCTGGCGTCAGGGCCTTGATCGAAAGGGCATGAACCGGTCCCGACAGTTCCTCACGCAGGGCCGCATTGACCGCGCGTTGACGCGCCAGCCGCCCCAGCCCCTCGAAAGCAGCGGAAACGACCGTCAGGTTGAAATGGCTTTCGCCGCCGGGGCGCGCGTCGACCCCACCCTCATGGTGGTGGCCCGCGTGACGCGCACTGTCATCCACCAGCTCCAGACGGGTCGGAGCGAACGCCCGGGACAGTTTTTCGCGAATAATCGTCGCGATGGGGCCTTCCGGCATGAGCGCTTCCTTGATGGTGACCAATTCGGCCCTACACTTCGGTGCATGCCTCCTTCGTTTCAATACAGACCTCGCTTCACCGACATAAGGGTGAAGCCCCCCAAGCCTGAAGAGGAGGCAGCGGCCGCTGACGTCCTGCACCTGAAGCCGGGCGAGAAGCCGTGCCAATGGCCGGACTGCCGCCGCGCCGCCAGCGCCCGTGCGCCGAAATCAAGGGAGCGGCTGAACGAGTTCTACGATTTCTGCCAGGGGCACGCGGCAGAATACAACAAGGGCTGGAACTTCTACGCCGGGATGAGCGAAGGCGAGATCCGCGCCCAGCAGGAAAACGAGGCCATGACCGGCGGTCGTCCCACCTGGGAAATGAAGGCGGGCAAGGGCAGTCGTGAAGCCGCAGCCTTTGCCGCCAAGATGGGTACGGCCAACACCAAGGGTGCAGGGTCCTGGCAGGACAGCTTCGGCCTGTTCGGTCGGCGTGTCCGCGATCAGGCGACACCGGAAGGTGAGCTGCACCCCATGGGCAAGCTGGAGCGCGCCGCGCTGCTGGACCTGGACCTGGATCACCGCGCCGACAAGGCGACCATCAAGGCCCGCTATCACGAACTGCTGAAGCGTTTTCACCCCGACCTGAACCAGGGCGACCGCGGTGCCGAAGCCAAACTGCAACGCGTCATAAAGGCCTATAAGACGCTGAAGAAGGCGGGGATGGCCTAGCGTGTCGCGCGCCGCTCCCCAGATAGAAGGCGCAAACGAAGGAGCCAGTGATGGACGTTCTCTATAAAGCCCACGCCACCGCCTCGGGTGGCGGCCGCAACGGCCGCTCGCGTACGGACGACGGCAAGATCGATGTCAGCCTGTCGGTGCCAAAGGCCATGGGCGGCGACGACGGTCCCGGCACCAATCCCGAACAGCTGTTCGCCACCGGCTATGCCGCCTGCTACCTGGGTGCACTGCGCCTGGTCAGCGGCAAGGCGGGGACGCCTGTGGGCCCCGACACCCAGGTCCACGCGACCATCGGCTTTGGCCCCAACACGCGCGGCGAAGGCTATAACCTGGATGTGGCGCTGAAGATCACCGATCACGGCCTGGATCAGGCAACGATCGATGCGTTGATCGCCAAGGCGCACGAGGTCTGCCCCTACTCCAATGCCACACGCGGCAATGTCGATGTGGCGTTGAGCGCGGAATAAAGCCGTGCGGCACCGCGCGCATGTTGAGCCTCGCGCGCGGTGCCTCTAGGAGGGGGATATGGCCTTCTCCCTCGATGCGACTCCCGACCCGCTCCTGACGTTCGAACCGCACCGCAATGTGACGGTGCGCGAAGCCTTTGGCATCGACGCGGACATGACTGTGCCGATGTTCGACACGGTCGACAGCCATGTGCCCGAGGTCGATCCGGCCTATCGCTTCGACCCCCAGACGACCTTGGCCATCTGTGCCGGTTTTGCCCACGACCGCCGGGTGATGGTCCAGGGCTATCACGGCACCGGTAAGTCGACTCACATCGAGCAGATCGCGGCGCGTCTGAACTGGCCGCTGGTGCGCGTGAATCTGGACAGCCACGTCAGCCGCATCGATCTTGTCGGCAAGGACGCCATCGTCCTGAAGGATGGCAAACAGATCACCGAGTTTCGCGAGGGCATATTGCCGTGGGCCATCCAGCGCCCGATCGCCCTGGTGTTCGACGAATACGACGCCGGCCGGCCGGACGTGATGTTCGTGATCCAGCGTGTGCTGGAGGCGCAGGGCCGCCTGACCCTGCTGGATCAGAACCGCGTCATCCGGCCCAACAAGTGGTTCCGCCTGTTCGCCACCACCAATACCATCGGCCTTGGCGATACGTCTGGCCTCTATCACGGGACCCAGCAGATCAATCAGGGTCAGATGGACCGCTGGAGCATCGTCACCACCCTCAACTATCTCGACCACGACGTGGAAGCCGAGATCGTGGCCGCGAAGGTGCCCGATTGGTCGGACGCAGAGGGGCGCCGCAAGATCGCCGCCATGGTCCGCGTCGCCGACATGACCCGCAACGCCTTCATGAACGGCGACATCTCGACCGTGATGTCACCGCGGACCGTCATCACCTGGGCCCAGAACGCCACCATCTTCGGCGGCGATGTCGGGCTGTCGTTCCGGCTGACCTTCCTGAACAAGTGCGACGAGCTGGAGCGGCCGACGATCGCGGAATTCTATCAGCGGGCCTTCGGTGAGGACCTGCCGGAGGCGGCGACGCGGGTGAAGGTGGGCTGAGCGCCCACCCGCCCTATCGCGTTTCCAGATCCAGGGCCTCGGCGATCGCGCTCCAGGGCACGTATTTGTAGTTCTGGTTCTCGACCGGCAGGACGTTGCGGCCGTCCTGGGCGACCATGGCCCCTTGCTCGAAGCCAGGACCGAGGTTGCGGCTGGTGACCTCCAGCCCGTCCGTTTCCGAGATGCCGTCGATGCCGCGCAACGGATCGGCGGCGACGGCGAATGAGCCCAGGTATTCCTGCGGCGCTTCGCGGCGATAGACGGCATAGGTGTCGTTGCCCTGGCTGGACACGACGACATAGCCCCGACCGTTGCCCAGGTCGTAGAGGCCGACACCCTCATAGTCGTCCTTGACCGCCGGATTGTCGGCAATCGCCTGGACCATCGCCATGTCGGTGCCGCCGTCGGCGTGGGCGCTCATGCGCCACAGGCCGATGTCCTCCTCGGCGACATAGAGGACGCCGTTGTCGTCGTCGGCGACACAGCCCTCGGTCTGGCTACCGAAGGTCAGTTCCCGCACAAAGTTGGCCCGCACCTTGCCATTGCCGGCATCCACCAGCTCCCACTGACGCAGGCGCGTATCGTCGCCATTGATGAAGACATAGGTGCGATCGGTCGCCAGCTCGCGATACATGCACAGGCCGTAGGGGTCAGCCAGACCCGTATCCTGAACCCCATCGGCCACCGCGATCAGACGGCGGCTGGCGGTGTCGAGGCGATAGATGGCGATGCTGCGGTTGGTGCGGTCGCTGGCCGTGACAAGCACGACGCGCTCGCCGTTCAGGTTGAAGCCCTCGCGCAGATCGACATTGTTCATCTTGCCGTCGCGCAGGTCCTGAACCACATGCCCCTGCATGTCATAGAGGAACAGGCCGCCCTTCTTGTCGGTGGCGACGATCAGGCTCTGCGCGGGATCAGTGGGGTGGGCCCAGATGGCCGGATCGTCCGCCGCGTCGCCGAAACTGGCCACCGCCGCCGTCTCCACCGTCGCCGTCACGGTGGGAACAGGGGAATCGTTGTGAACGCGAGGATCGGTCGGTGCTCCTGCGGCCAGTCCAAGCGGGGATGCCAGATCGGCAAAGGACACCACCTTCACATTGGCACCGTCCTCATCGGTGACCAGGATCAGGCCATTGGCGAAGCCCGGCATGGGCCGGCTGGTGGCGGCCATGGGTCCAGGCTCGCCCAGGACATCGCCACCATCCGGGCCCGACACCAGCACGGAGCGGACATAGGCGTCGTCCTTGGTCCGGTCATACACATTGATCCGGCCGGCCGAGGCATCGGACGCCAGGAGCCAGCGCGCCCCCTCGCCGCCGTCGTAAAGGGCCAGTCCGCCAACTTCTTCGGTCAGGGCGCCGAACCGCGGGCTATCGATCAGAACGGGGGCGGCGAAGGCTTCCGGGTCGGCGGTGAAGCGCCAGATGCCGACGGTCTCCTCGGACGCATAGACAGTAGAGGCGGCGCTATCGACCACGCACTGTTTCACGGTCGATATGACGTTCAGGCGGCGAACCTGGCGCGCATCCAGCCGCCCGTTCGCATCGGCATAGATCAGCTGCTGATCGATCTCGCCGCCGTCGCCGACCACAAAGGCATAAAGCGCCCCGTCCAGGCTGTTGTGGAACAGGCAGACATTCTCGGCCGCGAAGCCCAGCGGAATGGCGCGCGCCCCGACCTCGGTCAGGACCGTGCCATCCATGCGGAACAGGCGAAGGGTGTTTTGGCTGATATCGACGGCGGCCACGACGGTCGTGGGCTGCCCGGCCAGCATGAAGCCATATCCGACATCCAGCCCCACGGCCTCACCGGCAGCCACCTGGCCCAGCCGCGTGCCGTCCAGGCCGTAGACCTCCAACCCGCCAAGCCCCGCGGCGCTGAGGATATGACCGCCCTGCCCGTCCAGCACGAGTGTGGTCGAGGCGATCTGCCCGGTCGCCGTCGCTTCGGTCGCCCGCCGCGCGGCAACGGTTGCGGAGGTATCAACCGCGTCCTGTGCACTGGCGCACCCCGAGACCATCGTCAGCCCCCAAGCCAGGGCGGCACCTGCCGACAGTCGGCGTGCGAGGGGGCTGGTCATGAATGGCCTCGATCGAGAGCAAAAGCGATCTGCGGCCGCGATTCGACGTGGCCGCTTGTGGCTCAGCTTAAACGTCAGATCGGTGTCGGCCACGCTTCACTTGTATGTCGGCCAGACGACAAGCGCCTAATGCTGGGCCCGCGTCTTCACCAGATCGTCGACGACACCCGGATCGGCCAGCGTGGAGGTATCACCCAGGCTGGTCAGATCGTTTTCGGCGATCTTTCTCAGGATGCGCCGCATGATCTTGCCGGATCGCGTCTTGGGAAGGCCGGGCGCCCAGTGAATGGCGTCGGGCGCGGCGATCGGACCGATTTCCTTGCGGACATGGGCGACCAGGGCCTTCTTGAGGTCGTCGTGCGCCTCGACCCCCTTGTTCAGGGTCACATAGGCATAGATGCCCTGCCCCTTGATATCGTGAGGGAAACCGACCACGGCCGCCTCGGCCACATCGTCATGCAGCACCAGGGCGCTTTCGACCTCGGCCGTGCCCATGCGGTGGCCCGAGACGTTGATCACATCGTCGACCCGGCCTGTGATCCAGTAATAGCCGTCCTCATCCCGGCGGCAGCCGTCTCCGGTGAAATACTTGCCGGGATAGGCGCTGAAATAGGTGTCGAAGAACCGCTGGTCGTCGCCGTAGACGGTCCGCATCTGGCCCGGCCAACTGTCGGTGATGACCAGATTGCCGCTCGTGGCGCCCTCCAGCACCTGCCCCTCGGCATCGACGAGTTGCAGTTCCACGCCGGGCAGAGGCAGGGTCGCCGAGCCGGGCTTCAGATCTGTCGCGCCCGGCAGGGGGGAGACCAGGATGCCGCCTGTCTCGGTCTGCCACCATGTGTCCACGATCGGCAGCCGGCCTTCGCCCACGACCTCGTGATACCAGCGCCAGGCCTCGGGATTGATCGGCTCGCCCACCGAGCCCAGCAGGCGCAATGAGGCGCGCGAGGTGGACTTCACCGGCTCGTCGCCCTCGCGCATCAGGGCGCGCAGAGCCGTGGGGGCGGTATAGAAGATCTCGACCTTGTGCTTGTCGACCACCTCCCAGAACCGCGACACGGTCGGATAGTTGGGCACCCCCTCGAACATCAGGGTCGTCCCCGCATTAGCCAGGGGGCCATAGACGACATAGGAGTGGCCGGTCACCCAGCCCACATCGGCCGTGCACCAGAAGACTTCGCCGGGGCGATAGTCGAACACCAGTTCATGCGTCCACGACGCCCAGAACAGATAGCCGCCGGTCGTATGCAGCACGCCCTTCGGCTTGCCCGTCGAGCCGGAGGTGTAGAGGATGAACAGCGGATCTTCGGCGTTCATCGGCTCGCAGGGACAGTCGTCAGAGACCCCTGCGGCGGCTTCGGCATAGGCGACATCGCGGCCCGCGACCATCGCGACGTCCGCGCCCGTGCGGCGGATGACCAGCACGGTTTCCACGCCCGAGACCCGCTCCAGTGCCGCATCGACATTGGCCTTCAGCGGTATGGTCTTGCCGCCCCGCAGGCCTTCGTCGGCGGTGATCACGATCCGGGAGGCGCAGTCCTCGATCCGCCCGGCCAGGCTGTCGGGCGAAAAGCCGCCGAACACCACGGAATGGACGGCCCCGATGCGGGCGCAGGCCAGCATGGCATAGGCCGCTTCCGGGATCATGGGCAGATACAGGGTGACGCGATCCCCCTTCTTTACCCCCTGCGCCTTCAGCACATTGGCCATGCGGCACACCTGGCCGTGCAGTTCGCCATAGGTGATCGCGCGGCTGTCCGTCGGCTCATCGCCTTCCCAGAGGATGGCCGTCTGGTCGCGCCGCGTCGGCAGGTGACGATCGATACAGTTCCAGGCGACGTTCAGAACACCGTCTTCGAACCAGCGGATGCGGAAGTCGGCCCTGTCGAATGAGACGTTCTTGATCA
The DNA here is from genome assembly GCF_016656965.1 of Brevundimonas vitisensis. Lineage (NCBI taxonomy): Bacteria > Pseudomonadati > Pseudomonadota > Alphaproteobacteria > Caulobacterales > Caulobacteraceae > Brevundimonas > Brevundimonas vitis. Next base: position 472,282 of record NZ_CP067977.1, read on the forward strand.
CCGTCGGGGCCGTGATCCAGTCCAGCCGGGTGGCGGCCTGTGCCCAAAAGGCGTCGGGCCCCTGCTGTGCCTGCTGCCGGGCCGCCCCATAGCCCGCCTTGTCCATCAGGGCGCGTTCTGCCCACTCTGGGCTGACGGGGTACAGGGTCGGATCAGACATGCAGAAGCCTTGAAAGACTAGAAGCCGTATTTAGCGAAGAAGGTCAGACGGGTCACGTCACCGGTCGCCCCCGACTCCAGTTCGCGCTCGCCGAAGCTGAGCTCGGAACCGACATCGAAAGACGGCACGGGGCTCCAGATCAGATTGGCGCGAACGCTCTGCGCCGCGGCATTGGTCGACAGCGCCAGCAGGGCCGGGTCGTTGTCGACGTTCTGGAACGCATAGATCAGGCTGGAGCGCCAGTTGGGCCGCCAGTAGTGGCGATAGGCGGCGAAGCCGGCGACCAGGGGAATGGCTTCCAGCTCGCCCGAAGCATCAAGGACCGCATCATTGGCAAAGTTCAGGCCGACATAGCGACCGATCCCCTCCCCCGCCGTCAGCATGAACTTCAGATCGTCGCGCTCGCCCACCTTGACGCGCGCCGCCGCCGAAATGCCCCAGCCGACCGTCGAGCTCTCGATCGCGCCGACGCCGGTCGTCTCATAGGCCAGCTGTCGAACAATGCCCGACACCGCCGCCTCGCCCCAAGGGCGGGTGAAGGTATAGCGCATCGTCAGATCCGGCAGGGTGTTGTCGTCGGCCACGATCCGCGACGCCGCGCCAAACGGGGTGACCGTCGTCTCGGGATTTTCCAGCGCGATCGAGAACGGACCGCGCGTGTACCTGACCTGGACCTGACGATTGAAGGTCGTGCCTTCGGTCGGGCCCACATAGTCGGCGGTCTCGGGCAGCACCGACAGGATCTGGAAATTGGTCCACTCCTGGCCGAACAGCCAGTTGTCGATCGTCACGAAGGCTCGGCGCAGGGCCGGATTTGAGGGGCTGGTCGTGCGCTGGTCGCCAGTGCCGGGCAGCACCTGAAAGTCGAACTCGACCCGCGTGCCGACCTTGCGCCCACCGATCACGCCGTCGGTCGTGAGCCAGAACCGGGTCTGACGCGCATTGAAGTCGGTCGCCTCGCCCTCGTCCGCTCCGCCCACCGGAATGGTGCCGGGCAGGTAGAAGTCGCGCTGGGCATCGCCGTTGGCGGGGTCACCGCCGCTGTACTGACTGATCGAATAGTCCGCCTTGACGAAGCCGCCATAGCGCACCGTGTTGTTGCCGATCCGGAAGCCATCGGCCGGGGCCGGGGCCGGAGCTGGTGCCGGCGCAGCGGCCACCTGTTGATCCAGGCGGATGATGTCCTGACCCTGAGTAGCCTGTTGCGCGCGGGCCGCCGTGACATCGGCACGCAGCAGGTCGATCTCGCGCTCTAGATAGGCGATCCGGGCCTCCAGCGCCGAAACGTCTGGCGCATCCTGGGCCAAGACGGCTCCCGGCAGACCGATGAGGGTTATGGCGGCGATGCCGCCCAGCATGTGGCTCTTGGTCATGATGTCCTCCCGGGCTCGTCTGTCGCGAACCTCCCGACAGCACTGTCCGGGACGGGACCCCCGCCCCGCCATTAGCCGTTCGTCTAGTTTCGACCAAAGTCGTAGGGTGCCACAGTGGTCCCGCGACGCGTTCAGCCTGCAATGAAACCGCGCGCCAGGGTTCGAGGACACGCCATGGATCGTATCGTCATCGCTGACGACCACCCCCTTTTTCGCGCTGCCTTGCGACAGGCGCTCAGCCGGACCTTACCGGATCCAGCGATCCAGGAATGCGCCACCCTGGCCGAGGCGAAAGGGGTCCTGGATAAAGGGCCCGCCGATCTGCTTCTGCTGGATCTCAAGATGCCCGACTGCGACGGCTTTGCCGGGCTGATCGCTATTCGCGGGATGTTTCCGACCTTGCCGGTCTGTGTGGTCTCGGCCAGCGAGGACGCCGTCACGGTCCGCCGCGCCCTGGCCTTCGGAGCGGCCGGCTTCATCCCGAAATCGGCCGCTCTGGAGCAGATGACGGAAGCCCTGACCGCCGTGCTGGCCGGGGACCCGTGGTCCCCCCATGGCGTCGATCCGGATCAGGCACAGGCCGATGCCGCGATGGAAAACCGCATCGCCAGCCTGACGCCGTCGCAGCTGAAAATCCTCGTCGGGCTGCAGCAGGGGCGGCTGAACAAGCAGATCGCCTTCGACCTGGGCGTCACCGAGGCGACCATCAAGGCGCATCTTACGGGCGTGTTCAGGAAGCTGGGCGTCCAGAACCGCACCCAGGCGGTCATCGCGGCCCAAGCCCTGGGCGTCGACCCCTGAGCCCTAGGTCCGGCTTCGACTTGTCAGAAAGGCCTTCAGCGCCGCAGGCTTGACCGGCTTGGCCATAAGAACGGCGCCGGCCTCCCTGGCGCGGTCAGGCAAGGTTTCGTCGGCATCGGCGCTGATCAGGGCGAGCTGAGCGACGCCTTTTTCGCGCAGGCCTCGCAAAACCGCCAGGCCATCAGGTCCGTCACCCAGATGCAGATCCACCAACGCCGCATCGAAGGGACCGGCTGCCGATAGGGCGCTGGCCGCGTCAGGTGCCGTCACGATCTGCATGCCCCACCGCTGTAACAGGGCAGACAGGCCCTCCAGGATGGTGGGTTCATTGTCCACACACAGCACCCGGAAGGCCGAGACTTCGGTCTGACGGATTACTGCGGACGTCTCAGGCGGGACCATCCGCTCGGCGCGCGGCAGGCGGACGGAGAAGCTGGAGCCCCTGCCCAGTTGCGAGCTCAACGTCAGTTCATGGCCCAGCAACCCCGATACCTTGCGCACAATGGCCAGTCCCAGCCCGGCCCCGGGCTCATCGCCCGCCACCGCCGCCAGACGTGTGAACTCCCCGAAAATGGCTTCCTGCTGGTCCCTGGCGATGCCCCGGCCGCTGTCGCAAACCACCAGACGAACCGCGTCACCTTCCCGCCTGGCCCCAACCACCACGCCCCCGCTGTCGGTGTAGCGGACGGCATTGCCGATCAGATTTTGCAGCAGCGACCGCAGCAGATCCCGGTCGGATGACACCCAAAGACCCGTGCCGACGATCCGCAGAGACAAGCCCTTGGCCTTTGCCAGCGGCAGGAATTCGCGGCGCAGCTCCACGAACAGGGCCTCCAGAGACAACGCCGTCACTGCGGGTTTCACGCCCCCCGCCTCCAGGCGTGACAGGTTCAGCAGCGCCTTCAAAAGCCTGTGGGCGCTGTCGATCGACCGATCGGCATTCTCGGCCAGGGCGCGCGAGCCCTCGTCAGCCGCCTCATCCTTCAGGGCGGCGATGAAGAGCCGGGCTGCATGCAGGGGTTGCAAAAGGTCGTGGCTGGCAGCGGCCAGGAACCGGGTCTTGGAGGCCGTGGCATCCTCGGCTGCCTGGCGCGCCTCCTCCAGGCGTTCGGTGCGATCGGCCACGCGCGCTTCCAGCTGTTCGTTCGCTTCCTCCAGGGCCTGGGCGGCGCGGCGCAGCTGGGTGATGTCGGTATAGCTGGTGACATAGCCGCCGCCCGACATGGGCGTGCCGGTCGAGCGGATGACGCGGCCATTGGGCTGAACACGTTCATGCGAATGGGGCTCGCGGCGACGCAGCGCCTCCAGCCGCCGCTCGATCCACGGTTCGATCTGATCGGGCGAGACCTCTCCCCGCTCGGCGTTCAGTCTATAGACGGCCGCAATCGGCTGACCCACATGGACAAAGCCGGCCGGCAGGTCGAACAGGTCGATGTAGCGGGCATTCCAGGCGATCAGCCGCAAATCCGCATCCACCACGCCAACGCCCTGGTCGATATTGTCCAGGGTCGCCTGAAGCAGTTCGCGATTGAACTGGACCGCCTGGGACGCCTCATCGAGCATCCGCACCACGTCCTCGGGCGCGCGCCCCCCGCCGGCGAGGGCCGCAGAGATGACCCGGCGGGCCGACGAGGCCCCGACCGCTCCGGCCAGCATTCGCTCAGCCGCACGAGCCAGACCTGCATCGGCCGAATCGCCGTCCTTGAAGACCTGACCGGTCTCGCGCGCGAAGGCAGCAAAGGCCCGTTCCGCCCCCGCATCGCCGACAAAGCGCGCAACCAGGGTCTTCAGGTCGCTGACCGACGCCCCCGAGGGGGCCGTGTTCCGATCGCGCCAGTCAGGGCTGAGCCGATCCACAAAGGCGCGCGCCTGGACCTGATCGATCAGGCGCGGCTTGGCCAGCTTCGACACAGCGACATAGATGGCGGTGTTGACGGCCAGACTGAGGAACACGCCAATCGGCAAGGTGTCCGAAAGGCCAAACGGGGTGGCGTCGCCGAGGCCCAGCGCGGCACCGACCTGGGGCACCGCCATCAGCACCAGCCATATGGCCGTGCCCGCCACGATGCCGGCGGTGGCCCCGCGCGCATGACCGTCTCGCCACAGCACGGCACCGAACAGGGCCGGCGCCAGCTGGGCCAGGGCCGCAAAGGAGGTCAGCCCGATCGACGCCAGGCCGCTGGATCGGTCGATGGCCTGGAAATACAGCCACGCCAGAAAGAGGACGGCGCAGATCACCCCTCGGCGAACCTGCAGGATGGCCCCGGCCATGTCCGAGGCGTCCTCGCGCATCCGCCAGCGGTCGCGCGCGACAAGCGGCAGGATCAGGCTGTTGGACGCCATGGCGGACAAGGCGACCGTCTCGACGATGACCATGGCCGTGGCCGCAGAAAATCCTCCCACGAACACAAAGGCCGTCAGCGCGCCCCCCGCCTGCTGGAACGGCAGGGCCAGGACGAACAGGTCTGGATCGCTGATGGACGAAAATATTCCACCCGCCGCCAGCAGGGGCAGGACCGCCAGGCTGGTAATCAGCAGATAAAGGGGAAAGACCCACCTGGCCCGCCGGATGTGGGCGGGCTCCGATGCCTCGACGAAGGCCACATGGAACTGCCGCGGCAGGCAGAAGATCGCCAGGGTGGACAACAGGGTGATGGCGATGAACCGGCCATCGACCACAGGCACAGTCGCCAGATCGCCCAGACCCTTCACGACGGCTGCAGGCGGAGCCGAGCCGAACAACAGGAAGACGGCAAAGACGGCCACGGCGACCAGCGCCGTCAGCTTGACGATCGACTCCAGGGCAATGGCCTGAATCAGGCCGCGATTGTGCTCGGTCAGGTCGGGCCGGCGCGCACCGAACAGGATGGTGAACCCGGCCAGGACCACGGCGATCACGCTGACGGTCAGCTGTTCGGATCCCGCCGCAGGGGTGCCTGCAGTGACCAGCTGCCAGGCCATGGACAAGGATTTCAGCTGGAGCGCGATATAGGGCAGCGAGCCCACGATGGCGACGACCGCAACGACCGCGCCCAGGGTCTGGCTCTTGCCATACCGGGCGGCGATGAAGTCGGCGATGGAGCCGATGTTCTCGCGCCGTGCCGCCGCCGCGATTCTGCGCCAGATCGGAAACAGGACGACGATGCCGATCGCCGGTCCGATGTAGATGGGCAGATACTCCCAGCCCTCGCGCCCTGCCGTCCCGACGGCACCGTAATAGGTCCAGGAGGTACAATAGACCGCCAGCGACAGGGCATAGGCCCACGGTCCGAACCGCCGCCCCGGTCCACGTGGACCGGCCCGGTCGCTGCGCCAGGCGATGGCGAACAGCGCCGTCATATAGGCCGCGATCAGAAGCGGGATCAGAAGGGAGTACATCGGGGGATGCAGGATCTGGTCTGTGATGGGTAACGGGTGGTCAGGGGAGCGGCGGCAATCACCATCCACTAATCACTAATCAGACGGCCGACGCCACCGACCAGACGGACAAAGGGCGGGGGATCGTTGCCGATCCGCCCGCCCCTCTCTCAGCCCGAAGCAGGATCAGGCGTTGAGATCGACGTCCTTGCCTTCCTTTACGAACAGGAAGCCGACGAACACTGTGATCATTGCCACCACGATCGGATACCAGAGGCCGTAGTAGATGTTGCCCGTGGCCGCCACCATGGCGAAGGCCGTGGTCGGCAGGAAGCCGCCGAACCAGCCGTTGCCGATATGATAGGGCAAGGACATGGAGGTGTAGCGGATGTTGGTCGGGAACATCTCGACCAGTGCCGCCGCGATCGGTCCGTAGACCATCGTCACATAGAGAACGAGGATGAACAGGATCGCCACGACGACCGGTCGGTTGACCTCGGCACTGTCAGCCTTGAGCGGATATCCGGCCGCGGCCAGCGCTTCGCCTAGGCCCGCATCCCAGGTCTTCTTCTCGGCGGCGAAGTCGGCCGTCGACAGGGTTTCACCGCGGAAGCTGGGGACGACGGTCTGGTCGCCGATGCGGACCTCGGCCACCGTCCCGGCAGGGGCTTCGACATTGGTGTAGTTGATGCCCGCCTTGGCCAGATAGGATTTGGCCACATCGCACGACTGGTTGAACACCGTCTTGCCGATCGGGTCGAACTGCACGTTACAGTCGGCCGGATCCGCATAGACCGTGATCGGTGCAGAGGCGGTGGCCTCCGCCAGACGCGGGTTGGCTGCGGTCGTCAGTGCCTGGAACAGCGGGAAATAGGTCAGAGCCGCGATCAGACAGCCGGCCAGGATAATCGGCTTGCGACCGATCTTGTCCGACAGCCAGCCGAAGAAGACGAAGAACGGCGTGGCCAGCAGCAGGGCGATGGCGATCAGGATGTTGGCCAGAGAGGCCTCGACCTTCATCACCCGCTCCAGGAAGAACAGGGCGTAGAACTGGCCGGTGTACCAGACCACGGCTTGACCGGCGGTCAGACCGACCAGGGCAATCAGGACCAGCTTCAGGTTGGGCCATTTGCCGAAGGAGTCCTTCAGCGGCGTGGCCGAGCCCTTGCCCTCGGCCTTCATCTTCTTGAAAGACGGGCTTTCGGCCAGCATCAGCCGGATCCACAGCGATACCGCCAGCATCAGAATCGAAAGGAGGAACGGAATTCTCCAGCCCCAGTCGGCGAAGGCTTCCTCGCCGACCGCCGTGCGAACCCCCAGAATGACCACCAGACTGAGCAGGAGGCCGACCGTCGCGGTGATCTGGATGAAGGAGGTGTAGAACCCGCGTTTGCCGCGTGGCGCGTGCTCGGCCACATAGGTTGCGGCACCGCCGTATTCACCGCCCAATGCCAGACCCTGGATCAGACGCATCAGCACGAGGATGATCGGCGCCGCGATGCCGATTGCGGCATAGGGCGGCAGCAGACCGACCACAAAGGTCGAAAGTCCCATCAGCAGCATGGTGACGAGGAAGGTGTTCTTGCGTCCCCACAGATCGCCCAGACGACCAAAGAAGACCGCACCGAACGGGCGAACAGCAAATCCAGCCGCAAAAGCCATCAGGGCAAAGATGAAGCCCGTCGTCTCGTTAACCCCCGAGAAGAACTGGGCGGAAATGATCGCGGCCAGCGATCCGTAAAGATAGAAGTCGTACCATTCGATCACGGTGCCGACGGAAGAGGCCAGAATGACGAGCTTGTCGTTCTTGCCGACCGTTTCGGTCGTGTCGCCTGGTGCACCGGTGGTGCTGTCCGTCATGATGAAATCCTCCCCTGCCGCCGATGCCCGGCTGTCTCGGTTACCCGCCATCGAAAACGAGCGGGCACCCAGACTGGCAGGATCAAGGTTCGGCGGTCAGAGAGACTTTGGTCGAACCCCACCATTCGCCGCAGGACAACCACGGATAGCAAGCGCAACCATTGCGCGCGAATAATTCTTTAAAAACAAAGCGCTTTTCGTGGATCGCAAAATCGATCCGTGTTATCTGTGCGCCATGCCCGCAAAGACCCCATGGATGAAACGCCTGAAGTGCCTGTTCAGGGGGCATGTCTTCGTGGACAGCCGGACCGAAAAGGCAGTCATGGTCTGTGCCCGCTGCCGCAGGCGACAGGCGTTCTGAAGGCGGTCACTCCCGGTCCAACCTGAAATACAGACTGTCACACCAGACGCCGCCGACCTGGATCGTCCGGGCGCGCTGGCCGGTCTTTCGAAATCCCAGCCGGGTCAACAGACTGATTGATTTACGGTTTTCCGGATCGACGTCGGCGATCAGGTGACCAATCCCGGCGCGCGTGGCGAAGACATGATCGATGACGGCCCGGCACGCCTCATACGCAATGCCCTCGCCCCACACCTCCGGATGCAGGATGTAGCCGATCTCTGGCAGCCGATAGAACCCGGCCTTACCCACAACCCGCCCGCCAAGGGTCACCACGAAATCCTCGCTCAGTTCCGGCGGCGAGTCGATCATGCTGTCCAGCCAGACCTGCGTCTGTTCGATCGTGTCATGTGGCGGCGTGGACCAGTATCGGGTCGCCTGCACATCGGACAACACCGAATGCATGGCCTGCAGGTCGCCGATTACGGCTCGTCTCAAGACCAGCCGATCGGTGACCAGCACGGTCACACCAGGCGGCTTTGCACCAGGGCCGCCTCGACAAAGCTGGCGAACAGCGGATGGGGCTTGAACGGCCGGCTCTTCAGTTCCGGGTGATACTGCACGCCGATGAACCAGGGATGGTCGGTCCGCTCTACGGTCTCAGGCAGCACGCCGTCGGGAGACAGGCCGGAGAACCGCAGTCCGGCGGCTTCGATCGCCTCGCGGTAGTTGATATTGACCTCATAGCGATGTCGATGACGCTCGCTGATGGCCGTGGTGCCGTAGATTTCCGCGATCTTCGATCCCGGTGCCAAAGTCGAGTCGTAGGCCCCCAGCCGCATCGTGCCACCCAGGTCGCCGCCCTGCTGGCGCAGAACGCGCTGGTTGCCCTGCGTCCATTCCGTCATCAGGCCGACGACCGGCTCGGTGGTCGGTCCGAACTCGGTCGACGAGGCCTTGGCAAAGCCCGCCTGGTTCCGAGCCGCCTCGATCACTGCCATCTGCATGCCGAAACAGATGCCGAAATAGGGGATGTTGCGCTCTCGGGCGAAACGAGCCGCTTCAATCTTGCCCTCGGCCCCGCGCTCGCCAAAGCCGCCCGGCACCAGCACGGCATGGGCCCCCTGCAGCCGCAGTTCGCAGGCTTCGCGATCACCCTCGAAGGTATCGGCCTCCACCCAGTCGATATTGACCTTGACGTTGTTGGCCACGCCGCCGTGATGCAGCGCCTCGATCAGCGACTTATAGGCGTCCTTCAGGACCGTGTATTTGCCGACGACCGCGATGGTCACCTCGCCGTCCGGCATCAGGCGACGACGCACGATCTCTTCCCACATCGCCATGTCGGGCTCGGGGGCGTCGGTGATGCCGAAGTGGGCCAGCACCTCCGCGTCCAGTCCCTCGCGATGATAGTCGATCGGCACGGCATAGATGTCGGCGGAGTCCATCGCCTGGATCACGCCCGTCTCACGCACATTGCAGAACAGGCCGATCTTTCGCTTTTCCTCGGGCGGGATGGGCTGTTCGCAGCGGCACAGCAGGATGTCCGGCTGGATCCCGATGGAGCGCAGTTCCTTGACCGAATGCTGGGTCGGCTTGGTCTTCATCTCGCCCGCCGTCTTGATGAACGGCAGCAAGGTCAGGTGGACGAAGCAGGACTGTCCCCGGGGCAGTTCCTGCCCGAGCTGGCGGATTGCCTCAAAGAAGGGCAGGCCTTCGATATCGCCGACCGTTCCGCCGATCTCCACGAGCACAAAATCGACAGCCTCGCCTTCGTCGGTCACGGCGGGCGTCAGACAGAAGGCTTTGATCTGGTCGGTGACGTGGGGAATGACCTGGACGGTCGCGCCCAGATAGTCGCCGCGGCGTTCCTTCTCCAGAATGGTGGAATAGATCCGGCCGGTGGTGACGTTGTCAGAGCGCGCGGCCGAAACGCCGGTGAAACGCTCATAGTGACCCAGATCCAGATCGGTCTCGGCCCCGTCGTCGGTCACGAAGACCTCGCCGTGCTGATAGGGGCTCATCGTGCCCGGATCAACGTTGAGGTAGGGGTCGAGCTTCCTCAGACGAACCTTATACCCGCGCGCCTGAAGAAGCGCGCCGAGCGCGGCGGAGGCGAGGCCTTTTCCCAAGGAGGAAACCACGCCGCCAGTGATGAACACATAACGGGCCATGGGGGATCACCTTACCGCCGATTCGTGCGGGACGCTTTTGAGACTTTGGGGAGAAACGGAGAAGGCGGGGATAACCGCCCTCATCACTTACTCGGCGGGGGTCGGGGCGGGAGTCGCGGCAGGGGCCGCCACAGGCGCATTGCCGGTCGGCAGGCTGGCCTCGAAATCATCGAACGTCGGCGCAGCCGGCTCCGTCGCTGCCCCAGGCGCGGCAGGCGCAGGCTGACCCGCGGCCGGAGCGGAGGTCTCGCCGCCGACGGCGATCGAACCCACGGCGTCGGCATCGATCACCGACTGGTTGCTCGAACGCTCCATGTTGCCGGCAACCGTCAGGCCGATGGCGCAGATGAAGAACAGCGCGCCCAGCCACCAGGTCGTGGTCGTCAGCAGATTGCCCGCTCCGCGCGCGGTCATGAAGCCCGACGGCCCGCCGCCCATGCCGAGCGCGCCGCCCTCGGACTTCTGGATCAGCACAATGCCGGCCAAGGCCAGCGAGATCAGGATCATGGCGACGAGGAGGATGGTCTGGAGCATGGTGTCATTCATGTGGGCGCGGGCGCGCGCCGATCAAGCGGCGGCCTCTAACACCGATGGTCTGCCGGGGCAACGCGCAGGCCTATGCGCCGCGGATGATGCCGATGAATTCCTCGGCCTTCAGCGACGCTCCGCCCACCAAGGCCCCGCCGACTTCGGGTACGGCGAGGATTTCGGCAGCATTGGAAGGCTTGACCGAACCTCCATAGAGGATCGGCGCGGTTTGCCCGGCTGGGCCCAGACGCGCGATCAGCGCGGCACGGATGGCGGCGTGGACCTCCTCGATCTGATCCAGGCTCGGGGTCAGGCCGGTGCCGATCGCCCAGACCGGCTCATAGGCGACCGCAAACGCCTGATCGGCCAGAGACAGCGGCAGCGATCCTGCGACCTGGTCGGCCACGACGGCCACGGCCTGTCCGGCCTGACGCTGTTCGAGGGTCTCTCCGACACAGATTATCGGCTCGAGCCCGGCCTGCAGGGCGGCTTCGACCTTTGCGGCGACAACGGCGTCTGTCTCGGCGAAACCCGCCCGCCGTTCGGAATGCCCCAGAATCACCAGACGCGCCCCGGCATCTGCCAGCATCGCGGCCGAAATCGAGCCGGTGAAAGCCCCTGATGCTGCCGCATGGCAGTCCTGGCCGCCCAGCTCGATCGATCCGCCGCGCAGTTGCCAGGCCATCTGGGCGATCAGGGTTGCGGGCGGGCAAAGGGCGACGCGGCAATCGGCCGGATCGGCCTCCAGCGCCGATTTCAGGGCAGTGGCCTCGACCAGAGACGACGCAAGGCCGTTCATCTTCCAGTTTCCGGCGATCAACTTCACGGATTGTTTCATACGGGCTGTTTAGGCAGCCGAAACGACGAAGCCAAGCCCGTCTCCGTCTTGCGGATGGCCGTCCCCTCCCCCTATACGCCGAGGTGGCGCTTCTCGCCGGTCGCTCTGGTTTGTCGATGATCACCCTGTTCCGAAACTTCGCGAAGTCCAAATGGGCTATCGGCCTTCTGGTGCTGCTGGCGCTCGGCCTGCTGGTCACCGGGGGCAGCCAGGTCGATGTCTTTGCAAACCTGGGCCCCAAGAACGTGATCTCGGCGGGCAGCCGCGACATGAACCAGGCCGACTTCCGAGCCGATTTCGAGCGCGTCCGCAATAATCTGCAGGAAGAGGCCGGTCGTCCCGTGTCGATCGAGGACATGATCGCCGAGAACATCCACCTGCGCTTTCTGGAAAGCCAGACCCAGCGCTTGGGCTTCCTGTCCTGGGCCTGGAACGTCGGCATCCGCCCCGGCAAGGAGCTGGTGCTGAAGCAGATCCGTCAGGCTCCGGTCTTTTTCAATCAGATCACCGGCCAGTTCGACGAGGAACAGTACCGCAGCGTCCTGGCCCAGCAGAACCTGACGCCGGCGCAACTGGAGCAGGAGTTCCGCGACCAGTATGCAACCAACCACTACGCCGCCGCCCTGCTGGCCGGGGCCCGAGTCCCTCGCGTGTATGGTGCCCTGGTGGCCAACGCCTCGCTGGAAACGCGCGATGCCCGCTGGTTCGTCGTCACCCAGGATATGGCCGGCCGCGCCGCCGCGCCCACCGATGCCCAGCTGAACGCCTTCCTCAGTGAAAACGCCGCCCAGCTGCGTCGTCCCGAACTTCGGACCGTCACTCTGGTCCTGTTCGCCGGGGGAGAGGCTCCGCCGATCAGCGAGGAACGAATCCAGGAACGTTTCGAGTTCCGCAAAGACGCGCTCTCGCAGCCTGAGACCCGCTCCATCGTCACTCTGACGGCACCGGATCGCGCTGCGGCCGACCGTATTGCGGCTGCGCTCCGCAGTGGCCAGAGCGCCGCCGAGGCGGGCCGCGCCAACGGCAACATCCGTCCGGTTGAATATGCCGATACCGCCCGCAGCGCCCTGGCTGACCCGGCCGTTGCGGCGGGGGCTTTTGCCCTGACCGCACCGGGTGTGACCAATCCGATCCAGGGCCGCGTCGGCTTCACCGTCGCTCAGGTCACCGCCATCACGCCCGGCCGCGAAGTCGCCCTGGCCGACGTCCGCGACGCCATCGTGGCCGAACTGTCGGCCGAGGACGACAAGGGCCGGACCTATGAGCGGGTTGAAGCCTATGAGAAGGCGCGTTCTTCGGGACAGAGCCTGGAAGCGGCCGCCCAGGCGGTCGGAGCCCGGGTGCGCAAGGCCGGCCCGTTCAGTGAGACCGGTGCCCAGGCCGACGGCCAGCGCGTCTCCCTGCCCCCCATCGTCTTCACGACCGCCTGGGCCCTGGGCCGCGGTGGCGAGAGCGAAGTCACCGACGCCGGAAACGGCCAGTATTTCGTCGTGCGCGTCGATGAGGTTCGCCCCCCGTCCATGCCGACGATCGATGAACTTCGCGAACCTCTGACGCAGGGCTGGACCACGCGCGAAAACAGCCGCCTGCTGAGCGCCAAGTCCGAAGAGCTGGCGGCCCGCGTGCGTGGCGGCGAAGACATTGCCGCCGTCGCCGCATCGGTCGGGGCAACCCTCGTCACCCGCACGGGCGTGCAGCAGAACCAGGCCACCCAGGAAGAGATCGGTGCAGGCGTGCTGCAAGGTGTCTTCAGCCAGAAGTCGGGCCAGGCCTTTGCCCAGCCGCAGTCTCAGACCGCCTTTGTCGTCGGCCGTGTCGACCGGATCGTGCCGCCGGCGGCCACGGCCGCGCCGACGGTCACCCTGGCCGAACAGGTTCGTCCGCGGATGACCGAGGAGATCGTCGGCGGCATGGGCGAACAGGGCGTAAGCGCCGCTGCGACCCGATCCAAGGCCCGTTACGACATCGGGGCGGCGCGTCAGGCCCTGGGCCTGGCTGCCGAGACTGAAGCTCCGGCCGCGCCTACCCCTGCCGGATGACCTCGGATCGTGACGCAAGGTCCAAGGCCGCCTTTGCTGAGGGCTGGTCGAAAGGCCAGCCCCAAGTCGTCGTACGGCGGCTGATCGACGACCTGGAAACACCCGTCTCGGCCTATCTGAAGGTCGGGCGGGGGCGGAACCACGCCTTCCTGCTGGAGTCGGTCGAGGGTGGCGCCGTCAACGGGCGTTACTCGATCATCACGCGCGATCCGGACGTGCTGTGGCGGTGCCGTGATGGCGTGGCTGAGACGGCCCGGGGCGAAGCTCTGTCGGCTGGACGGTTCACGCCAGAGGCAGAGCCTGCGCTGGCGTCGCTGCGGTCCCTGATCGCGGCCACGCGCATGGATCTGCCGGACGACCTGCCGCCCATGGCGGCTGGGCTGTTCGGCGTCTTCGGTTATGACATGGTCCGGCTGCTGGAGCCGCTGGGTCCGGCCAATCCGGATCCCCTGGACCTGCCCGATGCCGTTCTGGCGCGCCCTGGACTGGTGGCGATCTTCGATTCAGTGCGACACGAGATCGTCCTGGTCGCGCCCGCCTTTCCCGATTCGGGGCAGGATGCCGAAACGGCCCATGCTGCGGCCTTCGCGCGGCTGGACGCCTTCGAGGCCGATCTGCGCGCTCCGCTTTCCGCTCGGCCCGAGCCGGTCCAATCTCTAGCGCCTGAGTTTGTTTCGCCCGTCGATGCCGAGGCGTTTGGACGGAAGATCGCCGCCGCCAAGGACTACATCGCTGCGGGCGACATCTTTCAGGTGGTCCTAAGCCACCGATTCTCAGCGCCCTGGGACCGCGACCCGTTCGCCTTCTATCGGTCGCTGCGGCGCCAGAACCCCTCGCCCTATCTCTTCTATCTGAACTTCGACGGTTTCCAGCTGGCGGGGTCCAGCCCGGAGATCCTGGTCCGACTGAAAGACGGCACCGTCACCATTCGCCCGCTGGCCGGGACACGCCCCCGCGGCGAAACGCCCGAATCCGACCGCGCCCTGGAAGCCGAGCTCCTGGCCGACCCAAAGGAACTGGCCGAACATCTGATGCTGCTGGATTTGGGACGGAACGACGTGGGCCGGGTCGCCGCGCCCGGTTCGGTCGAGGTCACCGAGAGCTTCGTGGTCGAACGCTACAGCCAGGTGATGCACATCGTCTCGAACGTCTGCGGCAAGGCCGACCCTCGCCTGGACGCCGTCGATACCCTGCTGGCCGCCCTGCCCGCCGGCACCCTTTCCGGGGCCCCCAAGGTGCGGGCGATGGAAATCATCGACGAGCTGGAAACGGAAAAGCGCGGCGTCGGCTATGGTGGGGGCGTGGGCTATATTTCGGCCGGCGGCGAGGCTGACATCTGCATCGTTCTGAGGACCGCCCTGTTCGCCGACGGACGGATTTTCGTCCAGGCCGGTGCCGGTGTCGTGGCCGACAGCGATCCGGCTGCTGAATATGCCGAGACCCATGCCAAGGCCCGAGCCCCCATTCGGGCCGCGGACGACGCCTGGCGTTACACCTCGGGCAACCGCTAGCTGACCGAGAATCCAGGACCGACGATCACCATTCCCGCCATCAGCACCGCTGCGCCTGCTGCAAGGGCGGCCGCACCCAGTGCCGCCAGAGGCCGGGGTTGCTCGACGGGCGGAACCAGAGCCGCTCGCGCGCGTGAAAGAATGTCGGTGATGTCGGTCATCGGCGGCCCCTCGGAGCGCCGATTTCGCCCCTTGCCGGTTAACACGACGCTTATGCGACCGACGGACGCTTGGCGCGGCCCGATCCAGCCCCTAGAAGCCAAGCCATGATCCTGGTCGTCGATAACTACGACAGCTTTACCTACAACCTCGTCCACTACCTCGCGGAGCTGGGCGCGCAGACGCACGTCATCCGCAACGACGATCTGAGCGTGGAACAGGCCTGGGCGCTGAAGCCCCAGGGGGTGCTGCTGTCGCCCGGTCCATGTGCGCCGGATCAGGCGGGGATCTGTCTGCCGCTGCTGACCACGGCGCCGGACGATATGCCCATCCTGGGGGTCTGCCTGGGCCACCAAGCGATCGGTCAGGCCTTTGGCGGCGATGTGGTGCGGGCCAAGACCCTGATGCACGGCAAGACCTCGCCGATCATCCACGAGGGGACGTCGGTTTTCGCGGGCCTGCCTTCCCCCTTCACCGCCACGCGCTATCACAGCTTGGCGGTTTCGCGCGCCACCCTGCCTGACAGCCTGGATGTCACGGCCTGGACCGAGGACGGCGAGATCATGGGACTCAAACACCGCGACCGTCCGATCCACGGGGTTCAGTTCCACCCCGAATCCATTGCGACCGAACACGGCCACGACATGCTTGCCAACTTCCTGGATCTGGCAGGCATCAAGCGCTCGGCGATGGTCTGAGCGGATGGCGGACGGGTTCAAGCCCCTGCTGGCCAAGCTGGTCGAGGGCCGCATCCTGGAGAGGGACGAAGCCCTGGCCTTTTTCGCGGCCTGCCTTCGAGGCGAACCAACCCTGGCCCAGGTGGCGGCGGCGGTGACGGCCCTGAGGATTCGCGGCGAAACGGTCGAGGAGATCACCGCCTTTGCCACTGCCATGCGTCAGGCGGCGCTGACGCTGGATCATCCCTATGACGCGATCGACACCTGCGGCACGGGGGGCGATGGGGCGCATACGTTCAACATCTCGACCGCCGCAGCCCTGGTGCTGGCCGGTGCGGGGCTGAAGGTCGCCAAGCACGGCAACCGGGCACTGAGCTCCAAGTCAGGTTCGTCCGATGTGCTGTCGGTGCTGGGGGTCAATCTGGCCGCCAGCCCGGCGCAGCAGCGCCGCTCACTGGACGTGGCCAATATCGCCTTCCTGTTCGCCCCCGCCTATCACGGGGCCATGCGCCACGTCGGGCCGGTGCGGGCCGAGATCGGTTTCCGCACGGTCTTCAACCTGTTGGGACCGCTTTCCAATCCGGCAGGAGCGAAGCGCCAGGTGATGGGTGTCTATGATCCCCGCCTGCTGGAGCCGCTGGCCGAGGTCCTGGGGCGGCTGGGGGCCACCCGGGCCTGGACAGTCCACGGCCAGGGACTGGACGAGCTGACGACCACGGGCCCGACCGAGGTTGCCGAGTTCAAGGGCGGGGCGGTGCGACGATTCTCGGTCACCCCCGAGGAGGCCGGTCTAGCGCGCGCCGACATCGCGGACCTGCGCGGCGGTGATGCCGAGGAGAATGCGGCGGCGCTGCGGGCCCTGCTGGACGGCGCGCCGGGGGCCTATCGCGACATCGTCCTGTTGAACGCGGCGGCGGCCCTGGTGGTGGCGGATCGTGCCGCCGATCTGGCCGAAGGGGCCGTCATGGCGGGGGCCGTCATCGACGATGGGCGCGCGGCAAAGGCGCTGGCCGCCCTGGTCGAAGCCACCAACACCCCGATCGAGATCGAAGACCCGGCATGAGCGATATCCTGGACCGCATCGCCGCCTACAAGCGGATCGACGTCGCCGCGCGCAAGGCCGCTGCGTCACAGGATGCCATAGAGGCCCAGGCTGCGGTCGCCGGGATGCCGCGCGGGTTTCGCGCCTCTCTTGTCCGTCATGCCGCGCCCGGCCGCCCGGCCCTGATCGCCGAGATCAAGAAGGCCAGCCCGTCCAAGGGTCTGATTCGCGCCGATTTCGACCCGCCCGCCCTGGCCCAGGCCTATGAGCGCGGCGGGGCAGCCTGTCTGTCGGTGCTGACCGACGGTCCCAGTTTCCAGGGCGATGATGCCTATCTGGTCGCGGCGCGGGCGGCCGTCGCCCTGCCCTGCCTGCGCAAGGACTTCATCGTCGACCCATGGCAGGTGGCCGAGAGCCGCGCCCTGGGGGCCGATTGCGTCCTGATCATCCTGGCCATGATCGACGACGCCCTGGCGGCGGACGTCCTGGCCGAGGCGCGCCGATTCGGCATGGACGCCCTGATCGAGACCCATGACGAGGCCGAGATGGCGCGCGCCGTGGCCCTGGGCGGTGACCTGATCGGCGTCAACAACCGCTCGCTGCGGACCTTCGAGGTCGATCTGGCCACCACGGCGCGCCTGGCCGACCTGGCTCCGCACGAGGCCCTGCTGGTGGCCGAAAGCGGGATATTCACCGCAGCCGATGTCGCGGCGGTCGCCACAGCCGGTGCCGGAGCCATCCTGGTCGGCGAAAGCCTGATGCGGCAGGCCGATGTAGAGGCCGCGACACGGGCTCTGCTGTTAAGTTGACATTCACCAAGAACACTTACAGAACATCGGCAACGGTTCACGCCTTGTTCTGGAAGTCGCTGCGATGCTCACCAAGAAACAGCACGAGCTGCTGATGTTCATTCATCAGCGCATCCGTGAAAGCGGGGTCTCGCCTTCGTTCGATGAGATGAAGGAAGCGCTGGACCTGGCGTCGAAGTCGGGCATCCATCGGCTGATCACGGCGCTGGAGGAGCGGGGCTTCATTCGACGCCTGGCGCACCGGGCGCGGGCGCTGGAGGTCATGAAACTGCCGGAACAGGCGACGACCGCCGCGCCGGCCAAGGGACGACAGCCCTTCCGTCCCGACGTCATCACCGGTGGCGGTCGGCCTGTGCCTGCCGCCCCGGTCGAAGCCGCGAACGACACGCGCGAACTGGCTCTGATGGGCAAGATCGCGGCTGGCACGCCCATCGCCGCGATCGAGCACGAGACGGCTCGCTATCCAGTGCCTGAATCGATGCTGGGGGCCGGGGATCACTACATGCTGGAGATCGAAGGCGATTCGATGATCGAGGCAGGCATCCTGAACGGGGACCTGGTGGTCATCAAACGCGCGGACACGGCCGCGTCCGGCGAGATCGTCGTGGCGCTGGTCGAAGGTGAGGAAGCGACCTTGAAGCGTCTGCGCAAGAAGGGCGCTTCCATTGCGCTGGAGCCTGCCAACCGCGCTTATGAGACCCGCATCTTCGGGCCCGATCAGGTCGAGGTTCAGGGCAAGCTGGTCGGCCTCATCCGGCGCTATCACTGATTTCGGGATCACCGACCCGGCTCCAGGGGCGATTGCCCCGGACATCGGCGGTCCAGACGGCCCGCCACCCCTGAGCTGTGCGCCATAGTTCCACGGAGCCGCCGCGCGCATAGTCCACGCCATCCAGCACCAGTCTGCCGTTGCATTCGGCCGGCAGCACCGATGCGGTGCTTCTCAGGCTGACGACCTCGGCCGAGCGGCAGAGCGACTGGAGCTGCTCCATCGAGACCGGCTGCCTGCCCCAGGCCAGCGCCATCGGGCCCGCGGTGCGGGTGGAGGGCGCACAGGACCAGCGGATACAGCTCCATCCCTCGGTCGGGCGATCTACAGCCTCCAGCCCCCGCCTCCGCGACCACAGATCGACCGCAAACTGACGCACGCCCGGCCGCATCACGACCGCCTTGTCTCCGACGGCATAGGCCGCATTGGTTCCGCCATCACCGATCCAGAGGTCAGGCGCAGGCGGCCGGGGCCACAGGACGACGGCCAGGGCAAACGGCAGGCCCACCCAACGCAGCGGCCCGCGCCACAAAGCAATGAACAGGACCCCAAGGAAGGCGATCGGCAGGGCGATCGACGGTGCACTGGCCACCGTGCGCACCGCGCCGGGCAGGTTGGCCGTCCAGGAGCCCACCGCCAGCATCAGATCCACACCGATCCCGGCCACCCACAGGAAAGGCCCGCCCAGTCCTAAGGGCTCCAGCGCCGCCCCCAGCGCCAAAGCCGGCATCATCAGAAAGGTCGAGATGGGCGAGGTCGCCATATTGGCGATCAAACCGAAAACGGCGGTCCGGTTGAAATGCTGCATGGCGAACGGTCCGGTCGCCAGCCCGGCGACGAGGCTTGCCGCCAAGGCCGCCCAGATCCATCCGCCCAGCCGCTGCGCTGCCAGTATGGGCCAGGGCGCGGAGATTTCCCGCGTTCGCTGGGGCCAGGCTTCGGCCAGGGCCACCAGGGCCGCAGTGGCGGCGAACGACATCTGAAACCCGGGGGTGACGACGGCCTCGGGCTGCAGCAGCAGGACGGCAAAGGCCGCGACGGCCAAGGCGTGCATGCTGATGGCCTGCCGATCCAGAAGCACAGCGAGGAAGGCGATCGAGGCCGTGATGGCCGCTCGCTCTGCCGGGGCCGGTGCCCCCGAAACCACCAGATAGGTGCCGACCGCAATCAGACCCGCGACGGCCGCCACCTTCTTTCCCGACACCCGAAGCGCCAGCCAGGGGATCGCCGCAACGATCAGACGCACGAGGAAGAAGACGAACCCGCCGACGATCGCCATATGCAGGCCAGAGATCGAAAGGATGTGCGCCAGCCCTGAATCGCGCATCACATCCAGGTCGTCCCGGCTGATCCACGTCTCATGCCCGGTCACCATGGCTGCGGCGACCCCGCCCGTGCGCTCGCCCAACCGATCGACGATCCGCTGGGCCAGGGCAAAGCGCGCAGCATTGATCCGCATCGCCATACGCAATCGCCAGGGGGGCGGCTGGAGCCGGGCGGGCCGGGTCTCGCCCAGGGCGAAGGCGACACCCCCCATGCCTTGGAAGAAGGCATTGCGGCCGAAGTCATAGGCCCCTGGGCTGGCCGGAGCCGGTGGCGGGTTCAGGATGGCGAACAGGCGGATGGCCTGACCGGGAACGGGCGGTGGGCCCTTTACCGTCGCCCTCAGCCGGATGGGGGTCTCCTCCGGAGCCAGTCCACGGATACTGACCGGCGCGATGACCACCCGATGGCCGCGCTCGCCGGGACTATCGACATCCAGGACCCAAGCCTGGATCACGGTCGGTTCAGCGATGGCAGGCGCGATCGGCGCGGCGACCCGTTCGGTCCTGATCTTGGCCATGGCCAGGCCGCCCGCCAAACAAGCCAAAAGCATCAAGGGAAGCGTCACGGCCCGGGACCAGCCCAGCCGCCGCGCCCCCAGCCAGGCCGCCACCGCCATGGACGCCGCCAGCAGCAGCGGCCACAGCGCGGGCTCCGAAGACAGGGCGAAATAGAGACCGCATCCCCCGCCAAAGGCGACCGGAGCCCAGAGCCGCCAGCGCAGGGCCTGGGCCTGAATTGCCTGATCCCAAGCCTGGCAAATCCGGTCTCGCGGGCTGGGATTCGCGGCGATGGGCGGTATAAGGGCGGCCCCATCGGACACGCCCACCATGACCTCGCCCTCGCCCGTCGACGCCCCCGTCGTCACCCGCTTTGCCCCCTCGCCCACCGGCTCCCTGCACATAGGGGGCGCTCGGACGGCGCTTTTCAACTATCTTTACGCGAAAGGGCGCGGCGGGAAATTCCTGATCCGTGTGGAAGACACCGACCGCGAGCGGTCCACCGAGGCCGCGGTCCAGGCGATCTTTGACGGCCTGTCGTGGCTGGAATTGTTTGCCGACGAAGAACCGGTCTTCCAGTTCGCACGGGCCGACCGTCATCGGGAGGTCGTCGAGACCCTGGTTCAGACGGGCCATGCCTATCGCGACTATACCTCCGCCGAAGAGACCGGTGCCTTGCGCGACGCGGCCAAGGCCGCCCGCACGACCTTCGAATCGCCCTGGCGCGATCGCGATCCCAATGAGGGCGATCCGGCCCAGCCGCACGTCGTGCGGTTCCGCCGCCCCCTGCCCGGTCAGGTCGTGGTCGAGGATGCCGTTCAGGGGACGGTCAGCTGGTCGACCTCCGATCTGGACGATCTGGTCCTGCTGCGTTCGGACGGTGCCCCGACCTACAACCTCGCCGTTGTCGTAGACGACCACGACATGGGCGTGACCCACGTCATCCGAGGTGACGACCATCTGAACAACGCGGCGCGCCAGTCGCTGATCTATGATGCCCTGGGCTGGACCCGGCCGGTCTTCGCCCACATTCCCCTGATCCACGGACCGGACGGCGCCAAGCTGTCCAAGCGCCATGGGGCCCAGGCTGTCCATGAATATGCCGAGATGGGCTATCTGCCCGAGGGCATGCGCAACTATCTGGCCCGGCTGGGCTGGAGCCACGGCGACGACGAGCTGTTCGGTGACGATCAGGCCGAGGCGTGGTTCGACCTGAATGGCGTGGGCAAGGCCCCGGCGCGGCTGGACTTCGACAAGCTGGCCCACGTGAACGCCCACTGGATCCGCCTGGCCAACGACGACCGCCTGGCCAAGCTGGCGCTGGATGTGCATCTGTCACGGGGCCATGCGCTGCGTGAAGGCGACGAGGCGCGACTGGTCCGGGCCATGCCGTTCGTGAAGGACCGCGCCAAGACCCTGCTGGAGCTGGCAGATCAGACGGTTTTCGTGCTGGCTGCCCGCCCCTTGCCGCTGAGTGAAAAGGCCCTGGGCTTCCTGGCCGGCGAGGTGGCGGAGCGTATTGGCCGCCTGCGCGATCGGCTCGCTCTGTTCGCCAGCTGGGACGTCTTCGCGCTGGAGGCCGAGTTGAAGGCTTTTGCCGAAGAAGAGGGCGTGGGCTTTGGCAAAATTGGTCCGGCAGCCCGCGCGGCGCTGACCGCCCTAGCCGTTTCACCCGATATTTCGCGCATTCTGGCGGCATTGGGACGCGACGAAAGTCTCGGGCGCTTGGATGATGCGCTGCAACAGACTAAGTGAACGGTCGTAACCATGAACCCGGCCTTCGAACCGGGACCATCATAGCGAGACGAAGGGGCTGAGATGAGCGAACCCACCAAGAGCAACGGCTCGGCGACCCTGACCCTGGGTGACAAATCCGTCGAACTTCCCGTCATTTCCGGCTCCACCGGTCCTGACGTCATCGATATCCGCAAGCTGTATGGGGCAACCGAAGCCTTTACCTACGACCCCGGCTTCACCTCGACGGCCTCGTGCGAAAGCGCCCTGACCTTCATTGACGGCGACAAGGGCACGCTGCTGCACCGCGGCTATCCCATCGATCAGCTGGCATCGCAGTCGAACTTCATCGAGGTCTGTCATCTGCTGCTGCACGGCGAACTGCCGACGGCGTCTCAGTACGAGGCGTTCGAGCAGAGCATCACGATGCACACGATGCTGCATTCGCAGTTCGACCGCTTCTTCGAAGGCTTCCGTCGCGACGCCCACCCCATGGCCATCATGGTCGGCACCGTCGGGGCTCTGTCGGCCTTCTATCACGACAGCCTGGACATTCATGATCCGGTCCAGCGCAACATCTCGGCCATCCGACTGATCGCCAAGATGCCGACGATCGCGGCCCGCGCCTATAAGTATCATATCGGCCAGCCGTTCGTGTCGCCGCGCAACGACCTGAACTATGCCGAGAACTTCCTGCGCATGTGCTTTGCCGTTCCGGCAGAGGACTATGTGGTCAACCCTGTCCTGGCCAAGGCCATGGACCGTATCTTCACCCTGCACGCCGACCACGAGCAGAACGCCTCGACCTCGACCGTTCGTCTGGCCGGGTCGTCGGGTGCCAACCCGTTTGCCTGTATCGCCGCCGGCATCGCCTGCCTGTGGGGCCCCTCGCATGGCGGGGCCAACGAAGAAGCATTGAACATGCTGAAGGAGATCGGCACGCCGGAGAAGATTCCCGCCTTCATCGAGGGCGTGAAGGCCAAGAAATACAAGCTGATGGGCTTTGGCCACCGGGTCTACAAGAACTATGATCCCCGCGCGACGGTGATGAAGGAAAGCGCCGACGAGGTCCTGGCCGCCGTCGGCGACCCCAATGACCCGCTGTTCCAGGTCGCCAAGGAGCTGGAGCGTCTGGCGCTGAACGACGAGTATTTCATCGAGCGCAAGCTGTTCCCGAACGTCGACTTCTATTCGGGCATCACCCTGTCGGCGATGGGCTTCCCGACTTCGATGTTCACCGTGCTGTTCTCGCTGGCCCGTACGGTCGGCTGGATCGCCCAGTGGCAGGAAATGATGGCCGACCCCGGCCAGAAGATCGGCCGCCCGCGCCAGCTCTATACCGGCCCGACGCAACGCGACTACGTCCCGATCCAGAACCGGGGCTGATGCAACAAGGGCCGCTCCTGCTGGAGCGGCCCTTTTTCATTGGCGGCCGATGCAGTTCGGGCTCGATCGACGGAATCTGGTCAAGGGGCCGCCATGGCCCTGAGGGTCGGCGATCTGTCCATGGCGTCATCCTCCACCGGATCGGCCGTCAGTTTCAGATGCGCAAAGATGGTCCGCGCGCCCGTTACCTCCTCATCCGATACGGGCCGGGCAAAGGCCGTGCCTTCGCTCGTCAGGGGCAGGATGGTCAGGGTTACGCCATCGATCACATTGCCGCCGATGACGTTGATCCGGTCGTGAGCGACGCGAACGACGATGTCGCAATGGGTCCCGGCATATTCGCCCAGGTCGCGGCGCCGGTCGGCCAGGGTTCGATAACCCACTGTGCCGCGCGCATTGCACATCAGATCGCCGGGTGAGATCTCTGCCTCGCCGGCATCGTAGGCCACATAGGCCGCTGCAGTGGCCTGGCCGTCCCGGGCGCGAATGGCCTGGTCGATATAGACGCGGTGCGCGACGTCGCGCTGGAACTGTTCCGGCTCACCCAGACCGGCCTCGCACATCACCCAGCTGACGAAGGCGGCGGACCATGGCTCGACCCAGCCGACATCGGCGTCGGTAGCCTGCCAGCGACGGTTCTGGCGACCGATGACCTGGGCTCCGTCGGGCGTTGCGCTCCAATAGCCGGCGATGGTCCGAGCCAGGCGAGGATCGGTCTCACGACGTCCGATCCGCAGCATATGCCGCGCTTGAACAGCGCGCGACCTGGGCGGATTGGCCGCTTCCGAGACGACGCCGTCCGGCAGGCGGCCCGTTTCGATCGCCCGGGCGTCCACGACCTGAAAGCCGAACACCGCCCACTCCTGCACCGCGACATCGACGATGCGCCGTCGGGCCCAGGACGTCGGCCCGACGCGGCATCCCGACTGCACCACCCGCATGCGGCCCCGCTCGCCCTCGATGCGGGACTCTGGCGGGATGACGTCGAAGACATCACGCGGCAATCGGGCCGTCTGGGCCGGCACCGGCGAGGTCGCCGCCACCCAAGCGGCGAGCGCCAGGGCTAGAGCGGTGCGCATTGCGCCGTCAGCCAGTCCCGCACCTCGCCGTCCAGCAACGGACCGACCTTGGCCAGGGTCGCGGCATGATAGGCATCGACATAGGCCCGCTCGTCCGGCGTCAGCAGATCCACGTCGATCAGGCTGCGGTCCAGGGGCGCGAAGGTCAGCTGCTCGAACCCGTGCATGGGCCGCTCGCCGCCTGGGATCGGCTGGGGCGGAGTCACCACCTGCAAGGTCTCGATCCGGATGCCCCAGTGACCCTCACGGTAATAGCCGGGTTCGTTGGATAGGATCATGCCGGTCAGCAGCGGTTGGGTGTTCACCGCCTTGGCGATCCGCTGTGGGCCTTCGTGGACGCCGAGATAGCTGCCGACGCCATGACCGGTGCCATGGTCATAGTCGAAGCCCTGCATCCACATGGGCAGGCGCGCCAGGGCGTCCAGCTGATGGCCGGTCGTGCCTTCGGGAAAGCGGACGGTGGCCATGGCGATATGGGCCTTCAGCACCAGGGTGAACATCCGCCGCTGGTCGGCTGAGGGCTGGCCCACGGCCATGGTCCGCGTCACATCCGTCGTGCCGTCCAGATACTGGCCGCCACCGTCCACCAGCAGCAGCGAGCCCTTTTCCATGCGGCGAAGGGTGCGAGTGACCGGCTTGTAGTGCGGCAGGGCACCGTTGGGACCAGCCCCGGCAATGGTGTCGAAGGACAAATCCTGAAGCGCGCCGGTCTGCTCGCGGAACCGCTCCAGCGCCTCGGCGACCTCGCGCTCGTCGGGCAGGGTGTGCTGGGCGACTGTGTCCACCCAGTGCAGGAACCGCGCCAGCGCCGCGCCATCGCGGATGTGGGCCTGTCGCGTCCCCTCGATCTCGACCGCATTCTTGGCGGCGCGTGGCAGGGCACAGGGATCCATGCCGCGCACGATCGTGGCGCCCGCTGCCTCCAGCCGGTCGAAATACCAGGCCGATGACTGGGCCGGGTCGATCAGGACCTTGCGGCCCGCCAGCCCGTCGAGCGCCGCCTCGAGCGCTTCGGGGGCCTTCAGTTCGACCGCATCGCCCAGCCAGGCGGCCAGGTCGTTGCCGACCTTGGCGGGATCCAGGAAGAGGGTCGCTGTGCCATCCGCGCGCAGAACCGCTTGGCCCAGCGGCAGGGGGGACCGGATCACGTCTCCGCCCCGGACGTTGAACAGCCAGGCGATGGACGACGGGGCCGTCAGCACAGCCGCATCCGCGCCTGCCTCTGCCACGACCGCGCCGATCCGGGTCCGCTTGGACGCAGCCGCTTCGCCGGTGTAGCGGTCTTCGTGCGGCACAACCGGTGCGCGGGGCTGTCCAGGCCGCGCCTCGCCCCAGGCCTGGTCCAGCGGATTGACATCCACGGGCTTCAGAATCGCGCCCGCCTTGGCTGCTGCATGCTTCAGCGTCGCCAGGGCATCGGGGCTGTGCAGACGGGGGTCATAGCCGATCACGGCCCCCTGCGGCGCGCGCTCCAGATAGGCGGGCACCCCGCCCTCGACCAGATCGAGAATCTCGAACTGCTCGGGATCGACCTGCGCCTTGACCTGCACTGTATAGCGGCCATCGGCGAAGACGGCCGCCCGGTCGCGCAACACGACCCCGGCCCCGGCCGATCCGGTGAAGCCACTGATCCAGGCCAGCCGGTCGTTGGCTGCGGGCAGGTATTCGTTCTGATGCTCGTCCTCATGAGGGACCAGCAGGCCGTCCAGCCCCTGTTCGGCCATGCGCGCGCGAACGAGCGGCAGGTGGCGGGCCCCAAAGGATGGGTCGGTGGTTTCGTCGAAGGTCTGGCGCATGGTGCCTCTTATAGGTCGCCCATTCTCCAATGTGGAGGACCTGCTAACCCACCCGCCGCAGCACCAGCGCGCTCCAGGCGTCGCGGCGATAGCGGCGCTCCAGGACAAAGCCGCGCGACAGATAGGCCGCCGTCACCCGGCGTTCCTGGGTCCGCAGCAGGCCGGACAGAATCGCCACCCCACCCAGTTTCAACGCGAGCTTGATGTCCTGCGACAGGGCCACCAGCGGCGGAGCCAGGATGTTGGCGAAGACCAGGTCGTAGGGGCCGTGTCCGCGCACCTTGGCATCGTTCAGACCGCTGGCATGGACGAAGCGGGCATCCGCCTGGTTCAGCTTGGCATTCTCATTGGAGATGCGGACGGAGGGCTCGTCGATATCCGTGCCGATCGCCACGCGAGAGCCGGTTCTGGCCGCCGCGATGGCCAGGACACCAGTACCGGCACCCACGTCCAGAACCCGCTCGAAACTCTCTCGCTTCAGCAGGTCGTCGAAAGCCAGCAGGCATCCGACGGTGGTGCCGTGGTGACCGGTGCCGAAGGCGGCACCGGCGTCGATCTTCAGATTGACGGTATTGGGCGGCACCCGGCCCTGGTCGTGCGCGCCATAGACGAAGAACCGCCCCGCCCGCACCGGCGGCAGACCCGACAGCGACATCGCCAGCCAGTCCGCATCGGCCAAGGTCTCGACCACCACCGTCACACCAGGGTGTTCGGCAAGCCGCGCCTGCAAGCCCTCGGACTCCTCCTCGGTCGTCGGGAAGGCGTCGATGCGCCAGACGTCGCGATCCTCGTCCTCCTCCAGGATGGAATAGGTCGCGCCCTCCAGCATCGGATCAGCGTCGATGGCTTCGGCAGCGGTCTCGGCAGCCACGCGCGAACCGCGTGCGATTATCTGCACTGGGCTATGTGACATTTCTCAAACCCCGTTATCATTGCGAATCGAGACACGCGCGGGCGTGCGCTCTAACGCCTGCAGCAACCGAGGGGTCGGGTAATTCATGGCTAAGTCACCATCCACATCCAGTAAGGCGACGCCGAAACCGGCAGCCGCCGCCGCTTCCAAGCCTAAACCGGCCGCGAAGTCGAGCGCCGTCTCAAAGCCCAAGCCCGCCGCCGCCGCCGCCAAGGCCGCGCCCGCCCCCAAGACTGCGGCTCCGAAACCGGCCGCAAAGCCGGCTGCGACAAAGGTCGCGGCGAAGCCTGCGGCCAAGGCTGCGCCCGCTGCCAAGACGGCGGCCAAGCCTGCGGTCAAAGCCGTCGCCAAGCCAGCGGCGACCCCGAAAGCTGCCGTGAAGGCCGCCCCCGCAGCCAAGGCTCCGGCTGCAAAGGCCGCTGCCAAACCCGCCGCCAAGCCTGCGGTCAAGAAGGCCCCGGTCGCCAAGGCTGCGCCGAAGGCCGCCCCGGCGCCGAAGCCTGTGGCCGCAGCCCCGGAAGCAGCACCGGCCGTAGCTGCCGCCCCCGCCTCAGCCCCGGCCACGGCACCCGCTCCGAAGCCTGTCGAAGCGCCCAAACCGGCAGCGGCGCCAACGCCGGCCGCCAAGGCCCAGCCCAAGGGCTTTTTCAGCAAGCTGGCCGACATCGTGTTCGGCAAGCGCTGATAGCCTCAGTCGTGAATTGAAGAAGCGCCGGACGGTCATCCGTCCGGCGCTTTTTCTTTGTCCGAAGACAGCGCGTCAGGCGGCCGGCAGGTCTTCGGCCAGGATCGCCATTTCGAACATGAACGAGCCGTCGCCGTCCTCATCTTCGAAGACCACGCCGATGAACTCGTCATCGACATAGACCTCGGCGGAATCGGCCTGTTTGCGGGCCTTCACCTGGATGCCGCCATGATTGAAGGTGCGCTTCAGGTGCGTCTCGACGCGTTTCAGGTCAGTGTCTTTCACGGTCGGGCCTCTTGGTCTTTTTGTGGGCTGAGAGAGCGGCGGACCCTAGGCGTCAGGCAGGGGGATGTGAACCCCTGCTCCCAAGGTCAGATGACGAAGTCGTAGACCACGTCGGCCAGAGTGTGGTCCATGGTGCGGGCCGGAGTGGCTTCTGTGGGGCAGTTGACCAGCCGGGCGGGTACCCCCGCCACCGTGCACCCGGCAGGAACCGGCTTCAGCACCACCGAGCCAGAGGCAACCTTGGCGTAGTCGCCGACCAGGATGTTGCCCAGAACCTTGGCCCCGGCACCCAGCAGAACCCCTCGGCCGATCTTGGGATGCCGGTCACCGCGTTCGGCACCGGTTCCGCCCAGGGTGACGCCGTGCAGCATGGAAACTTCATCGCCGACGACTGCGGTCTCGCCGATCACCACGCCTGTGCCGTGATCGATGAAGATGCCGGCCCCCAGAAGCGCCGCCGGATGAATGTCGACCTGGAACAGCTCCGAAATCCGGCTCTGGAAGTGGAACGCCAGGGTCTCGCGCCCCTGCCCCCACAGCCAGTGCGCCACGCGCCAGGCTTCCAGGGCCTGAAAGCCTTTGAAGTACAGAAAGGGCTGCAGGAGCGAACGGATCGCTGGGTCTCGCTCCGCCACCGCCTGCAAATCCGCTTCGGCCGCGGCCACGATGCCAGGATCGGCGGCGAACGCGCCCAGCGATACCTCGCGGATCGTCATCGCGCCGAGCTCGGAATCGCCCAGCTTGCGCGCGATCTGGAAGCTCAGGGCTGCGGCCAGATCGCTGTGCGACAGGATGACGGCATTCAGCAGAGACGCCAGGCGAGGCTCGTCGCGCACCGCATCGGTGGCGGCGGCCCGCAACTGATCCCACAGGCTTTCAGATGTCGGCACGATTTCCAGATGGGCCATGGGGGCCTCCGTTCCCGATCAGTCTAGCCGATGCAGCATCGCGTGCGCCAGCCAGCCGGGCAGCTGCCCTTCACGCGCCATATGGTACGCCTTGTAGGCGGTCGCCACCGTCAGGGCGTCCCGGACAGCCCCGCGCTCGATTTCAGCCATCAGCGTCAGATAAGGGACACGCGCCACGGCAATGACCTCTGTCGGGTCGGGTGCGGTCGGTGCCGGCGACAGGTCCCAGGCCAGCCAGGTCATGGCCCGTTCGTCGGTGATGGAGTTGGACAGGTCCAGGCTCAGGACCGGCCGCCACGACCGCGCCGTCAGACCCGCCTCCTCGGCCAGTTCGCGCTGGATACCCGCCAGGGGGTCCTCCCCCTCCGGCCCGCCGCCTTCGGGCATTTCCCAGGAATAGGACTTGAGAGCGAACCGCTGTTGTCCCACCAGGGTCACCGTCCCATCGGGATGAACGGGCAGAACGCCCAGCGCCAGGTTCTTCGGGCGCATGACGACATAGTCGGCTACCGCCCCGGTCGGAGCGGTCGCCGCGTGCCGGGTCAGGCGCATCCACGGATTCTCGAACACCGTCTCGGCGCCCGCGTCCTGCCAGGCGGGGGGATGGGTCGCCGGGTTGTCCCAGGACGGTGAGGGGCAGTCTTCGTGATCTTGCATGGGCGGGGTATGGCGCCTGCGGCCCACGACGCCTAGCTGCACAGTATGACCTCTTTCGATCTCGGCACTCCCCTGCCCCTGCCAACACCGTCCGACGAACTGCTCCGACGGCTGGCCACACGCCGATCCGCCCCGGCCCAGAGCCTGGTCGGGCCGGGCCCCGACGCGGCCCAGTTGCAGGAGATCCTGACCCTGGGGGCCCGCACCCCCGATCACGGCAAACTGTTCCCCTGGCGCTTCGTCGTGCTGGGGCCCCAAAGCCGAGCAAGGATCGCCGACGACCTGCGGGCCCTCGCCATACAGAAGGGGCTGCCGGACAAGGCGCGTGCCGTGCTGGCCAAGCTGGTAAATCCACCGCTCAGCATCCTGGTGGTGTCGACAGCCGCACCGGCCTCCAAACCCGTCTGGGAGCAGGAGCTGTCCGCCGGAGCCGTCTGCATGAATATCGAACACGCTGCGGGTGCCCTGGGGTTCGCCTCCAGCTGGATCACCGACTGGTACAGCTATGAGCCCGAAGCCACGGCCCTGTTCGGACTGACGGGCGCGGAAAAGGTCGCCGGTTTCATCCACATCGGCAGCCTGTCAGAGCCGCCGCTGGAGCGCGAACGTCCCGACGTGGCGGCGATCACCACGATTCTGCCCTGACGATTGCCGCCTTTGCAAACCCATGTTTTAGTCGGTCGGTCTTCGCGAGGGTCAGGATGAAGCGGTATCGGTCATTGGCGGCCTTGATGGCCCTGTTCGGCGCGACCACGGCGCTGGCCCAGGACGCGGTGCCCTTTGCCCCATCCGGCACCTGGTTCTTCCGCACCGATGCCCGTGCGAATGGCCGCCCTGTCTGTTCAGAGTGGTGGACCTTTGGCCCCGGCGACCAGATGCTGGTCAACAGCGGCGAGGAAAAGGTCAACAAGCGCTTCCGCGTCGAGCAGGACGACACCGGCCTGTGGCTGGTCACCGAGAATCTGGCGACCAACGGCCTGCCGGACTGCATGGGGCAGTCGTCCGCGACCGTCTCGCCGGGAGAGAACCGGATCTATCTGGTGCCTATGAATGGCGGGCGGGTGCTGACCTGTCCGGCCCCGGGGCGTACGCCGGACGGCGCGCCCTATGTCTCCGGATGCTATGGGGCCATCATGCCTGCCGATCAGGTCGGCTGACCTCTGGCACCGGTCGGTGGACCAGGGAGACCAGGACCACGCTGATGATCATCAGCAGGAACCAGGCCCCCAGCTTTTGCAGCGACACCGGCTCCCATCCCGCTGATTGATCGGGATAGACCCAGGCCCGCCCGAAGGTGCCCAGGTTCTCGGCAAACCAGATGAACAGGGCCACCAGCCCATAGCCCAGCAACAACGGCATGGCCCGGCGGGTCCGGTCGGCGGTGAAAAAGAACCACCCCCGTCCGAACAGCAGCACCGTTGCCGCGAACAGGCCCAGCCGCACGTCCGGCAGCCAATGGTGAGCAAAGAAGTTCACATAGATGGCCGCCGCCAGCACCCAGGTCGTCCACAGCGGCGGATAATGACTGACGCCGATGTCGAAGATGCGCTGGACCCGCGCGATATAGCTGCCGACCGCCGCATACATGAAGCCGGTGAAAAGCGGCACCGCCCCGATCCGCAGCAGCGAGTCTTCCGGATAGACCCACGACCCGTGGGCCGTCTTGAACAACTCCATCACCGTCCCGGCGATGTGGAACAGGAAGATAACCCGCGCCTCTTCCCAGCTTTCCAGCTTCAGCGCCAGCATGGCCGCCTGGATGGCGAGGGCAGCCACGACCAGGAAGTCATACCGGCTGACCGGGGCCCCGTCGGGCCACAGCAAATGGGTCCCCAGGATGAGCGCCAGCATCGCGCCACCAAACAGACAGGCCCAGCCCTGATTGATGCCGAACATCAAAAACTCGAAGGCACGGCGAGACCAGACCCCGCGATCGGCCGCCGTCTGCAGGCGAACCAGCCAGCGACGCCCCCAGGCCTCAAGCGGAAGGCGTCTGGCCATGGTCACTGACGGCTCACGCCAGGCCGGCCAGAACCGTCAGAACCCCCAGGCCGAGGGACAACGGCACGCGCAGGGCCAGCCACCCTGCCGGTGTCAGGCCGCAGGTCTTCATCCGCCAGTCGACGAAAAGGCTTCCCGCAATGGCCAGCCCCAGGATCACCAGGGACGGACCCGGCCACTCACCGCCGGTCGCCCAGGGCCAGGCCGTCGCCAGGGCGATCAGGGACGGCCCCACGGCCGCGAACCAGATCCAGTTCGGGACGCGCGCGCCACTGGCTGCGGCCAGCCCCCACCACAGGCCGCCCAGAAAACTGAAGATCAGGGCCGCATAGGCATAGCCTACGCTAAGGGCCGTGAACCGCTCTGCATCGCCGCCCAGGGTCAGTGTGGCCACGACCAGGACCTGCGGCAGCAGCCCGGCAAAGCCGAGCGCCAGGGCCAGTCTGGGAAGCCCAGTTCCCGGCCCGGAAGGCGCGTCCTGCGTCGCTCCCTGCATACCTAGCCCCGCCCGCGATAGGTCGGCACGCCCTGATCGGGCAGCCACAGGCCTTCCGGCGGGGCTCCCGTCTGCCAGAAGACGTCGATGGGGATGCCGCCGCGCGGATACCAGTATCCGCCGATGCGCAGCCAACGCGGGGACAGCAGGTCCGCGATCCGCTTGCCGACTGCGACCGTGCAGTCTTCATGGAATGCCCCGTGGTTGCGGAAACTGGTCAGGTAGAGCTTCAGCGACTTGGATTCGACCAGCCAGTCGCCCGGCGCATAGTCGATCACCAGATGCGCAAAGTCCGGCTGGCCCGTCACGGGGCACAGGCTGGTAAACTCCGGCGCGGTGAACCGAGCCAGGTAAAGGTCGCCCGGATGCGGATTGGGCACCCGTTCCAGCACGGCGGTTTCAGGGCTGGTCGGGGCGGCGATCTGGACGCCAAGCTGGGACAGGCCGGAGATGTCTGTGGTCATTGAATGCGACTTGCGAAGCCCGGCCGTGCGCGGGCATGGTGGAGTGGGGTACGGGGAGATACGGCGATGACGCAGCATGATCAAAGCCTAATGGCGTTTGCGGCCGCTTGCGTGCTTGCGGTGGTTTTGGCTGCATCCTCCGCTGGGGCGACCTCCGACCAAGATCGCCCCGGCAATAAGGATACAGGGAATGTCCAAACCGCCACTCAGAACGAAGAGTATATTTATCCTTTTAGGTCCGAGTGGGCCCAGGCCCTAGTTCCCGAGTTCCCGCCCGAAGCTCTTTCATCCGGCATAGTTGATGGGAGGGTGGTAGTAGACTGCGCAATTCAGGCTGATGCGTCACTAGCGGACTGTCGTGTCATAACGGAAACTCACCAAGGTGCCGGGCTAGGCACCGCTGTGCTAGCCGCTGCTGGTCGGGCCCGGCTACCGAATTACCGACCACTTCGAGCAGGTAGAGCCCGCACATCTTATGCCGTGCGGTTCTCAGCCCCTGCACCTGTAGTTCAGGTTTTTAGTACAGACCGCCCCGTCATCGTGCCCGGTCCGGTATACTCTCCGGGTGCTCTTGCTGCACGACCCATGACCATACTGGCCCCCGCATGGTCACGGTCGCCGAGACCCGAATTTCCGCTCGATGCAGTTGAGCGCGGAATAAGCTCGGGCTTAGTCGGAGCCTCCTGCTCCGCTCTCGCAAATGGTCGTGTTGTTCAGTGCGAAGTCCTTTACGAAGAGCATCCTGGACTTGGATTCGGGGATGCCGCGCTCGCAAGCTTGCGCCAAGCGGTGCTCAGCCCTCGCACTGTTGATGGCGCGGCACCGAACTCCAAGGTCCTGATTTGGCTGGCCGTCACGAATTCACCGCAGGCAAACTAGCAGAACACGCGATTGCCTTCCCCCACGACAGCCCGCTATCCGTAGTCAAACAAAACGCGGGGAGAACGTCATGGCCATTCCGGCTTCGCTGCAAAAAGGTCTGAAACTGCCGGCGATCGCCGCGCCCATGTTTCTGGTGTCCGGCCCTGACCTGGTGGTCGAGACCTGCAATGCCGGGGTGATCGGCACGTTTCCGTCGCTGAACCAGCGCACGACCGAGGGCTATCGGGAGTGGCTGCAGGAGATCAAGTCGCGGCTGAACCCCGATGCGGCCGCGTTCGGCGTCAACCACATCGTTCACCCGACCAATCCCCGCCTGATGGCCGACATGATGGTGTCGGTCGAGGAGAAGGTGCCCCTCATCATCACCTCGCTCGGGGCCGTGCGGGACGTGGTCGATGCGGTGCATGGCTATGGCGGGGTGGTCTTCCACGACATCGCCAATGTGCGCCACGCCCGAAAGGCGGCCGAGGCCGGCGTCGACGGGCTGATCCTGGTGGCAAACGGCGCGGGCGGCCATGCGGGCGTCGTCCATCCCTTTGCCCTGATCGAGGAGGTCCGGACCTTCTTCAGCGGCACCCTGATCCTGTCGGGCTGTATCTCGACCGGGCGCGACATCGCCGCCACGCGCATGCTGGGAGCGGACTTCGCCTATCTGGGCACACGCTTTATCTCGACGGACGAATCGATGGCCCAGCAGGGCTACAAGGAAATGATCGTCGAGGCCGGCGCCTCGGACATCACCTATACGCCCGCCGTATCGGGCATCCCGGCCAACTTCCTGACGCCCTCACTGATCGCTAACGGCATCGATCCCAAATCCCTGCCGGACCACAAGCTGGACATGGCGGACGAGGCCAAGGCCTGGAAAACCGTCTGGTCGGCGGGCCAGGGTGCGGGCGGCGTGCATGATATTCTGCCGACGGCCCAGCTGGTCGCACGGCTGAAGTCCGAATACCGTCAGGCCGCTGACGATTTTGCCAAAGCTGACACCTTCGTCTAGGGAACCTCGCGCGCGAATGCGCGCTAGGAGACCCCGTGATCAAGACTGTCGCCCTCGCCGCATTGCTCGCCGCGCTCGCAAGCCCGGTTCTCGCCCAAGAAGCGCCGGAGTCGCGCGGCCAATGGGGCTTTCTGTTGGGAGCGGCCACCGACAACCGGTCCAAAGGCGTGTCGAAGTCGGACAAGGCCCCCTACGTCTATGGCGTGGCCGAATGGAGCGATAACGCCAACTTCCTCTATCTGGAGAGCGGGTTCGAGACGATCGACAGTTCGACCGGCTCCAACCTGGAGCTGGCGGCTGGCGTTGGCGTGCGGCCCCAGGTCATGGGCTTTGACCTCGACCTGAACCTGACCCGCAAATGGATGGTCGATGCCGCTGCGGGCCAGGATCACAGCGCTTGGGAAGTGACCGCCGACGTCTCGCGGTCGATCGGCCCGGCCGAAGCCCTGGTTCGCGTGCAGCATTCGCCCAACGGCACCGGCAGCACCGAGGCCTGGACCTGGTACGAGGCCCGTCTCAGCTGGGATTTCGACGACCGGCTCGCCGCTTCCGGCTCCATCGGCAAGCGCGATCAGGAGCTCAGCGTTGACTATTCGGCCTGGGATCTAGGCGTCACCTATGCCCTGACCCGTGCGATCCAGGCGGACCTGCGGTGGTACGACACCGACGCCGACACACAGGGACGTCAATATGAGGACGCCCTGGTGCTGGACCTCAGCATCGCCTTCTGACCTCGCAATCGGCCCGAAACAGCCTATGTAGAGGGTATGACTTTTCGACCGACAACTCTCGAACGTGCCTATCAACTGGCGCGCGGCGGCGAATGCCGTACCGTCAGCGACATCAAGCAGAAGCTTCAGGCCGAAGGCTTTGAACGCATTCAGGACAGCCTCTACGGCCCCTCCTTGACCAGTGCCCTACGCAAGCTTTGCCATGAAAACTTCAATGGCAGTCCGGTACCCAGCGAGCAGCAGCAGCCCAGCCAAGCCAGCAGCGACTGATCACAGAGACGTAACTGGGCCTTGCATTCGCCGGAAAGCGGGGGCAAAGCCGTTGCGTCGATCTCTACCGCGTCACGCTCTCGTCCCTCGCTACGCGCAGAGGTCTAAAGCCGATCCGTTCAGACCCGACAGGTCGCAGGGGCTGTTCCCTGGGGCCAACTGCTAACGGAGGTCCTGAAAATGGCTACCGGCACTGTGAAATGGTTCAACTCCACCAAGGGCTACGGCTTCATCCAGCCTGACAACGGCGGCAAGGACGTGTTCGTCCACATCTCGGCCGTCGAGGCTGCCGGCCTGCGTGGCCTGGATGAAAACCAGAAGGTTTCCTACGAGATCGAAGTCGATCGTCGCTCGGGCAAGGAATCTGCTGGCCAGCTGAAGACCGCCTAAGTCTTCCAGATGTCCAAGAAAGGCGGCGGTCGCAGATGCGGCCGCCGCTTTTTTTATTCCAGGCACGCAAATTTCAGCTGAGAGACCCATAGCGGCGTGTCGCTAGGTCTCATTTTCTTGATTCTGCGTATTCGCTTGCGTTCCTGCCCTTAAGCGCCCAATTGAGTGCCAGTCGATCTCTCTGCGAAACGCTGCCCCTTTGCATCGCGCACCGAGGTCCACGCCGATCCTTTCAGACCCGACAGGCCACCAGGGACTTCTCCCTGCGGTCAACGCCAACGGAGGTCCTGATAATGGCTACCGGCACTGTAAAATGGTACAATTCCACCAAGGGTTATGGCTTCATCCAGCCCGATGACGGCGGCAAGGACGTTTTCGTCCACGTCTCGGCCGTCGAAACGTCCGATCTGAACAGCCTGAACGAAGGCCAGAAGATCTCCTACGAAGTCGAGCGCGACAGCCGCTCGGGCAAGGAATCGGCCGGTCGCCTGAAGGCCGCCGAATAGTCCAACGCCGATAGATGGCCTGGCGGTTTCGTCAGGCGGTCCGCAGGGCCGACGCCGCAAGCGTCGGCCCTGACGTCTTTTACGACCTCACGGAGAACGCCATGACCCCGCTTGCCGACATGATCCCGACCATGAACGACGCCGACCTGAAGTCGCTGCGCGCCAATGCCGAACGCCTGATCGCCCAGGGCACCCCGGTTCAGAAGGC
This sequence comes from Brevundimonas vitisensis, assembly GCF_016656965.1. Classification (NCBI taxonomy): domain Bacteria; kingdom Pseudomonadati; phylum Pseudomonadota; class Alphaproteobacteria; order Caulobacterales; family Caulobacteraceae; genus Brevundimonas; species Brevundimonas vitis. The sequence continues at coordinate 508,933 of NZ_CP067977.1, forward strand.
CGCCGCCGAAGATCTGATCCCGCTGATCGACGAACAGACCGCTCTGCGCGCCGCCAACAAGCCGGTCGCCGTCAAGAAGCGCGCACCCGCCAAGAAGAAGGTCGCCCCGGCCACCGGCCACCAGACTGCGCTGAACAGCGAAGCGGCCTGATCCCTCAGGCCAAGGCCTGATCCAGATCCGCGATCAGGTCATCCAGGTCCTCGACACCGACAGACAGCCGGATAAGGCTGTCGGTCACGCCGCCGGCGTCGCGGACCGCCTTGGGCACGCTGGCGTGGGTCATGATAGCCGGGTGATTGACCAGGCTTTCGACGCCGCCCAGCGATTCCGCCAGGGTGAACACCTGCACCCGCTCAAGCACCTGTTTGGTGCGTGCGAGGTCGCCATCGATCACGACCGACACCATGCCGCCAAAGCCGCGCATCTGTCGCGCCGCCAGCTCATGCTGGGGGTGCGAGATCAGGCCGGGATAGATGACGCGCGCCACGCCGCCGCCCGGCTTCAGGGCTCGATCCTCCAGCCAGCGCGCCACGGCCATGGCGTTCTCGCAATGGGCCTTCATCCGCAGGCCCAGCGTCTTCAGGCCCCGGTTGGCCAGGAAGGCGTCGAACGGCCCCATGACACCACCGACCGAGTTCTGCAGGAACTTGATCTGGGCCGCGATCTCGGTGTTTCCGGCCACCAGAACGCCGCCGATGATGTCGGAATGGCCGTTCAGGTATTTGGTCGCCGAGTGCATGACCACATCAGCCCCCAGGCTCAGCGGCTGCTGGCAGAAGGGGGTAGCGAAGGTGTTGTCGACAACGAGCAGAAGCCCATGGGCCTTGGCCACGGCCGACAGGGCCGCGATGTCGGCGATCTTCATCAGCGGATTGGTCGGCGTCTCGACCCACAGCATGCGGGTCTTGTCCGTGATCGCCGCCTCCACGGCCGCAATGTCGCTGAGGTCGACATAGGCAAAGTCCAGGCCCATGGAGCGACGGCGCACCCGCTCGAACAGCCGCCACGACCCACCATAAAGGTCATCACCCGTGACGATGTGCGATCCGGCGTCCAGCAGCTCCAGCGCGGTTGAGGTGGCCGCCATCCCGCTGGCGAAGCCGAACCCCTGAACCCCGCCCTCCAGGTCGGCGATACAGGCCTCGAAAGCCTCGCGCGTCGGGTTCTTGCCGCGCGCGTACTCATAGCCCTTGTTCACCCCGGGGCTTTCCTGGGCATAGGTCGAGGTCGCATAGATCGGCGTCATCACCGCACCCGTCGTCGGGTCCGGACGCTGTCCAGCATGGATGGCGCGGGTCGAGAAACCCTGGCTGTTCTTCAAGTTTGCCATGGACTTACCGGTTCAGGCTGAGGTGATTGATCAGATCGACCCGCGCGATCAGACCGACAAAGGTCTCGCCGTCCAGCACGATCGCCACACGGTCCCGGTCGAACAGTGGGATCAGGGCGTCCAGCGGTTCGGTGACCTGCACGGTGTCCAGATCGCGCGTCATGGCCGACGACACCGGCTTGGCGAAGCGCTCCTTACGCGTGATATCGTCGGTGTTCATGATGTGAACGATGTCGCTTTCGTCCAGAATTCCGACCAGGCGTCCGTCCTGAATGACCGGAAGCTGCGACACATCATTTGCCCGCATACGTTTGAATGCACTATCCAAACTGTCATCGGGTCCGGCGACCACCACGTCACCATTCGCATATTTCCGCGTAATGAGGTCGGACAGATTGCCGACGATCGGGTCATCGCCCAGGCCCTGATCGGCCAGCCAGGCGTCGTTGTAGACCTTGGACAGGTATTTGGCCCCGGTATCGCACACGAAGGTCACGCAGCGCTTCGGCTCCGTCTGCTCGCGACACCACCGCAAGGCCGCCGCGATCAGGGTTCCCGAGGACGATCCCGCCAGGATCCCCTCCTTCAGCAACAGATCGCGCACCGTGGCGATCGCCTCGGCATCGGGAATGGAATAGGCCTTGTCGATCAGGCTGATGTCGGCCGTATCCGGCACGAAATTCTGTCCGATACCTTCGACCGTATAGCTGCCCTCCGGCCCCGGCACGCCGTCATTGACGATGCCCGCCAGGACCGAACCCACCGGGTCGGCCAGGACGATTTCCGTCTTGGCTCCAACGCTCTTCAGATACTGAGCCACGCCGGTGATGGTGCCGCCCGAGCCGATGCCGGCGACAAAGGCATCCATCTCATGGCCCATCTGCTCCCAGATTTCAGGCCCGGTCGTGTTCACATGGGCCGCAGAGTTTGCGGTGTTGGCGAACTGGTTGACGTAATAGCCGCCGGGAATCTGCTGAGCCAGGCGCTCGGCCATGTCGGTGTAATAGTCGGGATGACCATGCGGCACATCCGATCGCGTGAGGCGAACATCGGCCCCCATGGCGCGAAGATGCTGAATCTTTTCCTTCGACATCTTGTCAGGAATGACCAGCAAGACCTTGTAACCCTTGGCCTGTCCAACAAGCGTCAGCGCCAGGCCGGTGTTTCCGGCCGTTGCCTCGACGATCGTGCCGCCGGGCTTCAACCAGCCCTCCCTCTCGGCCGCCTCGATCATGGACAGGGCGATCCGGTCCTTGATCGAGCCGCCGGGGTTCTGCGCTTCCAGTTTCAGGAACAGGCGGCAAGGCCCGGTGTCGAGCTTGGTGACTTCGACCATCGGCGTCAGGCCGATCAGGTCCAGCAGGGATCCGGTCGGCGCGGAAAGCACCGGCTTTGAAGCGATCGACATGGGGGCAGACTCCGTTGGGCAGACGCGGCGGAAGCTGATCGCCCGCCGCCCCAAGGTCAACCCGCTGTCTCAGGTGTCGGAGAACAGGCCGGCCCCATAACGATTGACGCAGTCGGCCATGGCGTCCTGCCAGCTCTGGCGCGCAGGGTCCATATTGGCCTGGAGATGGGCATTCAGCGCCTCGCCGCTGGCGTCGATGGTGATGCCCTCTCGCCGGGCCGCAGCCAGGCGGTCGTCGTCGGCCCGCTTCAGCAGCTGGCCGATGCTGGTGATGGCCGACTGGGTGCCCTCGTCCGAAGGATTGGCTTCGGCCGCCTGGGCCAGAAGCGCCGCCCCAATCAGGAAAGTCGAAGCGCAGGTCACCGCCTGGGTGTGCGACTGGGGCTCCTGAGCCGGCGCAATGAGAACGAACGAGAGAGCAAGGGCGGCGGCGGACATGGCGGGCTCCTGGTGAAGAGTTGCAGGATCAATTGCCCTGCCGCGTCCGAAAAGTGTTGAAACCTGACGGGGAGCCCCGATCTGGTCTATGAACAATGATGACCAAGCCTCCGCGCCGCTCCCCCGCCGGCCTACCCGATCCCGAAACCCTGCTGGCCTTTCTGCGTGAGGCAGGATCGGCCGAAAAGACCGACATCGCCCGCCATTTCGGCCTGAAGGGCGACGAGCGCCGCATGCTGCGCGAAATGATCCGGACCCTGGAAGCCGAGGGCAAGCTGGGCAAGCGTGGCCGCAAGGGCTTCTCGCCGGTCGGCAGCCTGCCGCCTGTCGGTGTGGCCGATGTGGTGGAACGCGACATCGACGGCGACCTGTTCGTGCGTCTGGTCGAGGCGACGGAAGATGCGCCGCGGGCCCTGCTGATGCCTGATAACGGCGGAAAGACCGGCCCGGCCCCCGGCCTGGGCGATCGGGTTCTGGTCAAGTTCGCGCGCGCGGGCGACGGCTGGGAAGCCCGCCTGATCAAGAAGCTGGATACCGGAAACAACCGCGTTCTGGGGGTCATTCGGAAGTCCAACCGCGAATGCCGGGTCGAGCCGGTCGATCGGCGATCCAAGGACGTGCTGTTCGTGCCGCCCGCACAGGCAGCGGACCTGAAGGACGGCGATCTGGTTCTGGCCGCCATCGAGAAGGGCGAGCACCGGTATGGTCCCAAGCGCGGCAAAATCCTGGAGGTCATAGGCCGCGAGGACGACCCGCGCGCTGCATCGCTGATTGCGATCCATGCCCATGGCGTGCCGACCGGCTTCTCCGAGGCCGTCGAGCGCGAGGCCGAGGACCAGGAACTGCCCAGCCTGAAAGGTCGCGAGGACCTGCGACAGGTTCCGTTCATCACCATCGATCCGGCGGATGCCCGCGACCACGACGACGCCGTCTATGCCGAGCGTGATACCGATCCGAAGAACGCGGACGGCTGGATCGTCTGGGTCGCCATCGCCGACGTCGCCGCCTATGTCCGGCCCGGCACGGCGCTGGATCGCGAGGCCCGCGCCAAGGGCAACTCGACCTATTTCCCCGATCGCGTCGAGCCGATGCTGCCCGAACGCCTGTCCAACGGCCTGTGCAGTCTGAAGGAGGGCGAAAACCGCGCCTGTCTGGCCGTGCGGATGGTGTTCGACAAGGACGGCCGCAAGACAGGCCACAAGTTCGTGCGCGGCCTGATGCGGTCGCACGCCAAGCTTTCCTATGAGCAGGCGCAAGCGGCCATTGACGGTCCAGAGAACGGCGGCGGCACCGATGACACGACCGGCCCCATCATGGAGGCCATCCTCTATCCGCTGTGGAATGCCTATCGCACCCTGCTGAAGGGCCGGTTGAAGCGCAGCCCCCTGGCCATCGACAGCCCCGAGCGCCGCATCCTGATGGCCCCCGACGGCGGGATTGCCGCGATCGTGCCGCGCAAATCGCTGGAGGCGCACCGGCTGATCGAGGAGATGATGATCCAGGCCAATGTCTGCGCCGCCGAGACGCTGGAGCAGAAAAAGACGCCGTTGATCTTCCGCGTCCACGATGCCCCCAGCCAGGAAAAGCTGTTCAATCTGGCCGACTTTCTCCAGACCCTGGCCATGCCCTGGGCCAAGGGCGAGCCGGCGACGACCAAGCGGTTCAACAAGCTGCTGGATCAGACGCGTGAGACGCCCCATGCCGAGGTCGTCAACGAGGTCGTCCTGCGGTCCCAGATGCAGGCGATCTACAGCCCCGAGAACGTCGGCCATTTCGGACTGAACCTGGACCGCTATGCCCACTTCACCTCGCCCATCCGGCGCTATTCGGACCTGATCGTGCACAGGGGCCTGATCCGGGCGCTGAAGCTGGGGTCGGACGGCCTGACGGACCGCGAGATCGCAGAGTTGTCGACCATCGCCGAGCAGGTGACCGCCACCGAGCGCCGCTCCATGGCGGCCGAGCGCGATGCCATGGATCGCTATGTGGCCGCCTTTCTGGAGGATCGCGTCGGGGCCACCTTCCCCGGCCGGATCACTGGAGTGACTCGCTTTGGCCTGTTTGTGCGGCTGGCCGAAACGGGGGCCGATGGACTGGTGCCCGTGTCATCGCTGGGCGGCGAGTATTTCCACCACGACGACAAGGCGCATGCCCTGGTCGGCGAACGCTCGGGCCAGCGCTGGCTCTTGGGGCGTTCGGTCGAGGTCAAATTGGTCGAGGCGACGCCGGTGACCGGGGGCCTGCTGTTCGAAATGCTGTCCGATCCCGATCCGCGCGATCCCAATGCCCCCGCCCCTCGCCTGGGTCTGCGCGGGCGTGGCCCCATGGGCAAGGGGCGCGATGGCAGCGGCCCGCCCAAGCGCGGCTCCAAACGCCCTGGCGGGCCGAAGCCGCCGAGCGGGGGCCTCAAGGGCGTTCGAAAGGGCAAGCGGCGGTAAGACTGTCCACGGGCGCTAGATTGCCACCCAGGCAAGGAGCCCGCCCATTCCGACCGAGACCGGCCCGATCAGCCTGACGGCCCAGACCGGTATCCGGGCGGCCCACCAGGTCGAATAGGCGACATGCCAACGGCGTGGCAGCAGCATCAGAGCCAGGGCAGACACGATCAAAAAGATGCCAATCATGCTGATCGCGGCAGGATGGCGTGTCGTAGCTGCCGCCAGGATGAAGACCAGACCGGCCATGATCCTGACCGCCATCTCGCCGAAGTGGATGAGGGGCGTGCGACCCATCATCGCCAGGACATCCAGTGCACGCTGCGGAGCCATGACCATCCATACGCCCAGCCCTGCAAGCCACAGGCCGAGCAAAACCAGCAGACCCTGGGATACGAGGGCAATCACGGACAATCTCCACCGGGAGTCGGTTGCCAAGACTACAGCTCTTGGGAAAGGCAACAAAAGCGCCTAGCAGATCGGTCGTGACCCTCGCCGACCCACCTTTCGATGCTGCCGCCGATCTGGCCGATGCGCCGCGTGTCGGGGGACGGCAGCGCCCTCGCGATGCCGCCACATTGATCCTGACGCGCACACGTCACGGCCAGGCGGAGGTGCTGATGGGCCGCCGGGCACCGGGCCATGTCTTCATGGCGGCCAAATGGGTGTTTCCGGGCGGACGGGTGGAGCGGGCCGACTTCACGGCCGCCAGCGGCACCGAACTGTCAGACGAAACCGCGCAGTTGCTGGCGCGCGAAATGCCCAGCCGCCGGGCGCGGGCCTTGGCTCTGGCGGCGGTGCGCGAGACGTTCGAGGAGACGGGGCTGATCCTGGGCACCCAGGCCCCCACGGCCTCCGTCGCCGGACCCTGGCGCGAGTTCCGCGCTGCCGGGGCCCTGCCCGACCTGTCGGCGCTCAGCTATATCGCCCGGGCCATCACGCCGCCGGGTCGCAGCCGCCGTTTCGATGCCCGCTTCTTCATCGCGTCGTCCGATGCCCTGCTGCATCCCGAACCGACCGCCGGATCGGGTGAACTGGACGAGATCGCCTGGCTGTCGCTGGACCAGATGCAGAACCTGGACCTGCCCGCCATCACCCGTTTCGTCCTGGGCGAGGTCGCGGCGCGGGCGGAGCAGGCTGATCGCCCCCTGCCCTTCGTGCGGCAACTGCATGGTCGCCACATCGTCCAGCGGCTTTAGCGGACCCGCAAATCCTTCAGCACCGCACGGGCGGCGTTGTGTCCGGGTGCCCCGGTGACGCCACCGCCCGGATGGGCTCCGGAGCCGCACAGATACAGCCCCTTTACCGGCATCCGGTGATCGGCATGCCCCATCACCGGCCGGGCGCTGAACAGCTGATCCAGCGTCAGACGCCCGTGGAAGATGTCGCCGCCGACCAGGCCGAAGCGCCGTTCCAGGTCACGCGGACCCAAGGCCAGCTGCCCGATCACCGAAGCCTTGAACCCCGGCGCATGGGCTTCGACCGTGTCGATCATCACATCCGCCACGGCTTCGCGGTGCTCATCCGCCAGGTCGGGGGCCACATGCTGGCAGAACAGGCTGGCCACATGCTGGCCGGGCGGGGCCAAGCTATCGTCCAGGGTCGAGGGGATCAGCATTTCGACGATCGGCTGGGCCGACCACCCGTTCAGCCGGGCCTGGGCGTGGGCGCGGTCCATATAGGCCAGGCTGGGGGCGATAATGATGCCCGCCGTATGGTGATCGCCCGGCTGCGGCAGGGCAGCGAATCGCGGCAGCTCGGACAAGGCTACATTCATCCGGAAGGTCCCGGACCCGGAAGCATAACGCCCCATCCGCTCGGTGAAGTCCGAAGGCACCACGGCCGGATCGACCAGCCGGTCGAACAACAGGCGCGGATGCAGGTTCGAAACCACAGCCCGGGCCCGGACGACATCGCCCGCCGCCGTGACCGCCCCCACGGCCCGGCCCCCTTCGGTCAGGACCTGGGCCACCTCGGCATCCAGCCGGACCTCGACACCGTGCTCGGCACAGGCCGCGGCCATGGCCTGGGTGATCGCCCCCATGCCCCCTATGGCATGGCCCCAAACGCCCTTGCGGCCATTCACCTCGCCGAACACGTGGTGCAGCAGGACATAGGCCGAGCCGGGCGTATAGGGGCTGGCATAGTTGCCGACGACGCTGTCGAAGCCGAACAGGGCCTTGATGGGATCGCTCTCGAACCAGCCGTCCAGCCAGTCGCCGGCCGACTTGGCGAACAGGTCCAGCAGGTCGCGCCGTCCCTGTGTGTCCAGACCCATCGCCTGACGTCCCAGCGCTCCGGCGCTCAGCAGTTCGGGCAACATGGCCGTCCAGCCGCCTTCGACCACATTGGGCGGAGCCCTGAGCACCCAGTCGCGCAGGACGCCGGCCACGACCTCCAGCCGCCGCTCGTACTCGGGCAGGCGCTCGGCATCGCGGGCCGAGAACCGGGCCACCTGCTCCTGCGTCCGGCCCTCGCCCGCCAGGAAATGGTCGCCGCCCGGCAGGGGCAGGAAGTTCGACATCCGCCGCTCGACGACCCGAAGGCCATGCCGGGCCAGGTCCATGTCGGCAATGACGCGCGGGTTCAGCAGGCTGACGGTATAGCTGGCGGTGGAGTTGCGAAATCCGGGATGGAACTCCTCGGTCACCGCCGCCCCGCCGACGACGTGACGGCGCTCCAGCACCGTGACCTTCAGTCCGGCCCGGGCGAGGTAGAAGGCGCAGACCAGCCCGTTGTGTCCGCCGCCCAGGATGACGACGTCGGCGGTCACCAAGCGCCCATCTCGCGCAACTGCTTGGCCAGATCGACCGGCAGTTCGCCGGCATCCATGGACGACAGGTCCATCGGCGCGTCCTTGGGCTCCAGATAACGCCAACCCTGAAACGCGCGGCGAGCCTGGGGCGCGGTGCGGATCACCTCGGGGGCCAGGCGGATCAGGCATTGCGACGCCTTGCCCTCGCCGCGGGTGGTCACGTCAAGAATGGGCATGCGGCAGACGACCGAACCCTTCATGACCCAATAAAGCGAGCCACCGTCTTCCAGCTCCATGGCGCGTTTGGGGGTCTGGCGTGTGTGAACCACCAGCCAGTCCCCCTTGCTCACCCGGCGCTCCAGGGTCTCGACCTTGGCCACGCCGACACACAGTTTGATGAGGTGGATCAGGGCTGCTGCGCCTGGGTCTCGCCGAAGGCAATCATCTCATTGCCCTTGGCCATCAACTCCTGAGAGCACCGTTCAGCATCGCCGGCCAAGGTCTCGACGGGCGTGCCCCGTCGATAATCCTCGGTCGCTTGCAGCCAGTTGGTGGACGGCGTGCGTCCCTCAAGCCGGCCCAGATAGTAGAAGACGCCGGGCATAACCTGGTCCGATGCCTCGCCGCCCATCTCCACGATGGTAACGAGCAGCGCCAGGCATTTCATGTCGGCAACGTCAGCGGGCTTGGACGGCACGCTCTGAGCCTTGGCCGCAAGCGGAGCCATCAGACCGAAGGTCAGGGCCAGGGCCGCAGCCCCCTTCATCATCGTACGGGTCACGCAGGCACTCCCCAGGGAAAACACAACGCATGCTCATACCGCGATTGCGTACGCTTGCCGAGAGCGACTCGTGCGACAGGAAGCGCCGCACGTTGAAAGGATGGCGCGGATGTATGGCCTGATCGCCAAGATGACGGCAGCGCCGGGACAGCGCGATGCGCTGACCGCCATACTTCTGGACGAGCTGACGGGCCGTCCAGGCTGCCTCAGCTATATCGTGGCCCACGACCCGGCAGACGACAATGCCGTCTGGGTGACCGAAGTCTGGATCGACGAAGCCACCCATCGCACCTCGGTTCGTGACCCTGCGGTCAAGGCGGTCATCACGCGATGCATCGACAAGATGGCCACCTTCAGCGACGCCCAGGTCACGCGCCCCCTGGGCGGGACGGGGCTATAGTCGAGCTTCCCTTCCGATCGTATGCGGTGGGAGGTGGCGCGGCGCGGCCAAGCGCCCTGGCGGAGGGGCTCCTGGGACGACTAGGTCGCGACGACCACGGCCAGGACTGTGCCTTCGCCGACCTGGTCGCCGACGGTGACCGAGACGCTTTCGACCGTGCCGTCGAAGGGGGCGGTCAGGGCGTGTTCCATCTTCATGGCTTCCAGCACCACGATGGGCTGGCCCTTAGTGACGGCGTCCCCGGCCTGTGCCGAGGCGGCAACGATCTTGCCCGGCATGGGGGCGCGGAGGGAGCCGTCGGAGGCAGACGCCGTGCCGAAGGCTGTGGCCGATGGCATGACGTAGGTCACTGCGAAAGCATTGCCGTCCACAAAGGCGGGGATTGTCGATTCCAGCGCGAAGAAATCGACGAACTGCTCCTCCCATGACCAAGGCAACGGCAAGGTCCTCGCTTCGCCATCGACGTAGAGCCGCCCCTCATTGCGAGGTTCGGCATTCAGCCGAAAGCCGCGGGCGACCAAGTCGCCGCCCAGCGCCTGCGTCATCAGCGCAGCCCGATTTCTTAGGCTGAGAGCGAATGGCTTCAAGGCGTCGTCGGCGATCGTCGCAACGGCTAGGAGTTTCTCCTCCTCCGCCCCAATGAAACCCGTGTCGACGTCACCCTCAACGAACCGGGGATGTTCCAGACACCGGACCAGGAAGCCCGCATTGGTCTTGACCGGCCACACCTGGACCGAGCCGCAGGCCTTCGCCAGCTTGGCCGCCGCTGCCTCGCGCGTGTCGGCATGGACGATCAGCTTGGCGATCATAGGGTCGTAGAACTGGCTGACCTCGCCGCCCTGCTGCACGCCCGTGTCGATGCGAAGGCCGTCCGGCATCACGAAATGGTCCAGCTTGCCGATGCTGGGCAGGAAGCCGTTCGAGGGATCCTCGGCATAGAGGCGGGCTTCCATGGCCCAGCCCTTCATCGGGATGTCGGCCTGGGCCAGGGGCACGGGCTGGCCTGCCGCCACGCGGAACTGCCATTCGACCAGGTCGACGCCGGTAATGGCCTCGGTCACCGGGTGCTCGACCTGCAGCCGGGTGTTCATCTCCATGAACCAGATGCGGTCGGCGCGCAGGCCCTCGGTGCCGTCGGCGATGAACTCGATGGTCCCTGCCCCGACATAGTCCACCGCCTTCGCCGCACGCACGGCGGCATCGGTGACGGCGGCGCGGGTCGCGGCGTCCATGCCGGGCGCGGGCGCTTCCTCGATCACCTTCTGATGACGGCGTTGCAGGGAGCAGTCGCGTTCATACAGATGGACCACAGTGCCGTGGCTGTCGCCAAAGACCTGAACCTCGATGTGGCGGGGCGACAGGATGTATTTCTCGATCAGGACCCGGTCGTCGCCGAAGCTGGATGCGGCCTCGCGCTGGCAGGACGCCAGGGCGTCGAGGAAGGCCTCGGCGGCATCGACGCGGCGCATGCCCTTTCCGCCGCCGCCCGCAACCGCCTTGATCAGGACAGGATAGCCGATGGCATCGGCCTCGGCTTTCAGCCGCTGGGGGGTCTGGTCCTCACCCATATAGCCGGGGGTGACGGGCACGCCCGCCTCGACCATCAGTGCCTTGGCCGCATCCTTCAGCCCCATGGCGCGGATGGCGGCCGGAGGGGCACCGATCCAGACCAGACCCGCAGCCATGACGGCCTCGGCGAAGTCGGCATTCTCGCTCAGGAAGCCATAGCCGGGGTGGATGGCCTCAGCCCCGGTAGCCTTGGCTGCTGCCAGCACTTTTGCTGCGTCCAGATAGGATTCGCGCGCAGGGGCCGGGCCGATCAGAACCGCCTCGTCCGCCGTCCGCACATGCAGGGCGTGGGCATCGGCCTCGGAGTAGACGGCGATGGTTCGTATTCCCATCCGCTTGGCGGTTCGGAACACACGACAGGCGATCTCGCCGCGATTGGCGACCAGGACGGATTTGAACATGACCGCTTATTAGCGGGCGTTGCGGGCGCTGTCTTCCAGGCGGTGCGATCTAAGCCTTGTCCGAGATGTCGAACCGCCACTTCATGAACAGCACCCCGGCCGCCATGACCAGGGCGCAGCTGTTGGCGAATACGACGGGCCAGGCCGTGGTCAGGACGCCATAAACCACCCACAGGATGAAACAGGTCACCGTCAGGGAATAGGTCTTCAGCGACACCGAGGAGGCGTCGCGGTCCTTCCAGATCTTGATCATCTGCGGCGCAAAACTGCTGATGGAACAGAGAGCTGCACCGGTTCCGACGATGTTGGCGATCAGGTCGCTCATGCCTTGGCCTTGGCTTTGTTGCGCGGCTTACGGGGTGGGGCCTTGGCTCCGATCGCGCCCGGAGGCTGGCCGGAGGCGACGCGTTCGGCACGCTTCTCGACCTCGGCCAGGATGGCCTCCAGCTCCTCGTCTGTCAGATGTTCGATGCCGATGAAGCGGTCGCTGGGCCCCTTCAGACCGAAGATCAGCTCGTCCAGCTTGGCCTGCATGGCGGCGGCGTCACGGTTCTGGGTGTTCTGGATCAGGAACACCATCAGGAAGGTGACGATGGTCGTGCCCGTGTTGATGACCAGCTGCCAGGTCTCGCTGAAGCCGAAGACCGGACCACTGATGGCCCATACCAGCACCACCGCGACGCAGGCGATGAATGTCCAGGGCCGGCCCGTGACCTTGGCCGTCGCGGTGGCGAACCGGATGAATATCTTTTCCATTCGGCCCTAACGGCACCGCTTCGGGGCGGTTCCTGATGCAGAAAATTCGGACCTGTCGGTCAGGCCGCCAGTCTGGACCGCAACGAGAAACAATAGCCAAAGGTGACCACCATCCCCGCAATGACGGCACCGCATCCGCCGATCAGCGCCACCTGGAATGGCGCGAAGGCCCACAGCGCGGCATAGACCAGCCCGCTCAAGGCCAGCGACCATCCGGCCACGCGTCTGGCTTGGCGAGCCCCTGCGCCGGGCACGAAGATCTTGGGCATCCGATTGCCGAACCAGGCGATCATCAAGCCTGTGGCTCCCAGGACGATCCGGGTGGTCGTGTCCTGATCGATATAGCCCTGCTGACGCGCAAAGCTGGCGATCAAGGCCAGGACGAGGATGCCGCCGCCCCAGGCCAGACTACCGACGAGTTCCTTGTTCATGGTGCTTTCCCCTTGCTCGGCTCCGGCGACGAAGCGCCCATGCCGAATGACTGGACAAAGCCCAGCAGTGCGTCTTCGAGCACTGAGAGCTTCAGGTGATAGATGACGGATTTCCCGACCTTTTCGGCGTGAACCAGGTCGGCCTCCTTCAGCACGGCGAAGTGGGCGGACATGGTCGGCTTCGACACGTCGAACTGATCGGCAAGGTCGCCGGCACTCATCGGGCCCTGCCGCAACAGATGCAGCACCCGGCGGCGGGTGGGGTCCGAGAGGGCTTTGAAGACCTGGCTCATATTGCGATGATTAGCTAACCATCGAATTGAGTCAATGGCCGATTATCGAGACGGTGCCGAAAGCCGGATCAGGCCAGGGTCAGGACGACCGGGCCTCGCCGGGTGGCCACCAGGGTATGCTCATACTGGACAGTCGGCTGCAGCATCGGCGGGTACAGCGACCAGCCGTCCGGTCGTGCCTCGACCCAGTCGGCCCCGAGCGACAGGAAAGGTTCGATGGTGAAGACCAGGCCGTCGGGAATGGTGCGGCGGTCGTCGGGCTCGTACCAGGTGGGGATATGGGCCGGTTCGTCGTGCAGGGAGAACCCCACCCCGTGGCTGGCCAGGTTGCGGACCAGGCTATAGCCGTTCTGATCGGCGAAACGCTCGATGGATCGACCCACAGCATTCAGCGGACGACCGGGCTTTACGGCACGGATGCCTGCCCACATTGCCCGGCGACCGTCGCGGCACAGGCGCTCCACGCGCGGCCGGACCGGCGGCACGGCAAAGCTGGCGCCTGTGTCGCCGAAATAGCCGTCCAGCTCGGCCGAGACGTCGATATTGATGAGGTCACCCGCCTTGACCACCGTGTCGTCCGGTATGCCGTGGGCGCAGTCGGGACCGACCGAGATACAGGTCGCACCGGGAAAGCCGTAGGTTAGCTCGGGGGCCGATCGAGCCCCCTCATTTTCCAGCAGGGCCCGCCCGATGCCGTCCAGTTCGCGGGTGGTCATGCCGGGCTCCAGCGCCTTGCCCATGGCGGCCAGGGTGCGGGCGACCAGGCCCCCGACCGTCCGCAGACGGTCGAGCTGATCCTCGCTCTCGATCGTCATCGGGCCTGTCCGCCCGAGGCGGGTGCGCGCGATCCGATGGTGCGGTCCAGGAAGTCCAGATAGGTCCGCCACTGGTGCAGGCCCCGCTCATTGCCCCGGATGCCGTGGCGCTGGCCCGGATAGAGCATGGTCTCGAACGGCAGGCTCTGGCTCTGGAGCGCGTCCAGCACCCGCGTCGTGTTTTCGAAGATGACGTTGTCGTCAGCCATGCCGTGCATCAGCAGGAGCCTTCCGGTCATGTTCGGCAGGCGCGGGATGGCGTCGGAGGCGGCATAGCCCTCCACATTGGCCTGGGGCGTCGACATATAGCGCTCGGTATAATGGGTGTCGTAGAGGCCCCATTCCGTCGGCGGTGCACCCGATATGGCGGCGGCCAGGCCCATCTTCGGCTCGGTTAGGGCCATCAGGCTCATGAACCCGCCATAGGACCACCCCATCATGGCGATGCGGTCGTCGTCGACATAGGGCAGCGACCGCAGATAGTCGGCGGCCAGCACCTGGTCCTCGATCTCAGGCTGGCCCATCCTCAGATAGAGGGCCTGTTTGAAAGCGACCGAGCGGTCCCCCTCACCCCGGTTGTCGAGGCGGAAGACGATGTAGCCGGCCTCGGTCAACAGTTGCGTCGTCGCCGGCTGCCAGGCCACACGAACACCCCCGCCCGACGGCCCCCCATAGACCTGCATGACCACCGGATAGGTGCGCGACGGATCGAAGCCCGGCGGTGTGGTCATCTGCCAGACCAGGGTCTCGCCGTGGCTTTGCAGGGTGCCGAAGGTCGGGGTCTGACGCCGCGCGACATACGGATGGAAGGGGTGATCTTCGTCCAGCCGGTTCTCCTCGATCCAGCGCACGAAGGTGCCGTCAGCGCGGTACAGGGCCGACTGCGGCGGCGTCTTCAGGTCGGTGTAGTTGCCGACATAGGCGGTGCCGGTGCCATTGACCGAGGCGCTCCACCAGCCGCCGGACGGAGTGACGGCCACCGGCGCCGCATCGTCGGTCAGGGAAACGCGGAAAAGCTGCTGCTCGATCGGATACTCGACGCCGTCGCGCATGGAGGCGGTGAAGAAGACCGTGCCGGTCGCCTGGTCGACGCCGTTCAGGCCCTTTACCGGCCAGTCGCCCGAAGTGATCGCCCGCAGCCGCCGCCCGTCGCGGTCGTAAAGATACAGATGCCGCCAGCCGGTCTCCTCCGAAGACCAGATGAAGTTGCCGTCCTTCAGCGCCTTGAAGTCGTGCGTCAGGGCGACCCAGGCGTCAGACGACTGCGTCAGGATGACCCGCGAAGCCCCCGTTGCGGGATCGACGCTGAGCAGATCCAGGGTCTTCTGGTCCCGCGACTGGCGCTGAACATACAGGGTCTGACCATCGGCCGACCAGTTGACGCGGGCCAGATAGATGTCGGGATTCTGGCCCAGGTCGACGCGGGTGCGGGCACCGGTGGCCACGTCCTGCACATAAAGCTCGACCACGGCATTGGGACGGCCCGCGCGGGGGTAGCGCTGCTCGACCACGGTGGCCCCGCCGCCGGAAATGTCGAGGCGGGGGATGATATCGACCGTTGATTCATCCGTGCGCTGAAGGGCGATGTAGCGTTCATCGGGACTCCACCAATAGCCGGTGTCGCGGTCCATTTCCTCCTGGGCGATGAACTCGGCGGTGGCCCAGGTGATCAGGCCCTCCCCTTCGGTCGTCATGGCCCGCTCGGTCGCGGTGGCCAGGTCCATCACGAAAAGGTCCTGATCCCGCACCCAGGAGACATAGTTGCCGAGCGGCGAAACCTTGGCATCGATCTCGTCGGCCTCGGTCTCGGTCAGACGTCGCACCGCCCCGCCATTCCGCTCAGCCAGGAAGATGTCGCCTTCCAGCGGGGCCAGGATGTAGCGGCCCTGTTCGTCCCAGGAATATTCGACCACGCCACGCGCCGAAATCCGCATCCGCTCGCGCCGGGCCTTCTCCGCCTCGGACAGTTCGCCGGCATCGGGAACCAGGGCGCGGGCGTCGATCAGCTTGAACGCTTCTCCCTCGCCGGTCGGCGCGGCCCAAAGGTCCTGGACGTCCACATCGTCCTCGCGCGAGCGGAGGAAGGCGACCAACTGGCCGTCGGGCGACAGGCTCACCCCGCGCGCCACCGGCCCGGACAGGGACGGATTGGCAAAGACCCGCTCCGGCGTAAGGATGGCGGGATCGGCGGTCTGGGCCAGGGCTGGTCCGGCGATGAGCATCACGGTCGAGGCAAGGAGCAGGTTCTTCATGACCGCGACGCTAAGCGCCAGCCCGGATGACGTCACCCCTTTTTGGGAGACCAGCGTCATCTGACGTGCATGGACATCAGCAAAACTGTAAGCCGGTGCGACCACCCCTCCCTTTCCAGTCAGGGCACGGGGGCCTAAAAGCCCGGCGATGACCGACACCGCCCTGTCCCCCGCCCCGGTGCCCGCCAAGGCCAGCCCGTTTTACCAGCTTGAGGTGCTGTGGGTTCGCCACTGGACCGATCAGCTGTTCAGCTTTGCTGTCGCCCGGCCCGAGGACTTCCGGTTTCGCTCCGGCGAGTTCGTGATGATCGGCCTGCCCGGCGAGGACGGCGGCAAGCCGGTCCTGCGGGCCTATTCGATCGCCAGCCCGCACTGGGACGAACAGCTGGAGTTCTTCTCGATCAAGGTGCCCGACGGCCCGCTGACCTCGCGCCTTCAGAAGATCGTCGCCGGGGACACCGTCCTGATGGGCAAGAAGCCGACCGGCACCCTGGTGCTGGATGCCCTGACCGGCGGCGAGCGGCTGTGGCTGATCGGCACGGGCACTGGCCTGGCGCCGTGGCTGAGTGTCGCGCGCGATCCCGAGACCTATAGCCGGTTCGGCCGCGTCATCGTCTGCCACACGGTGCGGTCGGTAGCCGACCTGGCCTACCGCGACTTCTTCACCCAGGGCATCCACGATGATCCCCTGATCGGAGACGAGGCCCGGGCGCAGCTGACCTATTACCCGACGGTCACGCGAGAGGCATTTGAAACGCCGGGGCGGATCACCGACCGCATCAAGTCTGGTGCCGTCTTTGCCGATCTGGGCCTGCCGGACGGTTTCGATCCGGCGCGCGACCGGGTGATGCTGTGCGGGTCCATGGCCATGATCAAGGAAACCGGCGAACTGCTGGAGACCTATGGCCTGAAGGAAGGCTCCAACGCCGAGCCCGGCGATTATGTGCTGGAACGCGCATTCGTCGGCTGACGACTTGGCGAAGCAGCCATCTGCGGCTAACCCCCTGCGCATGCATAAGCCCGCCCTCGTCGCCGTCGATCCCCGGGTCGATCCCAGCGAATGCCAGACCATGATCGAGGTCCGCCAGGGCGTCGACGCCCTGGACCGCGCCCTGGTCGCGCTGATGGCCGAACGCCAGCGCTATATGGACGCCGCAGCCCGCATCAAGCCGGACCGGGACGCCGTCCATGACGAGGCCCGCATCGAGGATGTGGTGTCAAAGGTGCTGGCGGCGGCAAAGGCGCACCACCTCTCGCCCGACATCGCCGAGCCTGTGTGGCGCACCCTGATCGACCGCTGCATCGCCCACGAGTTCGGCGTCTACGATCGCACGCGCAGCTGAACGAGACGGCCGGGCGGAGTTTGATCACTCGATTTCGAACATCACCGTCAGCCGAGACCGGGCAACTACGGGTTTGGGCAGGGCTACCAAGGAAACTGCGGGGCGGACACGACTGCCGGTCACGACGACCTCGTCGACTTCGGTTGCCTCTGCAAAGGCCTCGGGCGGTACTGATGCGTCCTGAATACGGATGACCCGAAGGACGCGGTTGCCAGAGGCGCCGGCCAAGCCGTCTGCCTGTTGCCTTGCATCGGCATAAGCCGCCCGATCGGCTTCCTGCCGCAGCGAGGCGATATCCGAAAGGGAATAGGCATTCAGGCGTACTGAAGTCGCGCCAAGCTCCGAGGCCAGGGAAAGGGCATCGCCAGCCCTCGTGGCAGGCGCGGCTTCGAACTGAATGTCCATGGTCGCGGTGTAGCCAACGACGGGACAGCGGTCCTCGTCGTACCTGTCTCCGCAGGACCGATCATAGACCGGCTCCAACTCGACGTCGTCCGTTGTCAGACGGGCATCTTCGACCCCGTCCAGACTGGGCAGGGTCTCGACAACACGATCTTGAACAGTCGCCAGGGAACGCAACGCCGCAACCTGCGTGTCGCCGCGACCGCTGATTGTAACGTCAATCGCAAAGCGATCAGGTGGCGCACTGACTTCGGCAGACCCGCTGACGACGATCACAGGCCGCCCCGACGATGCGTCCTGACACAGCGCCGGTGATGCCATGGCAGCAAAGGCCGCCACGGAAAAAAGCTGGAAAACTCTCATCGTCGCACTCCCCGTCAGACGCGAGGAGATCCCGCCATCAGAGGGGCGTCAAGCCGCGCGCTTGATCTCGTTCTGGTCGTCCAGCAGCACGACGGTGGGCGACCACTGGCGGGCTTCCTGGGCGGGCAGTTGCCCATAGGTGACGACGATAACCTTGTCGTTCTTCTGGACCAGCCGGGCAGCAGCGCCGTTGACGCCGATCACCTTGGACCCGCGCGGGGCCTCGATCGCATAGGTGGTGAAACGCGCACCGGTCGTGATGTTCAGCACATCGACCTGTTCGTGGGCAAAGATGCCCGCGGCATCCAGCAGATCGGTGTCGATGGCGATGGAGCCTTCGTAATCCAGATCGGCTTGCGTCACCGTGGCGCGGTGCAGCTTGGACTTCATCAAAGTGACCAGCATGGGAGTTGCGGTCCGAACGTGACGCGGGGCAATCGGCCCCCGCTCGCAGGAGGCTGATATAGGGATTTCTGACCCGGCCATCAATCGCCATGCTGCGTTGCGGAATTGTGGCGCTATTCGCGCGTTACGGGACGTTCATTTGACGGTGACGGCCCGGCCTCTATGCTTCCTCGCTGGCCAAGCTGGGCCGCGCTGACGAAACGGCCGTCGACCTCATGAAACAGTTTTTCCTGACCCTGCTGGGCGTGTTCGCCGGCCTGATGCTGTTCTTTGTGGTGGTGCCATTCATCCTGATCACGGTGGCGATCAGTTCGGCCTCGTCGTCCAAGCCGGCGACGCCGCGCAATGCGGTGCTGGAGCTGGACCTGCGCGAAGGCCTGACCGATCAGACCTCGGCCAATCCGTTCGCCGCCTTTGGCGGGTCCGGCCTGTCGGTGGTGCAGGTTGTGGACGTGCTGGCCCAGGCCGGCGACGACAGCAGCGTAAAGGCCCTGCTGATCCGCCTGCCCGAGGCCGGCATGACGCCCGCCGCCGCCGATGAGGTGCGCCAGGCCGTGCGCCGCTTCCGCGCCACGGGCAAGCCGGTCATTGCTCACTCTCAGGGCTTCCTGCCGGTCGGTGCCGTGATCTCCAGCTATATGGTCGGGGCCTCGGCGTCCGAGCTGTGGATGCAAAACACGTCCAGCTTCCAGGCCACAGGCTTTTCGACCGAAGAAATCTTCCTGGGCCGAGCGTTCGACAGATACGGCCTGCAGCCGCAGTTCGAGCAGCGGTACGAGTTCAAGAACGCCGTCAACGGCTATACCGAAAGCGACTTCACCCCGGCGCATCGCGAGGCGATGACGGCCTGGATGACCTCCATCTATGACGGTGCGGTCGCCAATGCCGCTCAGGATCGCAAGACGACGCCCGCCGCCCTGCGCACTGCGCTGGAGGCCGGTCCCTATTCTGCCGAGCAGGCTCTGGGTGCCAAGCTGATCGACAAGATCGGGCAGGTCGAGGAGGCCGAGGCCGAGGCCCTGCGGCGTGCGGGCAAGGGGTCCGAGATCATCAGCTTTGGCGACTACGCCTCGGCCCAGGGCTCGCGCGACGGCTCGGGCAAGTCCGCCATCGCCATCATCGGCGGCGAAGGCGCGATCATGACGGGCACCGGCGGCGGCGCCGACCCCTTCGGCGGCGGCTCCTCGATCCAGTCGGACGATTTGGCCGAGGCCATCTATGACGCGATCGAGGACAAGGATGTGAAGGCCATTGTGCTGCGCGTCTCGTCACCCGGGGGTTCGCCCGATGCGTCCGAACAGATCCTGGCCGCTGTGCGGGCAGCCAAGGCGGCGGGCAAGCCGGTCGTCGTGTCCATGGGCGCCTATGCTGCCTCCGGCGGATACTGGATCAGCTCCGAGGCCAGCTACATCGTCGCCCAGCCGTCGACCCTGACCGGATCGATCGGGGTTTTCGGCGGCAAGTTCGTGATGGCCGAGGCTCTTGGACGGTTCGGCGTCGACCTGCGCGGCCTTTCGGTCGGCGGCGACTATGCCGACGCCTTCTCGCCGGCCGAACCGTTCAGCGCCGATCAACGCGCGGCCTTCTCGCAGTCTATCGACCGGACCTATGACCAGTTCATCGCCCGCGTCTCGGCTGGCCGCCGCCTGCCCGAGGGCCGGGTGCGCGAAATCGCCCGCGGTCGGGTTTGGACCGGAGCGCAAGCCAAGGCCCTGGGCCTGGTCGACGAACTGGGCGGCCTGCACGAGGCCATTGGCGCCGCACGTCGCCTGGCGAAAATTCCGGACGACGAATCGGTGCGGTTCAAGCGCTTCCCCGAGCCCAAGTCGCCGTGGGAGGCCCTGTCTTCGGTGTTTGGTGTGCAGAGCGAGGCGGCGCGCGCCCTGGTCATGCTGGGTGGGATTATGGCCGATCCGGAGGTCCAGGCCGTGACCCAGCGCGTTCAGGCCGACCGTATGCGCCGCGAGGGTGCGGTGGTTCTGGCCGATCGGCCACTGGGCTGATCGGTGCCAGGGGCGGCTGCGACACACTCTCCTGTGAAGCGCCCGTTCCTTGACGGTTCATCTGTATGGACCGACATTGAGACGTGAGCGTTGTTTCCCGCGCTCAGCAAGGAAATGCGATGACCCAGTCCGACCGGTTTGCTCATATCGGTTTTGCCGCGCGTCGGCGCCCCAGCGGCCTGATGGCCCCGCTGATGTGGCTGGGCGGCGCGACGGCTGCGGTGATTGCGATGGCTGTCGGGGCCCTGCTGGCCGTATTCGCGGCCGCAGCCGTTGCCGTGATCGCAGTGGTGGGGGCGATGCTGATCTTTCTGACCGGTTTTGCCATGCGCGCGCGCCGGGCGCTGGCCCCGCGCGGTCGTCGGTCCGATGACGTCATCGAAGCCCGCAAGATCGATGGCGCGTGGGTCACCTATGGGTGGGAACGTCACGGCCGGTCCTGAGAAGATCGCCATGCCGCCGGTCACCGAGCGTCCCTCCCCCAATTTCGACGCCCGGCGGAGCCCGCCGGATATGCTGATCCTGCACTACACCGGCATGAAGACGGCTGAGGAGGCGGTCGAGCGCCTGTGCGACCCCGCCGCCCGGGTGTCGGCCCACTATGTCGTCGACGAGGACGGATCGATCCTGCGGCTGGTGCCTGAGGAACGCCGCGCCTGGCATGCAGGCAAGGGTGTCTGGATGGGTGAGACCGACTGCAATGCCGCCTCCATCGGCATCGAGATCGTCAATCCGGGCCATGAGTGGGGCTATCGCGATTTTCCTGAGGCTCAAGTCCAGGCTGTCATCGGCCTGGTTGCCGACATCCGCTCGCGCTGGAGCATTCCTGACGTTCGGATCATCGGCCACTCCGACATGGCTCCTGACCGAAAGCAGGACCCAGGAGAGCGCTTTCCCTGGAAAACCCTGGCAGCGGCAGGACATGGCCTGTGGTTCGAACCGGCGCCCGAGCGGATCGCGGCCTTAGGCGCACCCTTGGGTCCCGGCGACGAAGGGCTGGGGGTCATCGTCCTGCGGGCCGGGCTGCATCGGCTGGGATATGGACTCCAGCCCGGCGGGATCTACGACGAGGAAACCCGCCTGACGGTCGAGGCCTTTCAGCGCCACTGGCGGCCGGCACAGGTGGACGGCATCGCCGATGGCCAGACCCGCGCCACCCTGATGGGCGTGCTGCAGCTGGCCACAGCCGAGAGTGTGACAGGCGTGCTGAACTGAACCCGGATTGACGCGCGCATCGCCGCAGCGCATCTGTCTGCTGCCAGACGGCCGGGCGGTCGCGGCGTGGACCTTCCGTCCGCGTCGAGGAAAGTCCGGGCTCCACGGTGAAAAGGCGGCGGGTAATGCCCGCCCGGGGTGACCCGAGGGATAGCGCCACAGAAAGCAAACCTCCGGCCCTGCGGGACCGGTAAGGGTGAAAGGGTGGGGTAAGAGCCCACCGCGTCGGCGGCAACGTCGGCGGCATGGCAAGCCCCGCCTGGAGCAAGACCGAATAGGGATGTCGCGCGCGGGCTCGCCCGTGCCGGGCTCACCGCCCGAGGCATCCGGGTAGGTCGCGAGAACCGGTCAGCAATGGCCGGTCCAGAGGAATGATCGTCGCTGCTCTTCGGAGCGGAACAGAACCCGGCTTACAGGCCGTCTGGCATTTCCATCACGACGGCTGGCCGCGCAGGTAGCGCGCGTGGAGCAGAGGCGCACCCAGCCAGTAGGCCAGTTCGGCGGGGCGCTGGATGTCCCACACAGCCAGGTCGGCGCGCTTTCCCGCCTCGATCGTGCCGATGCGGTCGGACAGACCCAGGGCCTGGGCAGCGTTCCGGGTCGCTCCGGCCAGGGCCTCCTCGGGCGTCAGGCGGAACTGAACACAGGCCAGGTTCAACGCCGCCGTCATGGAGGCGACCGGCGATGTGCCGGGATTGCAATCGGTCGCCACCGCCATCCGGACTCCATGCGTTCGGAACAGCTCGACCGGCGGTACCGTCGTCTCCCGCAGCATCAGATAGGCGCCGGGCAGCAGAACTGCGGCGACTCCAGCCTCGGCCATGGCGCGCACCCCTGCCTCAGTGGTGTGCTCGACGTGGTCGGCCGACAGCGCCCGATAGCGCCCCGCCAGGGCGGCTCCCCCTCCGTCCGACAGCTGATCGGCATGCAGCTTGACCGGCAGCCCCAGGGCAGCGGCACGGTCGAACAGCCGCGCGACCTCGGCCGTCGAAAAGGCGATGGGCTCGCAATAGGCATCGACCGCATCGACCAGACCTTCGGCATGGGCGGCCGGCAGGATGTCGTCCACCGCCAGATCGACATAGGTGACACGGTCTGCGCGATGCTCCGGCGGCACGGCGTGCAGGCCCAGATAGCTGGTGCGGACGCGCACACCGGCCTCGTGGCCGATGCGCCGGGCGACCCTCAACATCCTGAGTTCGGTGTCGCGATCCAGGCCATAGCCGGACTTGATCTCGACTGTCGTGACGCCGCTGGCCTTCAGTCCCGCCAGCCGCCGCAGGGCAGAGGCATAGAGATCGTCTTCGGACGCCGCCCGCGTCGCCGCGACGGTGGAGACGATTCCGCCGCCCGCCTGCGCGATCTGCTCATAGGTCGCGCCGCCCAGACGTTGCTCGAACTCGCCCGAGCGATTGCCGCCGAAGACCAGATGGGTGTGACAGTCGATCAGGCCGGGCGTGACCCAGCGACCACCCATCTGATCGGTCTGGGCCGCTTCGTGATCGGGCAGGTCAGCGCGCGGACCGGCAAAGGCGATGTCGCCATCCCGGATCAGGACCGCGCCGTCGTCGATCGCGCCATAGGGCCCCTGCCCCTCGACCATGGTCGCCAGACGGCAGTCGACGATCAGCCGGTCGAACCGCTCAGCCACGGGCCTGGAACCCCGCCAGAAGCTCGCAGAACCAGCGCCCGGCTGTCAGTGAGCCCAGGTCGCCGACATCCAGCGACGGGTCATATTCGGTCAGGTCCACGGCCCGGACCTTGGGATGCGCTCCGATAAGTCGGGTGGCGTCGAAGACGTCCTGGGCCGGCAGGCCACCGGGACGCGCGCCCGGTGAGGCGGGCCAATGGCTGCGATCGATCACGTCGATATCGACATCGACATAGATGACGTCCACCAGCGCCGACAGCCGTTCCAGCTCCTGCGCTACAAGGGCGCTCAAGCCCTGGGTGCGACAATCGCGAGCCGTCCGGACGGTAATGCCGGCGGCCATTGCCTTCTCATGAGCCCGGCGGGTGTTGGCGAAGGGAGCCAGGCCCAGCTGGCTGACCCGCACCCCGTCCAGGCCGTCATCCAGCAGGGCCTGGACCGGATTGCCATTGGTCAGGCCCTGATCGGTGTCGCGCAGGTCGAAATGGGCGTCCAGGGTCAGCAGACCCGCTCGCTCCAGGCCAAGGCCATGCAGACCGGGCCGGGTGATCGCATTATTGCCGCCGACGATGATCGTCAGCGACCGATCGGCCTGGGCCGCGACGGCATGGCGGATCGGCTCGAAAGCCTCGGCCGGCGAAAGGGCTTTGAGCGCCAGATCGCCGGCGTCATGGACGGCACAGTCCAGATCTGCACCGGTCTCCACATCATAGATGGAAAAGCGCGGCAGGACGGCGCGGAACGCTCGAGGCCCCAGGTCGCAACGTCCCGGCGTGAGGGACCGCTCGTTCAAGGGGGCCCCGACCAGGGCGACGGGCGCAGCCGGATGCTCACCGATCAGGTCGGCGATGCTGCGCCAGGACAGGGCCTCTGAATCCGTCATCGGCCTATCCTACATCCGGAACACGCCGAAGGTCGTGTCGGGAATGGGGGCGTTCAGGCTGGCGCTGATGGCCAGTCCCAAAACGTCCCGCGTCTGGGCCGGATCGATGATGCCGTCGTCCCACAGCCGTGCGGTGGCATAGTAGGGATTACCCTCATCTTCGTATTTCTGGCGGATCGGAGCCTTGAAGGCCTCGGCCTGCTCGGGCGTCCAGGTCTCTGCGTCGCGGTGCACGGTCGCCAGGACCGAGGCCGCCTGTTCGCCCCCCATCACGCTGATGCGGCTGTTGGGCCAGGTGAACAGGAAGCGGGGCGAATAGGCCCGCCCGCACATTCCATAGTTTCCGGCCCCGAACGAACCGCCGATCAGCACGGTGAATTTGGGCACTTCGGCACTGGCCACGGCCGTGACCAGCTTTGCCCCGTCCTTGGCGATGCCGCCGGCCTCATACTTCCCGCCGACCATGAAGCCGGAGATGTTCTGAAGGAAGACCAGCGGAATCTTGCGCTTGCACGCCAGTTCGATGAAGTGCGCCCCCTTCTGCGCGCTCTCGCTAAACAGGACGCCATTGTTGGCCAGGATGGCGACGGGATAGCCCCAGATCCGCGCGAAGCCGCAGATCAGGGTCTGGCCGTAGAGCGCCTTGAACTCCTCGAACTCCGACCCGTCGACGATGCGGGCGATGACCTCGCGCACGTCATAGGGGGCGCGGACGTCGTCGGGGATGATGCCGTAAAGGTCCTCAGCTTCGAAGGCCGGCGCACGCGTCCCGCGCACGTCCAGGGCGACGTCCTTGACCGTGTTCAGAGTGGCCACGATCGATCGCACAATCTCCAGCGCGTGCTCATCGTTCTCGGCCACATGATCGACCACGCCTGACCTGCGCCCATGAGTCTCGGCCCCGCCCAGTTCCTCGGCCGAGATGACCTCGCCCGTCGCCGCCTTCACCAGCGGCGGCCCGGCCAGGAAGATGGTGCCCTGGTTCCGCACGATGACCGTCTCGTCAGACATGGCGGGCACATAGGCACCGCCCGCCGTGCAGGATCCCATGACACAGGCGATCTGGGGGATGGCGCGCGCGCTCATCCGGGCCTGGTTGAAGAAGATGCGGCCGAAATGTTCGCGGTCGGGAAAAACCTCGGCCTGGTGCGGCAGGTTCGCGCCACCCGAATCGACCAGATAGACGCAGGGCAGCCGGTTCTGTTCGGCGATCTCCTGAGCGCGCAGGTGTTTCTTGACCGTCAGGGGGAAGTAGGCCCCGCCCTTCACCGTCGGATCATTGGCCACGATCATGACCTCGCGTCCCGAGACCCGACCGATGCCGCAGATCATGCCCGCACCCGGAGCCCCTTCGGGGTCACGCGCGTCGCCATACATCCCGTTGGCGGCCAGTTGTCCGATCTCCAGGAAGGGCGAGCCGGGGTCCAGCAACCGCTCCACCCGATCGCGGGGCAGCAGCTTCCCGCGCGAGACATGGCGTTGCCGCGATGCCTCCGATCCGCCCAGGGCAGCCTGAGCCACCTTTGCCCGCAGTTCATCACGCAAGGCGCGGTTGTGACGGTCCAGCGCCTTGAAGGCAGGGCTATTGCGGTCGATCGCAGAGGTCAGCTTGGGCATGCCGCAGGTTTAGGAGGGAAAGCCCGCCGCGCAAAGTGCCGCCCGCATCCCTCCTGTCAAAACGCTCAGGATTGGAAGACGTACCGACAGCTATGCCCCGGTGCGCTGGCATCGGTGCCGTCTCCGAACCAGAACCCGTCCAGCACGAGTTTTCCGTCCGCCTGGATCTTCGCCTCGCCGGACAGATCCATGTTCGCGGCGAGCCCATTGCCGCCCTCGATCGTCAGGCTGAGCGCCCCGGTCGTGTCGTCGAAGGCCGACTGGCCCTCCATGTCCCTGCGCACCTCGAACGGAACAAAGGTGCCCGACCACGACCCATCCGCGCGAAACAGCAGTTCACGCAATGGCTCGGATGGGCTTGCTCCGCCTTCGCAACTCACGGCCTCCTGCCGCCACAGTCCCGTCAGTACGACGGCATCCGTCGCAACGATGACGACGGAGCGCGTGACCTGCGCACCGTTCAACCGCGCCGTGATGCTCAAAGCGCCCGGTTTTGCGGTCTGTGTCACGACCAGCCGCGAATGATCGGCGGACCATTGCGCGACACCGGGCTCGGACAAGGTCCAGTCGTCGAAACAGGCGATGGGCACCCTGTCGGCCGACCACGGATTCTCCTGGAATACCGCAGAGACCGTCAGCTCCGTGCCCGGCCTGACCAGGCTCGGAGCCGTATGAAGAGAGACATAGTCTGGATCGAAGGCGGCACAGGTCTGGATCAATTCGGCAGATCGGCGCGTCACCTTCTCCGCTGCCTGGCCGCCAGCGCAGCCGGTCGTCGCCAGAAGCAACAAACTGAAAACCGCGCCCGACTTCATGCGTACGGATTATGACATAGGCCCCCCCCCTCTGGATTGTGATGTAACTTCGCACGATCAGGGGCGGTGTCAGCGATTCAATCCTGACAAGTCGTGACCTGGGCGATCAGAATCTGCGATAGTCAGCCCATGACCAAGGTCCGTCGCGACACACTGGAACAGGCGCTGGACCGGCTGTTCAACAGCGGCGGAGGCAAGGGGGCCAGTTGGTTCGCCCTGACGGGTGGCGAGCCGCTTTTCACCGAAGGCGACCAGGCCGACACCCTTTACCTTCTGCGCGCAGGCCGGCTGGGCGTGTTTCGACAGGACGAGGCGTCACAGACGCCACAGTTCGTCGGCGTCATCCGGCCCGGTGAGCCGGCGGGCGAAATGGCCATGCTGGCCGATACGCCCCATACGGCCAGTGTGGTCGCCCTGCGCGACAGCGAGATTCTGGCCCTGCCCCGCGACGCCTTCTTTACCGCCGCCCGGCATCAGCCGGACCTGATGGTCGAGCTGGCGCGGCTGATGATGCAGCGGGCGCGCAACCGCAATGCCGCCGGTAGCGAGCCCAGTGTCTTCGGCTTTGTCTCGTCCAGGCCCCGACCCATCCGCGCCTTTGTCGAACGGGTCGCCGCAGCGATCGAGGCCCAGGGGTCCAGCTGTCAGGTCATCGACCATTCTGCCCTCAGCTCGGCGGCCGACTGGTTCTCGCGGGTCGAGGATACGCACGACTTTGTCCTGTATGTCGCCGAGCAGGATGAACCGGCCTGGGCCTCTCTCTGCGCTCGCCAGGTGGATCGACTGTTCGTTGTGGCCGATCCGCTGCTGGCCCCGGCACGACATCCCGTTCCTCGCAGCCGCGCCTTTGACGAACAGCAGCGCACAGACCTGATTCTGCTGCGTGATCCGCGCATGACCCGCCCGGCCAACACCAAGATCTGGCTGGATGCGGTCAACCCCAGCCGCTGGTTCCACGTACAGGACGGCGAAGCCGCCGACGCTGAGCGGATCGCCCGCGTCGTGACCGGAACAGCAGTCGGCCTGGTGCTCTCCGGGGGCGGCGCGCGGGCCTATGCCCACATCGGCGCGATCAGGGCCCTGGCCGAGGCCCGGATTCCGCTCGATTTCCTCGGTGGATCGTCGATGGGAGCGGTCGTTGCGGCGGGGCCCGCGCTGGGCTGGTCGCAGGAAGAACTGGAAGCCCGCATCCGCAAGGCCTTTGTCGTCAGCGACCCGCTGTCGGACATTACCATGCCCCTGGTCGCCATGACGCGCGCGGGCAAGGTCGCGCGGCTGTTGCAGGAGGCCTATGGCGAAATCGACATCGCCGACATGGCCCGGCCCTTCTTCGCAGTTTCGACCAATCTGACGACAGGAAGGATCGAGGTTCATCGCCGGGGTCTTCTGCGCAGCGCCATGCGCGCCTCGATCTCCATCCCGGGGGTCATGCCGCCTGTGGTCATGGACGGACAGGTTCTGGTGGACGGCGCGGTGCTCAAGAACTTCCCCGCCGAGGTGATGCGCCAGTTCAGCGGCGGCCCGATCATTGGCGTCGACATGTCCCAGGTTCGCGGCGTCGACCCCGCGTCGCTTGAAAACCCGCCGTCCTGGTGGCGATGGATCGCGTCAGGGGCCTGGAAGCGAGGCCCGCCGATCGTTGCGGTGCTGATGCGGGCGGCGACGCTGACCACGGATGCGGATGTGGATACATCGCGCGCCGCCACTGACCTGCTGATCCAGCCTACGCCCGAGGGCATGGACATTCGGGACTGGAAGGCCTTTGCGCCGGCTGTCGACGCCGGCTATTCGGCCGCCCTGGCTGCCCTGGCTGGCCTGGACACGCCGGTCACCGACCTGCGGCGCCGTCCCAGCCGCGTCAACGCCGCCGCGCAACCAGGAACAGCCGCGGAAACGGCAGCAGCGTCTTCCCCGAAGGGCGCACCGGAAACGCGTCCGAAAGGGCGTCCGAAAGGGCCGACAGGAACTGCCGCCTGAGATCCGGCGTCGCGTCCAGTGCGGTCAGATGAGGCGTCAGTCCGGCCCCCATCAACCAGTTCAAGACCGGATCAGCCCCCTCAAGCGCATGGAGATAGGTCGTCGACCAGATGTCGATCGCCTCGCATTCCGTTGCCAGAATGTCGAAATAGTCCTGTGATGACAGGGGGTCCGCGGCCGGTGGCACGTTCCTGAGCGCCTGCGCCCATGGCCCCTGCCCCGCCACGCGGGCGACGACCTGATGATGCAAGGGCGCGGCACGCAGTGGCATCTGGGCGGCCAGCACCCCGCCGGGCGCAAGAGCGCCGACAAGGCGTGGCAGCAACGAGCGATGGTCGGGCAGCCAGTGCAGAACCGCATTGGCCAGGATCAGGTCGGCGGGGACGGCAGGCTGCCAATCATCGATCCGACCCAGCTGCCAGTCGATCTCCTGCGCAAGATCGCGCGCCGCCGCGATCATCGCATCGCTGGCATCCAGCCCGTGCACATTGGCCCCGGGGTGCCGACGCTTCAACAGAGCCGCGTGCTGGCCCGTACCGCAGCCCAGATCCCAGATTTCGCGGGGTTGAAGGTCGTCCGGGAGACGCAACAGGAGGTCCAGGGCCGCGCGGTCGCGCTCATCCTGAAACCTAGAATACTGGCTGGGGTCCCAACGGGATTCGACCACGTGACGACCCCTGCCGTATGCAGCGATGATGGTACCGCCTCTCAGGCTTGAACTGAGGACCTCCGGCTCCACAAACCGGCGCTCTAACCAACTGAGCTAAGGCGGCGCGATCAACGCGAGGCAGGCTGTCTAGCGGGGTCGTCGACTGCAATCAAGCAAGACAGGCCTTATTTCCGCGTCTACCAGCCTCGGCTGGCAATATAGCGCTCCAGCTCCGCGATACGGGTGGCGTCGGACGGGTGCGTCGAGGCGAATTCCGGCGCGGCAGCCTGCCGCTGAGCCGCCATCAGGCGCCAGAGGGCCACTGCCTCGGTCGGGCGAAATCCTGCGGCGGCCAGATAGTCGACCCCCAGACGGTCCGCTTCCAGCTCGTCGCGCCGCGAATAGGGCAGAAGCACGCCGTATTGGGCCGCCAATCCCCCGATCGAGCCCACGGCCTGACCGTAGTCGCCTGATGCTCCCTGGGCGATCTGCAGCCCGACGCTGGTCAGAGCCGTGCTGGAATAGCGCTCGGCGGCGTGCCGTCCCACGACATGGCCGACCTCGTGCCCCAGGACGGCGGCGAGCTGGTCGTCGTTCCGGACCAAGGCCAGAAGGCCGGTGGTCACCCCGATCTTGCCCGAAGGCAGGACGAAGGCGTTCGGGCTGTCACTGACGAACACGGCATAGTCCCAGCTGCGATTGGTCAGACCGGCTGCCTGGACGATCCGATCGCCAATGCGCCGAACGCGCTGGTTCAGAGCGGCGTCACGCGAAATCGGCTGGGTGCGCAAGGCTTCGGCCCACGCGACATCTGCCTGCTGAATGAGGCTGGCGTCATCAACGATGAGCAACTGATTGCGCCCGAGGGTCTCGTTATAGGCGCACGCCCCAAGACTGGACACTGTCAGGGCTCCGACAGCGACCGCCGCCAATACTTTTGTCTTCGTACGCTTCATGACCGCTCTCCGCCGTGGTGGTTTGTCTCACAACGCCAAGCTGAGCCATAGGTTCGATCAGGAACCCTCGCTAACTGCACAAAGAAAAACACCCCGGAGCAAGCTCCGGGGTGTTCTTCGGTTTGAACCGTCAGACCCCTTATTCGGGAGCCTGGAAGCGGAGGGTGATGTTCACCCGACCGCCGGTGGCGACACCATCGACCGAGCGCGGCGACATGACCGCGCCGCGAACCGCGGAAACCGCAGCCCGGCCGAAGCCGGCGCCGGCAGGTTCCTCGCTGGTCACGCTACAATCCGTAACGCGACCGTTCGGCTGGACCGCGCACTGGATCGTGGCGGATCCGCTGATGCCACGCTCCAGAGCCCGTTCGGGGTAGGCGTTGCTGACGTCCGGACGACGGCTCCAGCTCGGGTTGCTGATAACCGGCGGACGGGCAGGTGCCGGAGGCGCAGGCGGAGGCGGGGGTCCGGGGATGTTGACCGGAGGTCCCGTGTACTCGATCCGATCCTCTTTCTTGGTCGGCGTCAGGTTGACGGTCGCCGGAGGCGGCGGCGCGTTCGGCGTCAGGACCGGCTCGCGGACCTGAAGCTTCGGCGGCGGCGGGGTGTCCGGCGGCGGCGGCGGGGGCGGAGGCGGCGGAGGCGGCGGCGGGGCCGGCTCGATCAGCTCCACATCCACCACGTCGTCGCTGTATTCCTTCAACTTCAGCTCGAACTTGGCCTGGTTGACGTAATACAGCATGACCGCGAACAGAATGGTCGAGACCGACAGGGCCAGAAGCCAGATGCCGACCGAGACCCCCATGAAGCCCTTCTTGCGAGGGGCGTCATAGCGACTGCGATGATACTCAACGGGTGTGTCTGTCATCTATGATCGGCCTTACTGTGCAGTATCTTCGCCGACCAGGGCGACGCTGTAGAAGCCATTATCCTGCAAGGCATTCATCACCTGCATGAAATCGCCGTACCGAGTCTGCTGGTCCGCACGGATGAAGATACGCTCATCGTCGGGATTGCGACCACCGATCAGGCGACGGAGATCATCTCCGAGGCCCTCGACGCTGGTCCGTCCGTCGCCGATGAAGACATCGCCGTCCGACTGGATGGAGATGAACACCGGCTTGGGCGGGTTCTCTTGCGGGGGAGCGACCGCGCGGGGCAGTGTCACCTCCACCGACACGGTGGCCAAAGGCGCGGCCACCATGAAGATGATGAGGAGAACCAGCATGATATCAACGAAAGGCGTAACGTTGATATCCGCGTTCTGCTCGACGTGATACTTGCCGCCGCCGCCTCCGGAAAGTTTGGCGGCCATCGGACTTAGGCTCCCTTGTCTAGCTGACGCGAGATGGCGTTCAGCAGTTCCGCGGCGAAGCCGTCAGAGCGGGTGCCATAGGCCGAGATGCGGGTGTTGAAGTAGTTGTAGAAGATAACCGCCGGGATAGCGGCGAACAGACCGATACCGGTGGCCAGCAGCGCCTCGGCGATACCGGGGGCGACGACGGCCAGGTTGGTGGTGTTCGACTGGGCGATACCGATGAAGGAGTTCATGATCCCGTAAACGGTACCGAACAGACCCACGAACGGGCCGGTCGAACCGGTCGAGGCCAGGAACTGCTGTCCACCCGACAGACGGGCAGCCAGACCGGCCTGAACGGCGGCAACCGCCGATTGGGCACGGAACAGAGCCGAGTCGCGGTGATCGCCGGTGACGCTGAGGCCAGCCTGACGCGACAGTTCGATTTCTTCGGTGGCCGCAGCGGCCATGTCGGCCAGCGGGTTGCCGTCGAACTCATCCGAGGTGGCCACACGACGCATGTCGGCGATGGTGCGGGCTCCACGGAAGGATTCCAGGAACTGGTCGGTCTTGCGGTTCAGGCCGCCGAACTCGAACATTTTGATGAGGAGGATGGTCCAGGAGAAGATGGAGGCCAGGACCAGGCCGATCATGACGACCTTAACGACCAGGCCGGCTTCCATGAACATGGAGACCGGGGTGATGTCGCCGTGGCCTTCGCCGCCGACGGCGTCGCCGACGTTGCCGGGATCGGTTTCAGTGGTGGCGGCCGGGGCCGGGGCAGCGGCCGGGGCAGCCGCAGCCGGAGCGGTGGCGGCCGGCGGTGTCGTGGCGTCTTGCGCCAGCACCGGAGTGCCCGTCATCAGGACGGCAGCGCCGGCCAGAGCGAGAATGATGTTCGTCTTCTTGAGCATAGTTCGCCAGTTCCTGCTGTGGTCTGACTCGAGGGACCCATGAGCCGAGGTCGAAACCACGGCCCAGTGAAATGTGATCGTTCGCCATATCGACCCAGAGGGCTGATCGACGAACGCCTTAATAACGCTTCCGGTTGCCGAGGCCGCCGGGGCGCTTCTTGACGCCAAAAGGACAAGTCCCTTCGGCATTGGACGGATACGCAAAGATTGCGGTCAAAGTCCTTTGGCGAACGCATAACAGAGCGTCAACCCTGCATCCGTGCTTTTCCCCCTAAGCGGGAGCGGTAACGAAGTTTGACCATATGTAACGGGGAAAGCGACAATTTCATGATCGTCGAAAAGCCCGCCACGCCTGCATCCGAACGCTTGCGGAACGGATTGGGGCCACAAGGGGCTGTGGTGCCTGGGGGCGGATTCGAACCACCGACACGCGGATTTTCAATCCGCTGCTCTACCAACTGAGCTACCCAGGCGCGCCACCGGCTCGCGGGAGGGCGGTCTATAAGCGAGCCGCTTTCAGGTGTCCAGCGCTCACCGTCAGTCTTCCGAACGATCCTGCGTCGGAATCTCGTCGTCTTCGGCAGGGACGGCATAAACACCGGTCAGCCAGCGCCCCAGATCGACGTCGGCGCAACGCTTGGAACAGAAGGGGCGGTAGTCGGCATCGGCCGGATGCTTATTGCAGATGGGACAGATGGCCATAGTCACGGCACTCCTATCAGGGCACGCCCGGGCAGGACGTCGGAATCGGCAACCACGTTGGCGCGTGGGCCAAGTCGGGCGACCAGCGGTGCCGCCAGCTCGGCCTCCTGCGGGCAGCAACGGGCAAGATGCCGGGGCGTTGCCGTATCGGACAGCAGCGCTCTGTGAAGCGCCCGCACGATCGCGATGACTCTTGTCTGAAGCCACGGCCGACCGTCCGGGTCATTCAGCCGTTCTTCTATGGGCGTGAATTGCCAGGGCATGGCGATCTGCAAGGTCCCGAACCGGCTGACCGGCCCATAGGCGATCTGACGAGCCGTTTGAGGATCGCCTCCGAACGCCGTGCGGGCCGCCGCCAGCAAGGCCTCGCCGTCACGACCGCCGCCCACCACATCGACCACCACCAAGCCGCCCCAGCCCTTCAGGCGAATCAGGCGCGCCGCCTGAGCCAAGCCCGCGCGATTCGCCTGATCCTTGCCTCGTGCTGCATCACGTCCAGGCAGCCGCGCGTGATCGATATCGACCGCGACCAGGGCGCGGGTGCGCTGAACCGCCAGATCCAGCCCAAGGTCCGCCAGTACGACGGCATCGGCGAGTGCTTCTTCTTCCGCGTCCAGCGACGCCTGGATCGCGACAAGCCCTCGCTGAACCTGGATGCCTGGAGCCCACTGCGCCAAGACGGCACGCACATCCGGTCCAGGTCGAATCAGCCGAGGCGGTCCCTCCCCTGCCCCCAAGCGCTTTACGGTCGGCCCCTTGCCGGAGCGCGGTTCGGCAGTGACTGCGACCTGAATGATTTCGCCAACACGGCCAACCGACCCCTTGCCGGGCGGCATGTAGGCCGAGCGGCCCGTACCCAGATCGACGAAAGCCCCGTTCAGCCCGCTGTCGATCGCCTCGATTCGTCCGATGGACTGCGCACCCAGCCGATGGGCCGCGATATCGCTGTCCCGATGGATCAGAAGCCGCTCACAACGCCCATCCCGCGAGATGACGCCGCGAACCTCGCCCGGCGTCTCATCCAGGAAGGCTTCCAAGGTCATGAGTGATTCGACCGCCAGCCGACGCCCGCAAGCAGGTTCACAGTCTCATAGAGCGGCAGACCCATCACCGCGGGATGGCTGCCGACGATGCGGCGCACAAAGGCCCCGGCCGGGCCCTGGATGCCGTATCCGCCAGCCTTGCCGCGCCAGTCGCCCGAGGCGACGTAGCCGGCAATCTCGGCATCGGACAGGGTTTTGAAGGCCACGCGCGTCTCGACGACCCGCGCGGTCAATCGGCCAGCATGGGCGACGGCGACGGCGGTATGAACACGGTGATTGCGGCCGGACAGAAGGCGAAGAAATCGCGTCGCCTCAGCCTCATCCGCCGCCTTTTCCAACAGGCGGCGCCCCACGGACACAACGGTATCGGCGGCAACAATGCAGGCATCGGAGTGACGTTCGGCCACGACCTGGGCCTTGGTCCGCGCCAGGCGCTCGGCAAGACGCGCCAGCGTCTCGCTCTTTTGCGGCGTTTCGTCGATGTCTGCGGGGTCGATTTGGTCGGGAACGATCCCGACCTGCGCCAGAAGCTCGATTCGGCGCGGGCTGGAGGAGGCCAGCACCAGCTCAGGCCGGCTCATCGCGAGCCGGTCCTTATTTGAAGCGATAGGTGATACGGCCCTTGGTCAGGTCATAGGGCGTCATCTCGACCAGAACCTTGTCGCCGGCCAGAACCCGGATCCGGTTCTTGCGCATCTTGCCTGCGGTGTGGGCGATGATCTCGTGATCGTTCTCGAGCGTCACGCGGAAGGTCGCATTGGGCAGCAGTTCGCTGACCACTCCGGGAAACTCAAGCAGTTCTTCCTTAGCCATGCGGCCTCTCGCGCCCTGTTCCATATGATTTCGGACCCCGGCCGGGCGTGGGCAGGGGTCTCAAGTAGTTGGCGCTAATGCACGAAAACTGAGCGCTAGTCGAGTTCTGCGGTTCAATCCCCGGCCTATCGCCTATCCCTTGACCCGCCAGGTGGCTCCCTGAGGCCCGTCCATGACCACGACATCCAGCGCGTTCAGGCGGTCGCGAATACGGTCCGCCTCGGGCCAGTCCTTGGCCGCACGCGCCGCAGCACGCTGTTCCAGCAAGGCCTCGACCTCGGTCCGCAGGGAGTCTGTCACCTCCCCTTCCAGCCAGGCGGCCGGATCGGCTTGCAGCACGCCCAGAAGATCCGCCGCTGCCAGCAATCGACCCTTGGCGATGGCCACGGCGTCCAGGTCACCCGCCGTCATGCCGCGCTCGATGTCGCTGGACAGGGCGAACAGGGTCGCCATGGCTCCCGGTGTGTTCAGGTCATCCTCGATCGCTTTCAGGAAGTCCTCGGGCGGGCCGTCATCGATCGCCGTCACGGCCGCGGCCCGGTGCAAGGCACCGTAGAGGCGATCCAGGTTCTTGCGGCTCTGATCCAGCAGCCCCTGATTCCAGTCGAGCGGCTGGCGATAGTGCGCACTCAGCAGGGCCCAGCGCACGACCTCGCCCGGCATGGACTGCACTAGGTCGTGCAGCAGCAGGACATTGCCGATCGACTTGGACATCTTTTCCGCATCGACCGTCAGAAAGCCGTTGTGCATCCAATAGCGGCTGTATTCCCCGTGCGCCTGTTCGCCATGGGCATGGCCGTGCGCGCAGACGCCCTGGGCGATCTCGTTCTCGTGGTGCGGAAAGACCAGGTCGATCCCCCCGCCATGGATATCGATGGGCAGGCCCAGAACCTGTTCGATCATGGCCGAACATTCGATGTGCCAGCCGGGCCGGCCTGCGCCCCAGGGCGAGGGCCAGGACGGCTCGCCTTCCTTGGACGGCTTCCACAGCACGAAGTCGTGGGCATTCTTTTTATAGGGGGCCACCTCGACCCGGGCCCCGGCGATCATGTCGTCCAGGTTCCGCCCCGACAGGCGGCCATAGTTGGGATAGGACGAGACGTCGAACAGCACATGCCCTTCGGCCGCATAGGCACAGCCGGCCTCCACGATGGCGGCGATCTGGGCGACGATCGGCTCGATATGGTCGGTGACGTGGGGCGCGATGTCCGGGGCCGAGACGTTCAGCCGAGCCATGTCCTCCAGATACGCGGCCTCGTACCGGGCCGTCACATCGCCGATCGGCACCCCCTCCCGCGCGGCCTTGGCATTGATCTTGTCATCGACGTCAGTGACGTTGCGGGCATAGACGACCTTGTCCGCCCCATAGGTGCGACGCAGCAGTCGAACCAGCACGTCGAACACCACCGGCGGGCGCGCATTGCCGATGTGGGCATAGTCATAGACCGTGGGGCCGCAGACATAGAGAGTGACCCGTTCGGGATCGCGCGGGGTGAAGACGCGCTTTTCACGGGCCAGGGTGTCGTGGATCATCAGCGGCATAATGCAGCGGTGGCCTTCGGTTTTCTTGCGAGACGGACGGGATCGCCCATATAGCCGGTTCGCTGCATCCGCGAACAGCGGAACGGCGTAGAACAGGGAGCGCGGCGCGCGTCCATCCGGAACCGTCGTTCCGGCGCCA
Source organism: Brevundimonas vitisensis (assembly GCF_016656965.1). Taxonomy (NCBI): domain Bacteria; kingdom Pseudomonadati; phylum Pseudomonadota; class Alphaproteobacteria; order Caulobacterales; family Caulobacteraceae; genus Brevundimonas; species Brevundimonas vitis. Next base: position 545,727 of record NZ_CP067977.1, read on the forward strand.
CTCAGCCGCGACGGAAACGAGAATGAGCCTGATCCCCGCCAAGCCCGTCCTGGTCGGCGTCAACGACGCCGTAGAGCGCCCGTCGCGTGAAGAGGCCATGCAGGCCGTCCGAACCTTGCTGGCCTGGGCCGGCGACAATCCGGACCGCGAAGGCCTGAAGGACACGCCCAAGCGCGTGGTCGATGCCTATGCCGAATGGTTCGAGGGCTATGACGCCGATCCGGCCAAGGAGCTGAGTCGCACGTTCGAGGACGTTCAGGGCTATGACGACATGGTCCTGTTGCGCGACATCGAGGTGGAGAGCCACTGCGAGCACCACATGGCTCCGTTCCTGGGCAAGGCCTATGTGGCCTATCTGCCGACGGAAAAGGTGGTCGGCATTTCCAAGATCGCGCGCGTGGTCGAAATCTATTCCAAGCGCCTGCAGACCCAGGAAACGCTGACCCAAGAGATCGCCAACGCGCTCGAATCGCACCTGAACCCTGCGGGCGTCGCGGTGCTGATCGATGCGGAACATCAGTGCATGACGACGCGCGGGGTGCATCACCGCCACGTTTCGACCATCACCACGCGGTTCACTGGGGCGTTCAAGGACGATCAGGCTCTGGTTGATCGCTTCCTGAAACTGGCCAAGGCCTGAGGGGTTCGCCCGACGCGGGTATTTGCCCTTTCGGAACCCTCCCTGCGCCGAGACCGCTTTACAACGGCGGCGCAGGACGCCAAGAGACGAACCAACTATGACCTGCCTGCCGCGTGTCGCGCCGGGCCTTGATGGAGATCGGAGCCCATGGGCGCCAAACTTTCCGGGCCGGGTGGCCAGGGCGGCAAGACGATCAGTCAGAACGCCGACATCAACGTTACCCCGTTTGTCGACATCATGCTGGTGCTGCTGATCATCTTCATGGTGGCCGCACCGCTGGCTACCGTTTCGATCCGGCTGGACCTGCCGCCGCCCGTTCCGAACTCCAATCCTTCGGAAGACGAGCCGGTCTACATCACGATCCAGGAATCGGGCTCGATCTTCCTGGCGGATCGCCAGACTACGCTGGAAACCCTCGATTCCGACCTTTGCGCTGCCCTAGGCGGCGGTGCCTGTCAGGAAGAGCGCGTCTTCGTCCGCGCAGACGCCGAGGTGAAGTACAACCAGTTCATGGAAGTCATGAACAAGCTGCAGGAAACCGGCTTCCTCAAGGTGGGCCTGCTGAACGAAGACATCGAATAGGACCAACGTCCATTCGAACGATCAAATGGGGTCGCGTCCTGCCGGGCGCGGCCCTTTTTCTTGGCGTATTGGGGTCTGTGGTGATTCGACTGGTTGAACAGCTGACCGAACGCCCTAGCTAAGAAGCCCCCCCTTACGGAGTGCCTTCATGACCGACCAGCCCGCGATCACCGTCGATGGCCACACCATTCCCCTGCTGGGCTTCGGCACATGGCAGCTGGAGCCTTCGGATGCGCGACGCATGGTCGCCGAGGCCCTGCGCATCGGTTATCGCCACATCGACACGGCCTGGATCTATAAGAACGAGGCGGCCGTGGGGGACGGCATCCGCGACGCCATTTCCGCCGGCCACGTCGCGCGCGAGGACATCTGGCTGACGACCAAGATCTGGGTGGCCCACTTCGAACGCGATGCCCTTCTGAGCCAGGCGCGCGAATCGGCAGAGAGCCTGGGCTTCACCCCCGACCTCCTGTTGCTGCACTGGCCGAAAAAGACCCCCACCTTTGCCGAGACGATCGGGGCGCTGAACGAAGCCAAGGATCAGGGACTTACGCACTCCATCGGTCTGTCCAACTTCCCGTCGAGCGAGTTCCGCCAGGCCCAGGCCCTGTCCAAGGCACGCCTGGTGACCAATCAGGTCGAGTACCACCCCTATCTGAAGCTGTTCAATCTGCTGGCCACTGCCGGTGAACTGGGCTCGTCCATCACGGCGTGGTCGCCCCTGGCCCAGGGTGCCGTTGCCGAGGATGCAACCATCATCGAGATCGGCAAGGCGCACGGGAAGACGGCGGCCCAGGTGACGCTGCGCTGGCTGATCCAGCAGGGCGTGATCGCCATTCCCCGCACGACCAAGGTCCATCGCGCCGAAGAAAGCTTCGACATCTTCGACTTCAGCCTATCGGACGAGGAGATGGACCGCATCCACGCTCTGGCGCGTCCTGACGGCCGCCTGGGCGACTGGCTCGACAAGGACTTCAACTGGGATCAAGAATGGGCGTGAAACGCCGCAGCTAGACGGCGAATACAGGGAGACGAACCTGATGGGCTCTGTTCTCGGCTTCCCCGGTATCGACCCGCTCGACGCGGCCATAGGGGCGCGGCTGAAACGCTGGCGTGAGCAGCGCGGCATACCCATCGACGATCTGGCCCGCGCCATCGCCATGTCGCCCGAGGATGCCCGCCGGGCCGAAGCGGGCCGCGCCCATCTGACGACTGCGCAGATCGGGGCCGCGACCGCCCATCTGCGCCTCCCGCTATGGGCCCTGGTATCGGATACGCGCGCCTATTGATCCCGAACGGCGCTCATTCCGCGACAGGCCGCGTCACGTCGAATTCGACGCGAAAGAACCGTCCCGCCGGGCGACGCAGCTCATAGGCAAAAATCCGCCCCGGCAGCACCTCGATCGCCCAGACATTGGTGGTCGACACCGATGCGTCCCAGGCGTTGAACAGCTCGATCGAGAAGTCATCGACCGGGAACTCCTGACGCTGCGCCGTCCCCTGGCCGGACGTGTCGCCGCCATACCAGTGCAGCCCATCGGGCTTGCCCTGCGAATCACGGTGATCGTGCTTCAGCGTCAGCCCCGCCCCTGTCCGCGTGAGCACCCAGGTTCGCGAACGGTCCTGACCAACCCAGAACGGAATGCGGATCTCGTTCGCCGAACAGTCCCGGACGTGCATCAGCAGCCGGGACGATGCAAAGCTGGCGTCGGCAGGATCCGTCGTGACCACCCGCCCCTCGAATCTCTGGCCGCACAAGGCCGAGAGATTGGCAAAGAAGTCATCCTGAGCCGATGGAGCCACGGGCACGCTGGCACAGGCCGACAGCATCAGTGCAGCAGCAGCGGCGGCGATCTTGGCGAAATGCATCATGGCCGGACCCTAACCAGACGAGCCGCCCTTGCCTACCCGACGCGACATCGGACAGGAACGCGAACGAGGCGTTGACTTACCCGCGAGCCTGAGTATGTTCCGCGCCTCTCATTTTAGCGGCTTTCGCCGTCGCAAAGGTATCCTCCGATGGCCAAACCGGCTTCAATCAAGATCCGCCTCAACTCCACGGCGGACACTGGCTTCTTCTACGTCACCAAGAAGAACGCCCGCACCAAGACCGAAAAGATGGTCGTCAACAAATACGACCCGGTCATCCGCAAGCATGTCGAGTTCAAGGAAGGCAAGATCAAGTAAGGCTTGATCCTGGGCGTTCGCGCCCGGCCTGACAAAGTTCGAAACGCCCGGTCAGCGATGACCGGGCGTTTTGCTTTGTCCGATCAACACGATGGGGTGATCTGGGGTGGTGATCAGGCGGCCCGCGCGATGACCTGATTACGCCCGCGCGCCTTGGCCTCATAGACGCCCTCGTCCGCGCGCTTCAGCAGAGCTTCGGGGGTCTCTCCGACCGCCTGGCTGGTCGCCACGCCGATCGAGATGGTGACGGTCAGTTCCTCGCGGCCGTCCATGACCCGGAACGGTGCCCCGCCCACGTCGCGGCGAATGCGTTCGGCGATCATCAAAGCCGATTCCATCGAGGTGTCCGGCATCACCACCACGAACTCCTCGCCGCCCAGACGGCACGGCAGATCGATCGCCCGCACATTGGTGGCGACGCGCACCGCGAACTCACGCAGCACCTCGTCCCCGGCATCGTGGCCGAATCCGTCGTTGATCGCCTTGAAGTGGTCGATGTCCAGAACCAGCACCGAGACACCGGGACCGCCGTGGTTGGCCCGTCCGACCAGAGCCTGAAGCTGTCCGGCCATATAGCGCCTGTTATGCAGGCCGGTCAGGGCATCGGTGACCGCCATCTCCAGGCTGTAGTCCAGCTTCTGCCTCAGGAAATCGGCATAGCGCTTGCGGCGGACCTGGGTGCGCGCACGGGCAGCCAGCTCTTCCGGGTCCACCGGCTTGGTCAGGATGTCATTGACGCCCAGTTCCAGGGCCTTGATCAGCCGGGGCCGATCCGCCGGGTCGACGATGGCCAGGATCGGCGTGCGGCGGCTGGCCTCGGTCGAGCGCGTCTGCGCGATCAGCCGCAGCCCGTCGAACTCGGCCGCAGCCACATTGACGATCATCAGGTCGATCGGGCCCCGAGCCGCGATCAGGGCCACGGCGGGGTCGGTCTCGATCGCCGGGCGGTGTTCATCCGACAGGCGGGCCAGGACCTTCTCGCCCTGACGGGGATTGTCGTCCACGATCAAGACCCGGCCACCAGCAGCCCGCAGCCGCCCGGCCGAGTCGGTATCGACGCCGAGGCGGCGGCCGCTTTCCTCGCGCTCTCGCAGTTCGTCCATCACCGCCTTGAGGCGGACCAGCGACCGCACTCGCGCCATCAGGATGACGTCATCGATGGGCTTGGTGACGAAATCGTCGGCCCCGGCATCCAGGCCGCGGATTCGATCCTCGCGCCCGTCCAGGGCCGTGACCAGGACCACGGGAATATGCCGCGTCGTGGGATCGGCCTTCAGCCGCCGGCAGGTCTCGAACCCGTCCATCCCCGGCATCATGACGTCCAGCAGGATGATGTCGGGCTGATGTTCCGCCGCCAGACGCAGAGCCGTGGGACCGTCATGGCCGGTCATGACTTCATAGTATTCGAGCGTCAGCTTGGCTTCGAGAAGCCGGACGTTCGGTTCCACATCATCGACGACCAGAATACGCGCTGTCATCGCCTAACCCAGGTGCTCTCGCACGACGTCGAGGAAATGCATCACCGAGATCGGCTTGGAGATATAGGCCTCGCAGCCGCCCTGGCGGATGCGTTCCTCGTCGCCCTTCATGGCAAAGGCCGTGACGGCAACCACGGGAATATGGGCGAGCTCCTCGTCGTCCTTCAGCCATTTGGTGACTTCCAGCCCTGAAATCTCGGGCAGCTGGATGTCCATCAGGATCAGGTCTGGACGATGCGCGCGCGCCAGAGCCAGCGCCTGCAACCCTTCGCGGGTCTGCAGGGTCGCATAGCCCTGGGAATCGAGCAGGTCATGAAACAGCTTCATGTTCAGCTCGTTATCCTCGACGATGAGGATGGTCTTGGACATGGTCACCCGGCCTGTCGCCTGTGGAATGCGCGGCTGCGCCTGAGGCGTTTTCGCCATCTTCGAATGCACTTTTGCCGCGCCAGTCTTAAGGTGGGGTGAAGTCAGGCGCCGTCTTCAACACGGCCCCCCGTCAGGTCCGAAAACTCCATGAAGGCCATCTGCCGCGATTGCGATTGGACGGGCGAACAGCCTGTCGAGCGCTGTCCGTCGTGCGGGTCACGGCGCGTGGTCCGTCATGCAGAACTGGACACGCTGGCGATCGCCCATCTGGACTGCGACGCCTTCTATGCTTCGGTCGAAAAGCGGGACAGGCCGGAACTGCGTGACCGGCCGGTGATCATCGGCGGCGGCAAGCGCGGCGTGGTGTCCACCGCCTGCTATGTGGCACGTTTGTCCGGCGTTGGCTCGGCCATGCCGATGTTCAAGGCGCTGAAGGCCTGTCCCGACGCCGTGGTTCTGAAACCCGATTTCGCGAAGTATCAGGTCGAGAGCCAACGGATCCTGGGCGCGCTGGCCCAGCTGACGCCCCTGATCCAGACGCTGTCGCTGGACGAGGCCTGGGTCGATCTGTCGGGGACCGAGCGGCTGAACGGGGGCCCGCCGGCGCTTCAGCTGACCCGGCTGCAACGACGGATCGAAGCGGAGGTGGGCCTGACCGTCTCCATCGGCCTGGCACCGAACCGCTTTCTGGCCAAGGTCGCGTCCGAGATGGACAAGCCGCGCGGATTCACCGTGCTGGGGTCCGAAGCCCCTGCCCTCCTGGCCCCGCGTCCCGTCTCGATCCTGCCTGGTGTGGGGCCGGTGTTCACCCGGACCCTGCGCAGCGACGGGTTTGCCACGGTCGGCGATCTGGCCGGCGCGGACCCCCGCGACCTGATCCGCCGCTATGGCGACTGGGGCCTACGCCTGCATCACCTCGCTCATGGCCGCGATAGCCGCACAGTCAATCCCGAGCATGACCGAAAGGGTATGAGTGCCGAGACCACCTTCAACGAGGACCTGACCTCGGTCGAGGACCTGGAGGCCCAGCTCTGGCCGCTGTGCGACAAGCTGGCGGCCAAGGCGCGGCGCGATGGTTTGGCCAGCCGGGTCGTCGTGCTGAAGCTGCGGCGCACGGACTTCAAGATCGTCACCCGCCGCGCCACCCTGCCCGAGCCGGTTCAGACGGCTCGCGCCCTGTTCGCCGCCGCCCGGTCGATGCTGGCATCCGAACTGGGCAGGCCCTATCGGCTGATCGGCGTGGGCATGGCCGAGGTGATCGATGCGGTCGATGTGCCCGCCCTGTTCGAGACCGCCGAGGCCCGCACACTGAAGACCGAGACCGCCATCGACGCCCTGCGCGCCAAGTTCGGCCAGGATGCCGTGATGGCCGGACGATCCCTGAAGCGGGGATCAACGCCAACTTAAAGTCTGGCCGCCATCCTGCCTGGATGAACGCCTTTGTCGACAAGATGCGCCGCCGGGCCGGGCGGTATCTGGATGTTCGCCCGGTCGCGATCTCGCCCGCGCGCGGCATCCTCAGCCTCAGCTTCGACGACATTCCCGTCTCGGCCTGGACCGAGGCCGGGCCGGTCATGGCCGATCATGGGGTCAAGGCGACCTACTACGTCTGTGGTGGCCTGTCGGACGGGACCAATATGGACCTGCCACAGTTCGGCACCGGGCACCTGCAGGCCCTGTTCGAGGCCGGCCACGAAGTCGGGTGTCACACCTACGAGCATGTTTCGACCCTGACGCTCAGCCCTGCCGAACTGGACGCCAGCCTGGCCCGCAATGCGGCCTGGGTGGCCGAGCGGCTGGACGGCCATGTCATGACCACGTTCGCCTATCCGTTCGGCGATTGCGCCCTGGAAGCCAAGGCGGTGATCGACAAGCGATTCCTATGCGGGCGCGGCGTTCGCGATGGCGTCAATTCAGGGCGGGCCGACCGCGCCAATCTTCAGGCCATCGGCCTGGAATCACGCCGCCTGCCCGGCTACGACCTCGACGCCCTGATCGCCGAGACCGCCCGGACGGGCGGCTGGCTGATCGCCTATGGCCATGACGTTTCGGACCGGCCGACCCCTTATGGCTGCAGGCCCGACGATCTGGACCGCCTGATCCGCCTGGCCCGCGCTGCCGACCTGGACATCCTGCCGGTGGCCTCTGCGTGGAGCCGAGTCGCGGCCTGACCGGCGCGACGAAACACCCGGCTTCTCCCACACGGGCCGGGCGGCTATGGGAGGGGCATGACCCTTCCCTTTGCGCCAGCGCCCTTCCCCCTTGCCCGTCCGCGTCGCCTGCGGTCCTCGCCCTGGGTGCGGCGGCTGGTGGCCGAGATCGCCCTGACGCCCGCCGATCTGATCTGGCCCCTGATCGTCCATGACGGGGCGGACGACCGGGTGGCGGTGCCCTCCATGCCCGGCGTGTTCCGCCTGTCGCCGCGCGAGGCTGCCAAGGCGGCGGTCGAGGCGCGAGACCTGGGCATCCCGGCCGTGGCCCTGTTCCCCAATATTGACGGTGCCATCAAGGATGCGGTCGGCACCGGCGCGACCGACCCCGACGGCCTGATCCCCGACTGTATCAAGGCCATCAAGGACGCTGCCCCCGAGATCGGTGTCATCTGTGACGTCGCCCTGGACTGCTACACTGACCATGGCCACGACGGCGTTGTCGAGGATGGCCGGGTCCTGAACGATGCCTCGCTGGAGCGTCTGGCCGAACAGGCTTTCATCCAGGCCCACGCCGGAGCTGATGTCGTTGCCCCGTCCGACATGATGGACGGCCGGGTCCAGGCGATCCGCGAGGCGCTGGAGGCCAACGGGTTCCACGACACCCTGATCCTGTCCTATGCGGCCAAATATGCCTCGGCCTTCTATGGCCCCTATCGCGATGCGGTCGGCTCGGCGGCCATGCTGGTCGGCGACAAGAAGACCTATCAGATGGACCACGCCAACTCTGACGAAGCCCTGCGCGAAGTGGCCATGGACATCGCCGAGGGGGCCGACATGGTGATGGTCAAGCCCGGCATGCCCTATCTGGATATCGTCCAGCGCGTGTCCGAGACCTTCAAAGTGCCGACCTTCGCCTATCAGGTGTCGGGTGAGTATGCGATGATCCAGGCGGCCGTGGCCCATGGCTGGCTGGATCAGGATCGCGCCATCCTGGAAACCCTGACCGGGTTCAAGCGCGCGGGCTGCGCCGGTGTCCTGACCTATTTCGCCCCCCGGGCGGCGCGGCTGCTGGGGGCCTGAGGCACGCTTTCCATTCTGGCTGATTTGGGGTCAGACTGCCCTCTGGCCATCAGGGAGCGTGCCATGAAGATCGTCACTAGCCTGAGTTTCCGCGGCCAGTGCCGCGAGGCGTTCGAGTTCTATGCCCAGGTTCTGGGCGGAAAGATCACCGCTGCCTTTCCGTATGGCGAGGGTCCGCCCGATATGCCGGTAGGTCCGCAGTACAAGGACTGGCTGATGCACTGCTGGCTGGAAGTCGGCGATCAGGCCATCATGGGCGCGGACATGGACACCGACTGGTCCCCCAATATCGACAAGCCCAAGAACGGCTTCGACGTCACCCTGCATACCGACGATGCGGCACAGGCCAAGGGCTGGTTCGACGCCCTGTCCGAAGGCGGCAAGGTGGTCATGCCGTTCGGCCCCACCTTCTGGTCGCCCGGCTATGGCTCGCTGATCGACCGGTTCGGCGTGCCGTGGATGGTCAATGTGAACGGCGATCCGGCCGCCTAACCCAGGCGCGCCTTCAGACTGGAGGTGTCCCAGCGACCGCCGCCCATGGCCTGGACCTCGGCATAATAGCCGTCGACCAGACGGGTCAGGTCCAGCTTCGCCCCATTGGCCGTGGCCTCGTCCAGCACGAGGCCCAGGTCCTTGCGCATCCAGTCCACGGCGAAGCCGAAGTCGAAGCGCCCTTCCGCCGCCGTCTTCCAGCGGTTGTCCATCTGCCAGGACTGGGCCGCGCCCTTGGACACGGCGTCATAGACGGCGTCGGTATCCAGACCGGCGGCCTGTGCGAAATGCACCGCCTCGGCCAGGCCCTGGACCACACCAGCGATGGCGATCTGGTTGACCATCTTGGTCAGCTGGCCGGCGCCGGACGGACCCATATGTTTGACGGCCTTAGCATAGGCGCGGATCACCGGCTCGGCCCGGTCCAGGGCCTGGGCGTCGCCGCCTGCCATGACGCTGAGCTGACCTGCCTCGGCTCCCGCCTGCCCGCCGGACACCGGGGCATCGATGAAGGAGAGGCTGTGTTCGGCGGCCAGGGCCGACATCTCGCGTGCCACGGTGGCGGAGGTGGTCGTGTGATCCACGATCACGGCCCCCGGTGCCAGATGCGGTATCGCCTGGGTCACGACGGCGCGGACGTCGTCGTCATTGCCGACGCACAGGATGAAGACCTCTGCACCGGTCGCCGCCTCGGCCACGGAGGCCGCGAACCGTGCCTTGTGGGCCTCGGCCCAGGCGCGTGCCTTGTCGGGCGAGCGGTTGAATCCCACAACGTCATGGCCCGCCGCCACCAGATGGCCCGCCATCGGCGCACCCATCACGCCCAGTCCCGCAAAGCCGATCTTCATGATGCCTCCTCGGCCGCAATGCCGTAGCGGCCACGGAAATAGGTCAGGCCGTCGCCCGGCCCTGCCTCGAACCGCTCGACCCGGCCGACGATGATGATGTGGTCGCCCATCGGCAGACGCTCGTGGATGACACAGTCGAAGCGCGCCAGAACCTGCGTCAGATGTGGCGCGGAATCTGGCTGGCGCACATGATCGCGGTCCTGCAGGGCCCAGTCGCCGCGTGCGAACCGGTTGGCCCGGTCCCTGTCCCCGGCCGCCAGCATGTGCAGCGAGAACCGCTCCGCCGCCGCGAACACCGGTGCCCGCTCAGACCGCTCATCCAGGCACCACAGGATCAGCCGCGGCTGCAGCGACACGGAGGTGAAGGAGTTGACGGTCAGCCCGATCGGCCCCTGCGGCCCATCGGCCGTCACCACACATACACCGGTCGCGAACGTGCCCAGCGCCCGGCGATAGGCCAGGGTCTCGGCGGCGGCATGGTCGGGCAAGGGTTCCAGCGTCACGGCACCGACCTAAAGCGCCATGGGCAAAAGGGAAAGCGCGTTCGATGTCGCGGATGGGAAACTCGCCCTTAACCTTGTTGAGCAAGGGTCCTCTGGCGCAATTTCGGGGCCCATTTCATGTCCATGAGCGATCGTCCGATCCTCATCAAGAAGGTCAAAAAGGTCCAGGGCGGGGGCCACCACGGTGGCGCGTGGAAGGTCGCCTATGCCGACTTCGTGACGGCCATGATGGCCTTCTTCCTGCTGATGTGGCTGATCAACACGACCGACCCGGAACAGAAGCGCGGTATCGCCGAATATTTCGCGCCTGCCAGCGTTTCAGCCACCACCTCGGGATCGGGCGGCATTCTTGGCGGCACGGCCCTGGGCGAGGACGGGTCCAAGAGCTCCGGCTCGATGTCCATCACCGAACTGGCACCGGAGGCTCCGGCTGATGCGCCCGAGGAAGCCGGGCAGAGCCAGAACCTGGCCGCAGCCAGCGAAGAGGCCCTGAGGGATGAGATCGCCCGGCGCGAAGCGGCGGACTTCACCTCTGCAGCCGAATCCCTTCGCCAGGCCATGCAGTCGATGCCGGAACTGGCCGAACTGTCCAAACACCTGATCATCGATCAGACGCCCGAGGGTCTGCGAATTCAGCTGGTCGATCAGGAAGGCCGCTCGATGTTCGATCAGAACTCGGGCCGTCCCAATGCCCGGGCGCAACTGCTGCTGCGGGCCGTAGCGCGGGTCGTGAACCGCCTGCCCAATCGGATTTCCATCACCGGCCATACCAGCGCCCAGCCGGGATCGAACCGTGCCAGCGGACCGAATGACTGGGCCCTGTCGGCCGAGCGTGCCAATCAGTCGCGCCTGGTGCTGCAGGGGGCCGGGGTCGATCCGGACCGGATCTATTCCGTGGCGGGCAAGGCAGGATCCGATCCGCTCTATCCCGACGATCCCACTCTGGCCGGCAATCGGCGCATCGCCATCGTCCTGTTGCGCGAAGCCCCGGTGCTGCCGACTGACACCAGCTTCTGATGGCGCAAGCCCGCTGCGCGAACAGACTTGCAGCGTCGGCCCGGATGACGCCAAATCGACGAATGCTGTGCTGCTTGCCGAATTTCAGCCGAAACAACGGGTCAACGTAAGCCTGTGACCCAGCATTTCGCGCATCGTCAGCTTCGGTTCTACATGACGGCGACGGCGCCGTGTCCGTATCTGCCGGGCCTGACGGAACGCAAGGTCTTTGCCAATCTGCCCTTTTCCGACGGAGCCTGGGTCAATGACGAGCTGACCCAGGCCGGTTTCCGCCGAAGTCAGAACATTGCCTATCGACCGGCTTGCGATTCCTGCGAGGCCTGTGTGTCCGTCCGCTTGCCGGTGCCGGAGTTCGTCCCCAGCCGCTCGCATCGTCGCATCCTGCGCCGCAACGCCGACCTGACACGCGACATCGTCGAGGCCGAAGCGACAGTCGAGCAGTTCGATCTGCTGCGCCGCTATCTGGAAGGCCGCCATCCCGGCGGCGGCATGAGCGACATGGGCTGGCTCGACTATGTGGCCATGGTCGAGGACACGGCCGTTCGCACCCATCTGATCGAATACCGGTTGCCGTCGCCCGACAGCGGCCCCGGTGATCTGGTGGGCGTCGTCCTGACCGACACCCTCGCGGACGGCCTGTCGCTGGTCTACAGCTTCTTTGACCCGGAGTTGCAGCGACGCAGCCTGGGTGTCTTTGCCATCCTGGATCATCTGCGGCAGGCAGCCGCGTTGAACCAGCCGTTCGTCTATCTGGGCTATTGGGTCCAGGGCTCACCCAAGATGGACTACAAGGCCAATTTCCGCCCGATGGAGGCCTTGACCAGGCGCGGTTGGCAGCGCCTGGCCTGAAGCCTCATCTGCCCTATTTCAGCAGCATACCGTCGCCGTAGTAGAGGCCCTGGTCGCCCAGCATCTCTTCGATCCGCAGCAGCTGATTGTATTTGGCCGTGCGGTCCGAGCGCGCCAGCGAGCCGGTCTTGATCTGTCCGCAGTTGGTGGCCACGGCCAGGTCGGCGATGGTCGCGTCCTCGGTCTCGCCAGAGCGGTGGCTCATGACGGCCGTATAGCCCGCGCGGTGGGCCATATCGACGGCGTCCAAGGTCTCGGACAGGGTGCCGATCTGGTTGACCTTGATCAGGATGGAGTTCGCCAGCCCCTCGCCGATGCCGGCGGCCAGACGCAGCGGATTGGTCACGAACAGGTCGTCGCCCACGATCTGGACGCGATCACCCAGACGGTCGGTCAGCAGCTTCCAGCCGTCAAAGTCGTCTTCCGAACAGCCGTCTTCGATCGAGATGATCGGGAAGCGTTCGCACAGATCGGCCAGATAGCCGACCATGCCGTCCTGGTCGAAGGTCTTGCCCTCGCCGGCCAGCACATATTTGCCGTCCTTGAAGAACTCGGTGGCCGCCACGTCCAGGCCCAGGTGGAAGTCTTCGCCCGCCAGATAACCAGCGGCCTGACCGGCCTTGGTGATGAAGCTGAGGGCTTCCTCGGCCGAAGCCAGATTGGGGGCAAAGCCGCCCTCGTCACCCACGTTGGTGTTGTGACCGGCGTCCTTCAGGGCCTTCTTCAGCGCATGGAAGATCTCGGCCCCCATCCGCAGGGCGTCCGAGAAGGTTTCGGCTCCGGTCGGCAGGATCATGAACTCCTGAATGTCGATCGGATTGTCGGCATGGGCCCCGCCGTTGATGATGTTCATCATCGGCGTGGGCAGGATGCGGGCCGAAACGCCACCCAGATAACGATGCAGCGGCAGGTTGGAGCTGATGGCGCTGGCCTTGGCGCAGGCCAGGGACACACCCAGGATCGCATTGGCCCCCAGACGGCCCTTGTTCTCGGTGCCGTCCAGGTTGATCAGGGCCTCGTCGATCCGGCGCTGGTCCTCGGCGTCCATGCCGGACAGGGCATCGAAAATCTCGCCGTTGACGGCGTCGACGGCCTTTTGAACCCCCTTGCCGCCCCACATGTCCTTGTCACCGTCGCGCAGTTCGACAGCTTCATGGGCCCCCGTCGAGGCACCCGACGGCACGGCGGCGCGGCCGAAGCTGCCGTCCTCCAGGGTGACATCGACCTCGACCGTCGGGTTGCCGCGGCTGTCCAGAATCTGGCGGGCAACGATATCGGCGATGTCGGTCATGGCGTGGCTCTGAGCTGGAGGCGATGGGACGATGGGCGCGGTTTAGCCCGCGCCCATCGAATCGCCAACCGGCGTGATCGTCAGATCTCAGGAACAGCCTTCGACATACTGGATGCTGGGCCCGCCAGCGTGGATCGCCTGGACCGTGCCTTCCTGCCCGACCTCATAGACAATGCCCCTGGCAGCCGCATCGGTCACATAGGTGGCGGCTCCACCGCGGGTCCAGACGGTGATGTATTCGGACGGGGCGGCCGAATATTTGTGCGGGGTGACCGTGGCCTGGGCTCCATAGGCCGTCTTCACCGTGGCGGCCGTATCACCCAGCCCCAGGCCGCGATCGGTCTTGACCGTCGAATCGCGGATCAGGGAGATGCGAGTCAGGACGCCCTGCTCGATCATTACCAGCATACCTTCGGGTGCCCGCTCGGGACGGAACTGGTCACACTGCGCCGGCTCGGCCCCACCGACGCTGCCTGGATCCGAATCGGGCCCCAGGGCGGCGTTCACCTCTGCCAGCGTCATGCCGATCCGCAGCGGGCCGAAGCCTTCGGACGTCAGAACATTGGCCTGCGCGGGGGTCGGCATCGGGCCAGGGCTGGTGGCGGGAGGATTGACCGGCGCCTCGGACGGCGGCTGGGCCGGTTCGGACGGGCCACAGCCCACCAGGGCCAGTGCGGCAAGCGAGACGAGGGACATTGAGCGGATCATGGGACTCTCCTGAAGTCTTGAACCGCCCATAACGCACGAAAACGGCGCGCAGTTGACCCACGCGCCGTCCAAAACGTGATCAGACCCGTGGTCTGACGGCCCTTAGTCTTCCTTGGGCGTCAGGACCTGGCGACCGCGATAGGTGCCGGTCTTCAGGTCGATGTGGTGCGAACGACGCAGCTCGCCCGTGTCCTTGTCCTCGGTGTAGGGATTGGCTCCCAGCGAGTCATGGGCGCGGCGCATATTGCGACGCGACGGGGATACTTTGCGCTTCGGAACGGCCATGTCCGTCTCTTCTCGTATTCAGGCGGCGCCGGCGAAGGCGCGAAAACAACAGCGGCGGCCCCAGTGTCCAACAAAAGAGGGACAGAGCCGCCACGCGAGCCGGGGCTTATGCCCGAACCGTCGCCAGGATTCAAGGGTAGTCGCTCACCTCAGATCGCGGGTCAGCACGACAAAAGCCAGATCGTCCCTGAGGGGCAGGCCGAACCGGGGATCAGTCGCCGGAAAGGGCCGGTTCTCGCCCGTCAGACGATAGCCGCAGCGCTCATACCAGGCGATCAGTTCGGTTCGCTGCACGATGACGGTCATCTCCATGATGCGGGCCGCGAATCGATCCCGCGCCACATCTTCGGCGGCGGCAATCAGGCGACGTCCCAGGCCGCCTCCCTGCCGGACAGGGTCGACCGACAGCATGCCCAGATAGGCCAGGCCTTCGCCCTTGTCCGTCACCTGGACACACCCCACCAGATCGCCATCCCGTTCCGCCAGCAGGATGAGCTGAGCCGGATCGGCGATGACCTGGGCCAGTCCCTCGACATCGATTCTCTGACCGTCCAGCAGGTCGGCCTCATGGGTCCAGCCACGGCGGGCGCTGTCACCTCGATAGGCTCCATGCACCAGGGGTTGGAGCCTCCCGATATCCTCCGCGGATGCCGTGCGGATGAGAAGGGCGTCAGTCATGACCCAACATGGCCGCCACGGCCTCGCCGATCGCCAGGGAACTGGTCAGGCCAGGGCTTTCGATACCGAACAGGGCAACCAGGCCGTCGATGCCATGATCGTCGCGGCCTTTCAGCTGGAAATCGGGCTGCGGCTCGCCCGGACCGTGCAGCTTGGGCCGGATGCCGGAATAGTCGGGCGTCAGGGCCCCTTCCGGCAGTCCGGGCCAGAACCGGCGGATATGCCGCTCGAACGCGACAACGCGCGTCGGATCGACGGCGTAATCCTCGACCTCCACCCATTCCAGGTCCGGGCCGAACACCCCCTGCCCGCCCAGGTCACGGCGATAGTGGGCCCCGGTCGAGCCGGGCACCGGCGGCGGATAGATCAATCGCTGGAACGGTGCCGCCCCCGTCAGCCGGAAATAGACGCCCTTGCCCAGATAACCCGCCGGAATGTCCTCGATCGGATAGTCTGCGATCCGCCGCGCCACCGCCTGGGATGACAGACCAGCAGCCGTGACCAGCAGCCGGGTCGTCACGGTGGTTCCCGCCTCTCCGCCCGCCTGCACGCGAAAGCCACCGCCCGGCAGGCGTTCGGCCCCTTCGAAAGGCGTATCCACCACGACCGAGCCGCCCGCATCCTCGATCTCGCCCTGCAGGGCCAGCATATAGCCGTGGCTGTCGAACAGGCCGCTCTCAGGCGACAGAATGGCGGCATGAGCGTTCAGGGCGGGCTCCAGCGCGCGCGCCTGGGCCCCGGTCAGATGCTCCAGCCCCTCGACGCCGTTGATCGTGGCCTGGTTGAAGATCGCCTCGATGTGGTCGACCTCATCCTCGGCCGTCGCCACAACCAGCTTGCCGCAGCGGCGATAGTCGATCTTGCGGCTGTCCAGAAAGGCATAAAGCGCCCGTCGCCCTTCGACGCAGAACCGCGCCTTCAGCGAGCCAGTCGGATAATAGAGACCGCCATGGATGACCTCGGAGTTGCGCGACGACACGCCCTGGCCGATGTGCGGCTCCTTCTCCAGCACCAGGACCGTCAGGCCGCGCCGCGACAGCGCCCGGCCGCAGGCCAGGCCCACGGCGCCCGCCCCCACCACGACGGCGTAGAAATCAAAGCTCATGGCGTGCCATAGCGGGCCTGCGCTTCGGCCTCGAACCGGCGGATCAGGGACGCGACCGCGCGATCGAAATTGGCGGTCAGCATGGCGTCGAGCAACGGCGATCGGAAGGCAAAATCGATCATGAACTCCAGCCGCGTCCCCGCAGGATCGGCGAAGAACTCCCAGCGATTGTTCAGCTTTTTGAACGGGCCGCGGATCAGTCCAACCTCGACCTTGGGCGTATGGCGGTCATGCCGGACCCAAGTCGAAAACCGCTCCTTCAGGAACGAGAACCCGACCCCGGCCTCGGCGTCCAGCACCGTGACGCCCGGCTCCTCCTCGCGCTCGTTCCAGACGCGCATGGCCGTGACCCAGGGCACGAACTCGGGATAGGCGCGCACGTCAGCGACCAGATCGGCCAGCTGGGTCGGCGTATAGGGCAGAATGCGGGTGACGCGGTGCAGGGGCATTTCAGTATCCTTTCCCCCTTGCGGGGAAAGGTGGCAGGCAGAGCCTGACGGACAGGGGGAGCGAAAGCTCAGACGAGCTCGAGCGATCTTGCGGCAGGCTTTCGGATCGAGAGACGCCCAAAAACGTCATCAACCTCAACGCCGGTTCTGCCCTTCGCGGGCCGCCTTCAGCCGGGCGAAGTCGTCGCCGGCGTGGTGCGAGCTGCGGGTCAGGGGGCTGGACGATACCATCAGGAAGCCCTTAGCCCGGGCGATCGCCTCATAGGCCTTGAACTCTTCCGGCGTGACGAAACGGTCGATGGCGGCGTGCTTGCGGGTCGGCTGCAGATACTGGCCGATGGTGATGAAATCGACGCCCGCCGAACGCATGTCGTCCATCACCTGCATGACCTCTTCCTTGGTCTCGCCCAGGCCGACCATGATGCCGGACTTGGTGAACTGGTTGGGGTCGCGCTCCTTGACCATCTGCAGCAGGCGCAGCGAATGGAAGTAGCGGGCGCCGGGACGTATCTTCAGATACAGCCGCGGCACGGTCTCCAGGTTGTGGTTGAAGACATCGGGGGCCGCGTCGATCATGACCTCGGCCGCGCCGTCTTTTCGCAGGAAGTCGGGGGTCAGGATCTCGATCGTGGTCTTGGGCGCCTGCAGGCGGATCTGGCGGACCACCTCGGCGAAGTGGGCGGCACCGCCGTCCGAGACATCGTCCCGGTCCACGCTGGTGATGACGACGTGGTTCAGGCCCAGCTGCGCCACCGCCAGACCGACCTTGGCCGGTTCCTCAGGGTCCAGCGGCTGGGGCAGGCCCGTCTTGACGTTGCAGAAGGCGCAGGCCCGCGTGCAGGTGTCGCCCATGATCATCAGGGTGGCGTGCTTCTGGCTCCAGCACTCGCCGATGTTGGGACAGGCCGCCTCTTCGCAGACCGTCACCAGCCCCTTGGACCGCACGATCTCCTTGGTGGCATTGTACTGCCCCGATCCCGGAGCCCTGACCCGCAGCCAGTCAGGCTTGCGCAGAATGGCCGTTTCCGGCCGATTCTGCTTCTCCGGGTGACGCAGTTCGGAGGGGCGCTTCGTCAGGGTGTCAATCAGGGTGACCATGGCAGGTCGGTATGTCGTCTTTCCGGACCCGGAAGGCAAGGCGGCGAAGCGCCTCCCCATCCCTCACGCAACGTAACGCATCTTTTCATTGCCGCCGTGCGCCTCTAGGTTCCGGGTCAGTGAATGACAGGGGTCGCCCGACGGCCCCGCACGGAGGATGTCTTTGCGCGTTGCCCTTGACCCTAAGGCGAGCGAGGAATCGGTCTTCGACGCCCTGATCGCGGCGCGAGACCGTTACGGCGACAAGGAAATCCTGGAGGACCAGGATCGCAAGCCCCTCACCTATACCGGACTGATCCGCGCGGCCTTCGTGCTGGGGCGCAAGATCGCGGCCATGACCCAGCCCGGCGAACGGGTCGGCATCCTGTTGCCGTCCAGCATGGGGGTGGTGGTCACCTTCTATGGTCTGCACGCCTTCGGGCGGGTGCCGGTGATGCTGAACTTCACCTCGGGCGAGGCCAATCTGAAGGCCGCGATCAAAGCCTCGGGCCTGACACGCGTGCTGACGGCTAAGCGCTTTATCGATCAGGCCAAGCTGGACGATCTGATCGTCGATCTGTCGACCGTGGCCGAGATCGTCTGGCTGGACGATGTCCGCAAGACGATCGGCCTTCAGGACAAGCTGTTCGGCCTGATGGCGGGCCTGATGCCCCGCCGGTTCCGTGCGGCGACCGATCCGCACTCGCCCGGCGTGGTACTGTTCACCTCGGGCAGCTTCGGCGCGCCCAAGGGCGTGGTCCTCAGCCAGTCGAACCTGGTCAGCAACTGCCGCCAGGTCGCCACCCACATCAAGCTGGACCCCGACTGGGTCGTCTTCAATCCCCTGCCGACCTTCCACTGTTTCGGCCTGACCGGCGGGGCCCTGTTCCCCATCGTCAATGGGATGAAGGCGTTTCAGTACCCCTCGCCGCTGCATGCCAAGCAGATCACCGACCTGCTCGCCAAGCTGAACACGGCCATTCTGTTCGCCACCGACACCTTCCTGAACCAGTACGCCCGCGTCGCGGGGCCGGACGATTTCGGGACGCTGAAGTTCGTGGTGGCCGGGGCCGAACGGGTGCGCGACGAGACGCGGCATCTGTTCAACACCAAATTCGGCGGGGTGAAGCTGCTGGAAGGCTATGGCGCGACCGAGGCCGCGCCGGTGGTCGCCGTCAACCACCCCGACCGCAACCGCCCCGGCACCGTCGGCCAGATCATGCCGGGCATGGAATACCGCATCGAACCCGTCCCCGGCATCACCGAGGGTGGGCGTCTGTTCCTGCGCGGTCCCAATGTGATGGAAGGCTATCTGTCGCCGACTGATCCGGACGTCATCGAGCCCCTGGAAGGCGGCTGGCACGATACCGGCGACATCGTCTCCATCGATGACGAGGACTACATCACCATCCTGGGCCGGGTGAAACGGTTCGCCAAGATCGGCGGCGAGATGGTCAGCCTGACGGCCGTGGAGGGCCTGGCCGCCGCCGTCTGGCCCGACGCGCGCCACGCCGTCGTCTCCATCGCCGACAGCCGCAAGGGCGAAAAACTGGTCCTGGTCACCGACTGCAAGGATGCCGACGTCGCCCGCATGGCCGAATGGGCGCGCGAACACGGGGCTCCCGAACTGGCCGTGCCGAAAAAGATCATGCGCGTAGCCGAGGTCCCGGTCCTGGGCACCGGCAAGACCGACTATGTCACCATCCAGAAGATGGCTGAGAGCGAAGCCAAGGCGGCCTGATCGTCAGGACTTGACGCCAACCGTAGCCGTTCCAAGCTGGCGGCAGGCTCCATCAAGGGAGTCGCGACGGGGAGGCCGCACCGATGGCCCTGCTTTCAAATCTCGACGGACATGCATCCAAAATGCTGTCCGTGCTTCGCATCATGTCGGGCCTGCTGTTCCTTCAGCACGGCACGGCCAAGGTCCTGGGCTTTCCGGCCGTCGAGGGCGTTCCCGGGCCAGGCTTCAGCCTGCCAGGCCTGTCAGGTCCGCTGGAACTGATCTTCGGCGCCCTGCTGGTGCTGGGCCTGTTCACCCGGCCGGTCGCCTTCCTGGCTGCGGGCTTCTGTGCCGTGGGGTACTGGTTCGCCCACGGGCCGCAGGGCTTCTTTCCTATCCTGAACGGGGGCGAGCTGATCGCCCTTTACTGCTTCGTGTTCCTTTATCTGGCCTTTGCGGGCCCTGGTCCCTGGTCGATCGACGCCCGGCTGAACCGGCGCTGATCAGCCGATCCGCACACCCGTCATCGAGATCGAGCCACCGTCGATGACGTCGTTGAAGAAGCTCACGTCGTCGCCCGGCATCGCCTGGGCGGCGACGTAGAGCAGCGGCAGATAGTGTTCGTCGGTCGGCACGCTCATCTGCGCGTCCTCGGCCAGGCCGACCCAATCGATCAGGGCGTCGTGATCGCCGCGAACCAGCGCCGCCTTGACCGCCTCGTTGAAGCCGCTGGCCCAGGGATAGGCCTCGCCGCCCGCCCGTTTCCAGGTCCGCAGATTGTGCACGAAGTCGCCCGAACCGGCGATGACGACATTCTCGTCTCGCAGGGGTCGCAGAGCCTTGGCCAACGCATAATGCCCTCGCGCGTCCAGACGCCGGTCCAGCGACAGCTGAACCACCGGCACGTCCGCCTGGGGCCAGACGTGGGCCAGCACTGACCAGGTCCCGTGATCCAGGCCCCACGCCTCGACCGGGACCGCGCCCGTCAGGGCTGCCACCCGCGCCGCAAGGGCCGGAGATCCCGGTGCCGGATACTGCATCGCATGCAGTTCGGCCGGAAACCCACCGAAATCATGAAGGGTTTCCGGCCGCGCCTGGGCGGTGACGCCCAGGCCCTGGGTTTCCCAATGGGCGGACACCATGACCAC
Organism: Brevundimonas vitisensis; assembly: GCF_016656965.1. Taxonomy (NCBI): domain Bacteria; kingdom Pseudomonadati; phylum Pseudomonadota; class Alphaproteobacteria; order Caulobacterales; family Caulobacteraceae; genus Brevundimonas; species Brevundimonas vitis. The sequence goes on from NZ_CP067977.1 coordinate 566,386, forward strand.
CCCCGCTGGCTTTCCGATGTCTACGCCCAGCTGCTGCCAGGCCTCGGCGAACGGCCCGCCCAAGGCATTCATAGGCGAGCCGTGACCAAAGAAGACAGCCGGGCGGCGCATCAGCCGAACAGCTTCTTGGCCGTCTCGGCCACATGGCGACCCTGGAAGCGGGCACCTTCCAGCTCGTTGTCGCTGGGCATGCGCGAGCCGTCACCGCCGGTGATGGTGGTTGCGCCATAGGGCGAGCCGCCGGTGATCTCATCCATCCGCAGCTGGCCCTGCCAGGCATAGGGCAGGCCCGCCACCAGCATGCCGTGATGCAGCAGCGTCTGGATCAGGCCGATCAGCGTCGTCTCCTGTCCGCCATGCTGGGTCGCCGTGGCGGTGAAGGCCGAGCCGACCTTGCCGACGAGCTTGCCCTGGAACCACAGGCCGCCGGTCTGATCGAGAAAGTTGCGCATCTGCGAGGCGACCGTGCCGAACCGCGTGCCCGCGCCGATGATGATGGCGTCATAATCGGCCAGTTCGTCGACCGTGGCGATCGGTGCCGCCTGATCCAGCTTGTAGCCACTGGACCTTGCCAGTTCCTCGGGCACCAGTTCGGGCACGCGCTTGATGTCCACGACCGTCCCTTCCACCGAGCGGGCACCCTCGGCCACCGCCTGGGCCATCGCCTCCAGATGGCCGTAGGTGGAATGATAGAGAACCAGAACCTTGGACATGACTACGCTCCTGAATAATAGGTCGCCGTTCTGCAACAGCGTCAGTAGCGATTTATGTCGCAAGCTTGCGGGCGCAAGGGCTGAGCGTCGAAAATCTGGCAACTTTCGTCCTTCTCCCGTTGCAAGCGAAGGTGGGCCCGCAGGGCTCCGATGAGGGGTCTGTGTCGTCAGGTCCGCTGTCCGAAGGGAGGTGCCACCTCTGGCAACCCCTGAACCGTCACGCGCTGCGTGCCGACTTCTCCCCCGAGGGGAGAGGGGCACGTCCAGTAGGGAACGGAGAGACCCGGTCGTAGAAGGCGCGATCCGCCGGTACGCGCGCACCGCGCCCTGCCATGAAGCAATGCTGCACCACCATGGCCTGTTGCTCGATGTTCAACCCGTTCCAGCCGCAGGCATCGTCGACCGGATAGACATAGGCCGCCGCGCTGAAGCCGGCCTTCAGCTTGGCCCACAGCAGTTGTGTTCCGGTCTGAGCCTGCCAGACATGAACCAGCTCATGGATCAGCACAGCCTGGGCGTTCAGGGGGGCGGCGGCAAAGTCACCGTGCATCTGGGCGCGGGGCCAGACAATCCAGTCCCGGCCGAACCACCGGCCCGGCACGAAGGCGAGGAACACCGGCCAGGGCGCGCTGAAAATCCGCACCCGGTCCAGCGCCAGTCGGTCGCCGAACACCTCCCGGGCCAGCCCGCGCTCGCCGGGTGTCAGGGCGCGGATCACCGGCTCGGCGGCGGCGGTGCAACCGGGCCGACCCACTCCCAGTGCCAGGGCTCATAGACATAGGGCACGAAGCCGAACCGGTGGGCGTTCTTCACCAGCCAGCGATAGGTCGGGCTGCGCGTCATGTGCAGGCGGCTGTAGGGGCTGGTGTTGTCGACCCCCAGACCCTCCACCTGACCAACATAAAGATCAACCGCCGTGCCGGTGCGATGAGGGGAACAGACCGCGCGGCGCAGGCCGTCGCAGTTCCGCTCCGCCGCACAGCGGGCCGCGTCCGCCTCCGGGTCGCGGAAACCGGAGAATATCTGCAGCAGCTCCGGATCGGCCGCGACCTCCGGCACCTCCTCGCGGGCGGCGGCCACCATCAGGCGATAGGAGGCCAGGACGTCACGCCGTAACAAGCGGGTCAGGCGGTCGGCATGCTCCTCTTCGGCCACCAGATAGCCCAGCATATTGATCGGGGGCGGTTCGGGGCATTCGTCGCGGATACGGGCCATGACGAACGGCCGGCGCTCCTGCCACACGCCCTTGAACACGGTGAAGGTCGCCGCATCGAACCAACCGGTCTCAGGCAAGGCATGGGCCACCTGGAACCGCGCCAGGGCCTTGGCGAAGGCCGGCGATCCCGGCGGGCAGTCGGTGCCGATCTCATGCTGGATCAGAGGCAGATAGGTTTCCCAGCCCCACTCGGCCGCCCCGAACGGCGACCACGACAGGGAGGCATAGGAGATCTGGTTCGCCAAGGCGGGCGCGGCCCATTCGATCCGGTCCGCATCGCAGCCGCCGCGCTGGGGCCCTTGCGCCCATGCCGAGCCCCCTGCCCCAAGGGTCAGCAGGATCAGTCCGGACAAAAGCAGTAACGGGCGAAAAGTCATCGCCTGCACTGAGCCTCACCGCGTCCCCGGCGGCAAGTGCCCGCTCGCGTCAGGGGCAAAAACTGGCATGGTGAGGCGCGGCCGACTCGGAGCCGTTCAGGCCTCTCGCCCATGACCGATACCGCCGCCCCCACGCCCGCCCGGCGATCCAATGCCACCCTCGCTGCCTTCGCCGCCAGTTGCCTGCCCTATGCGGCGCTGGGCCTGCCGGTCTATGTCACCCTGCCCGAATTCTATGCCAGCCACGTGGGTGTGCCCCTGGCGGCGGTCAGCCTGATCTTCCTGCTGGTGCGGCTGGCCGACATCGTGGTCGATCCCCTGCTGGGTGTGGTGATCGACCGGACCTCGACCCAATGGGGCCGCTACCGCGTGTGGATGGGAATCGGGGCACCGATCCTGATGCTGTCGGTGGCCATGCTGTTCTTCGTGTCGCAAGGCGCCGGCGCGACCCATCTCGCGGTCTGGCTGGTCATCATGTACCTGGGCTATTCCATCAGCCTGCTCAGCCAGATGAGCTGGGCCTCGGTCCTGTCCACCGACTATGACCAGCGCTCGCGCATCTATGGCTGGTGGCAGGTCGCCAACATCATCGGCGTGCTGGCGGTGCTGCTGATCCCTGTGGTCGTCCAGGCCATGGGCCGGACCTATGTCCAGGCGGTGCAGATCCAGGGCGGCTTTATCGTCGGCCTGCTGCCCGTCGCCCTTCTGATCACCTTCCTGTTCACGCCCGAGCCGCGCAACGTCGCCCCGCCTGCCCACGGCGGCCTGGGCGCGACCCTGGCCCTGATCATGAAGCCGGTGCTGCGACGTCTCTTGCTATCGGACCTCTTGCTAGGCGCGGCGCGTGGCCTGATCGGGGTACTGTTCTTCTACTTCTTTGAGCAGGCGCGCGGGTTCGAGCGGGAGCAGACCTCCATCCTGCTGCTGGTCTATTTCGTCGCCGGACTGGTCGGAGCCCCCATCTGGGCCGTCCTGGCCACCCGCATCGGCAAGCACCGGGCACTGGCGGTGGCCAGCGTCTATTTCGCCGTCACCTTCGCCGTGGCGACCCTGCTGGTTCCGGCCGGCAACTATCCGGCGGCCATCGGGGCCATCTTCGTCACCGGCCTGTCGTTCGGAGCGGCTGACCTGTTGCTGCGGGCCATGATGGCCGATGCGTCCGATGCCGTGCGGCTGGACGTCGGGGCGGACCAGACGGGGCTGCTGTTCTCCATTCTGAATGCCACGTCAAAGATGGGCTATGCGATCTCGGTCGGGGCCTTTGCCGTGCTGGAATGGATCGGCTTCCAGGCAGAGGTTGGGGCCGTCAACGACCCCGGCGTGATCCTGGGCCTGCAATGGCTGTTCATCGCCGCGCCGGTCGGCCTGCTGCTGGTCTCGGCAGTGGTGCTGCGACTCTATCCGCTGACGCCGGACCGCCATGCGAAGATCCGGGCCGAACTGGCCGCCCGTGACGCGAGCACCCCGGCATGAGCCCGACCGAACGCCTGCGCGACATCATGGTGCGGCTGCGCGATCCCCAGGTCGGCTGCCCCTGGGACGTGGAACAGACCTTTGCGACCATCGCCCCCTATACGATCGAGGAGGCCTATGAGGTCGCCGACGCCATTGAGCGCGGCGACATGAACGAGCTGAAGTCCGAACTGGGCGACCTGCTGTTCCAGGTCGTCTTCCACGCCCGCATGGCCGAGGAACAGGGGCTGTTCGCCTATGACGACGTGGCCCAGGCCATGTGCGACAAGCTGATCCGCCGCCATCCCCACGTCTTCGGCGACGAGGATGCCCAGATCAGCGGCCCCGCCCAGAAGCTGCGCTGGGAGGACATCAAGGCAGCCGAGCGGGCCTCCAAGGCCCAGACCGGCGTGCTCGACGACGTCCCCGTCGGCCTGCCCGCCCTGCACCGCGCCGCCAAACTGACCAAACGCGCCGCCCGCGTCGGCTTCGACTGGCCCAGTACGGACGAGGTCTTTGACAAGCTGCACGAAGAGGTCGCCGAACTGCGCGCCGAGATCGCCGCCGGCGACCTGGACAAGGCCCGCGAGGAGATGGGCGACCTGCTGTTCGTGGTCGCCAACCTGGCGCGCAAACTGGGGGTCGAACCCGAAGACGCCCTGCGCGGTGCCAACGCCAAATTCGTCCGCCGCTTCGGCTTCATCGAGGCCGAACTGGCCAGGGACGGCCGAACGCCGGAACAGAGCGACCTGGCCGAAATGGACTCCCTGTGGGACGCAGCGAAGGTGGCGGAGAGGAGTTGAGCATGACCGGCCGGAATTCCGCACTCGGTTTTCTTCTTGGCCTGCTCCTCATCGTTCTCGCCCTGTTGGCTGGCCAGGCCGCGTCCGAGAAGAACTTTTTCTTCGACCCCGACCTGCAAAAGCAGGCCTACCCCTGCTCATGGATTGCCGATTGGGAGCCGCGACCCCTCAATCCGGGCGTAGAAGACTGGCTTTCCGTGCCTCTTCGAGAGATCGATGAGCCGTCGCTGTATCACCAACCCCCGACCGACGGCACCACGACTCTTCGGTTCACCTTCATCCCTTCGTTCAGCCCGCCCATCGTGATGCGGATCGACGATCTGCATGGCCCCCAACCACGTTTTACGGCGACGCGGGTCCTCGGCCAGATCCGGTTGGTCCTGGGCCCCAATCGGCAAACCCGGGAACTGTCGCCATCCGAAATCCAGCCGATTATCGATCATGTTGGCCGGTCGCAGGTCCTGGACCTGATCCCTGATTCCTGCATCGCGGGCATCGACGGCGGCATTTCGATCATCGAGAGCGCAGGCCCCGACGGCTACAGGTTCATCAACCGCTGGGGCGTGCACCATGGGCCGGTACACGAACTGGGATGGCTCATGTACCAACTGACGGGCTGGCCCGAGGGTGATCAGGGTGCCATGACGGACCTCTATCGACAGGCTCCACTGGCGGCCGGCACCTGACGACTGGAGGCTGCGTCTCCTCCCCGTTCGCTCTTGCGAATGGGGAGGGGGACCGCGAAGCGGTGGAAGGGAAACGCGAAAGCGTGATGATCGTAAGGAGGGCGAAGTTCGAACACCGGCGGCGGTGATGTTCGAAACTTGGCGACACACCCACTCAGGCCACGCCCAGCCCCGCAATCACTCCGCTGTCGCCACCCCAAACTGCCGCTCGAACCGTCCCAACGCCTGGGGATCCAGCCGGACCACGACCTGCGTCCGGCCTTCGTCGTCGGCTTCGCGGCCTGTGACGCGGCCATGCTCATACAGCCAGGCAAGGGCCTCCCCCTGTGAGGGCTGAAGCGTCAGGGTCATTTCGGGGTCGTCGTCGATCAGATCGGCGATGGCGCGGCGCAGATCGTCGATCCCCTGCCCCGTCCAGGCCGAGACGGCGACGGCCTTGCCTTCCTTGGCCAGACGCTCGGCCTGACCCAGGACGCCCTCACGGACATCATCGGGAAGCAGGTCGGTCTTGTTCCAGACCTCCAGCACCCGCCGGGTGCGGCCCTCGGGCGTTTCGATCTGGTCCAGGACGGCCTCGACGTCCTTGGCCTGGGCCGCGCTGTCGGCCGAGGCGATGTCGCGGACGTGCAGGATCAGATCCGCCTCGCCCACCTCTTCCAGAGTGGCGCGGAAGCTTTCGACCAGTTCGTGCGGCAGGTCCGAGATGAAGCCCACGGTGTCGGCGACGATGGCGGGCCTACCCTGAGGGAGACGGATGGTCCGCTGGGTGGTGTCCAGGGTGGCGAACAGCAGGTCCTTGGCCAAGACCTCGGACCCCGTCAACCGGTTGAACAGCGTGGACTTTCCGGCATTGGTATAGCCGACCAGGGCGACCGCCGGGAACGGGGCCTTTTGGCGCTGTTTCCTGTGCAGGCCGCGCGTGCGGCGCACCTCATCCAGCTCAGTCTTCAGCTTGACGATGCGGTCGGCGATCTGACGCCGGTCCAGTTCGATCTGTGTCTCGCCGGGACCACCGGTCGAGCCGGTGCCGCCCCGCTGGCGTTCCAGGTGGGTCCAGGTGCGGACCAGGCGGGATTTCTCATAGTCCAGCCGCGCCAGTTCGACCTGAAGCCGGCCTTCCTTGGTGCGGGCACGGCGTCCGAAAATTTCCAGGATCAGGCCCGTGCGGTCGATGACCTTGGCCTCCCATGCCTTTTCCAGATTTCGCTGCTGGATCGGCGACAGGTCGTCGTCGACCACCGCGACATCGGCCTCTGCCGCGCGGATCAGGGCGGCAATCTCCTCGACCTTGCCGCTTCCGAACAGGGTCGCCGGCGTGATGGAGCGCAGGCGCACGATCTCCTCGCCGCGTACGTCGAGATCCAGCGCCCGGGCCAGGCCCGTCGCCTCTTCCAGCCGCTCAGCGGCCGGTCGCGGATTGGCACCGCGTCCTTCGGGATGAATGACGACCGCCCGCACGACGGGGGCGGCATGATCGATCAGTTGGCTGGCCAAGTGTGACTGTGACTTTCTATCGAACGAGGATCGGACGATCCTTCGTTCGCTCAGAGATAGTGAGCCGCCGCCATCAGGCCAAGGCGGCGATCAATCCTCGTCGGCGTCCGGCTCGTACAGCTGGACCGGCGCGGCGGGCATAATGGTCGAGATGGCGTGCTTATAGACCAGCTGGGACTGACCATCGCGGCGCAACAGGACACAGAAGTTGTCGAACCAGGTCACGATGCCCTGCAGCTTGACCCCATTGACCAGGAAGATGGTCAGCGGCGTCTTGGCCTTGCGAACGCTGTTGAGGAATGTGTCCTGAAGGTTCTGGCGTTTGTCTTGCGACATGGCAGGTTTGTCCTGTTCTTGCTTGTTTCGCCGTGCGGGTGGGGGTGGGCACGGGGTCGATCGACGTCGACCCCTCTACCTTAGCCGCCGGGTTTGCCGCACTGCAACCGGTCATTCGGCAAAATGCGTAACCGGTTACAGGATCAGACCCTCACACCGCTTCGTCGCGGGCCTGATCCAGATAAAGCGTCCGCAGCTTGGTCGTGATGGGGCCCGGCTTGCCGTCGCCGATCCTGACCCCGTCGATCGAGACGGCAGGCATGACGAAGGCCCCGGCGGCAGTGAAAAAGGCCTCGCGCGCCCGCTTGGCCTCATCCACGCTGAAGGGCCGTTCGTCCAACTCGACATCTTGGTCGGCGATCAACGCCATCAGGGCGGTGCGTGTGATCCCCTTCAGGATATTGGCCTGGGTGTCGCGGGTACGCAGTTTGCCGTTCTCATCCACGATCCAGGCATTGGTCGAAGAGCCTTCGGTCACCAGACCCATTTCATCGACCATCCAGCATTCATAGGCCCCGCGCTCGCGGGCCGCCTGTTTGGCCAGCACATTGGGCAGAAGGCCGACCGTCTTGATGTCGCAACGGCCCCAGCGGATGTCCGGCTGGGTGATGACGGCCACGCCCTTGGCGGCGACGGCCTCGCTCTTGTTCGGATCGATCGAGCGGGCCGTGACAATAACGCTGGGCGGGGTGCCCTCGGCGGGAAAGGGATGGTCGCGCCGCGCCGTGCCACGGGTCACCTGCAAATAGACGATGCCGTTGCGGACGCGATTGCGGCGGATGGTTTCCTTCAGCACCTGAGTCAGGGCCTGGCGCGTCATGGGGATGGAAATCCGCAGTTCGGTCAGGCTGCGGGCCAGACGCGTCATATGCCCGTCGAAATCGGCCATCCGTCCGTCGAAGATCGACCAGACCTCATAGACCCCGTCGGCGAACTGGAACCCCCGGTCCTCGACATGGACCGTGGCTTGGCCATGCGGCCTGTAGGTTCCGTTGACATAGGCGACGCGCGACATCAGGCGATGGCTCCTTCGTCCTCTTCGTCCCCGCCCCGTGACGGCGACACCCCCAGCGACTTCAGCTTGCGATGCAGGGCCGAGCGTTCCATGCCGATGAAGGCGGCGGTACGCGAGATGTTTCCACCAAAGCGCATGATCTGAGCGGTCAGATATTCGCGCTCGAACACCTCGCGGGCTTCGCGCAGCGGCAGGGCGATGATCCGCTCGGCCCCCAGTCCCCCGCCACCAGACCCGCTGACGGCCTCCTGCGGCAGCATATCGGCGGTGATGGGTTCACTGGCATCGCCCGTGGCCAGGATCAGCAGGCGTTCGACATTGTTACGCAACTGACGAACATTTCCCGGCCAGGGATGGACCTGCAGCACGGCGATGGCGTCATCGGCGATGCGGCGGCGCGGCAGGCCCTGTGACGCGCACAGCGTCTCTACGAAATGCTCGACCAGTTCGGCGATATCCTCGCGGCGCTCCGCCAGGGGCGGCACTCGGATCGGCACGACATTCAGACGGTGGAACAGATCCTCCCGGAAGCGGCCCTCGGCGATTTCGACCTTCAGATCACGCGAGGTGGACGACATCACGCGGACATCGACCTGGACGTCCTGCTGGCCGCCCACCCGCCGGAACCGCTGCTCGACCAGCACGCGCAGGATACGGCTCTGGCTCTCGCGCGGCATGTCTGCCACGTCATCGAGATAGAGGGTGCCGTTGTGGGCGCGCTCGAACACGCCGATCTTGCGTGGGCGGCCGTCGGTGCCTTCCTCGCCAAACAGCTCCACGTCCAGTCGTTCAGGCGTCATACCAGCCGCTGAGATGGCCACCAGTTCGCCGCCGCGCCGGGCGCTGGCCTCGTGGATCTGGCGCGCCACCAGCTCCTTGCCAGAACCCGGCGGACCCGAGATCAGGACCCGGCTGTTGGCCGAGGCGACCTTGGCGATGGTGCTGCGCAACGTCTGGGCCGCCGCCGAGCGCCCGATCAGGCCGCTGGCCTGCATGGTCTGGGCCCGGAGACGCTTGTTCTCGCGTCGCAGGGAGGCCGCTTCCAGCGCGCGCTGCACGACCACGACCAGGCGATCGGACTTGAACGGCTTTTCGATGAAGTCATAGGCGCCGCGCTGCAGGGCGCTGACCGCTGTCTCGATGTTGCCGTGGCCCGAGATCATCACCACCGGCAGGTCGGGATCCAGCCCCTTGATGACGTCCAGCAGTTCCAGCCCGTCCAGCCCGCCGCCCTGCATCCAGATGTCCAGCAGAGCCAGGGACGGACGCCGCGCCCGGATGGAGGCCAGGGCCTCGTCCGAGTTCGACGCCATGCGGACGGCGTGCCCCTCGTCCTCCAGCAGGCCGGAGACCAGTTCGCGAATGTCTGCCTCGTCATCAACGACCAGGATATCGGCGCCCGTGGGTCGCATATCGCCTCGCTACTCTGCCGCCGGGACCGTCCGCGCCCGCGCATCCGATGCGCTGACGCCGGCGGTGCCGACCCGTTTCAGGGGGAAGATCAGGCACACGCGTGCGCCCTTTAGATGTTCGGCGTCGGCCAGCTTCAGCTCGCCGCCGTGGTCCTCGCAGATGCGCTTGACGATCGCCAGCCCCAGGCCGGTCCCCTTCTCGCGCGTCGTGACATAGGGTTCTGTCAGCCGGTCTCTGTCCTTTGCCGGCAGGCCGATGCCGTCGTCCTCGATGACGAAGGTGGCCCATTTCTGATGGTCGGCGCCCTCCTCGACGGTCAGCCGCGCGATCACGCCCGGGCCAGTGGTGTCACCCGTCATCGCACGGCGCGCCACGACGGCCTCGCCCGCATTCTTGAGGATGTTGGTCAGAGCCTGACCGACCATTCGGCCATCGGCCTGCAACGCCGCATTGGGCAGCGGCTCTTCCAGCTCCACGATCACGTCGGGCGAGGCCACGCGTTGGGCAAACACGGCCTGGCGCAGCAGCTCTGCCGGGTTCTCGGCGGTGAAACGCGGTGTCGGCATACGCGCAAAGGAAGAGAACTCGTCCACCATCCGGCCGATGTCTCCGACCTGGCGGATGATGGTCTCGGTGCAGCGGTCGAACACCTCGACGTCATCGGTGATGCGTGAACGATATTTGCGCCGCAGTCGCTCGGCCGACAGCTGGATCGGCGTCAGCGGATTTTTGATCTCATGGGCGATGCGCCGCGCCACGTCCCGCCAGGCGGCATTGCGCTGGGCCGTGACCAGTCGGGTGATGTCATCAAAGGTCAGGACCATCTCGCCGCCGACGCCGCCCTCGATCCGCACGCGAAGGCGCCGCGTCTCGCCGTCGCGGGTCACGTCGATGTCCTCCTCGACGTGGGCTTCGGCTCTTTGCAGCAGCACGCTCAGCTCAGGAGAGAGCGTGGCCAGTTCGACGCCGGTCAGATCGTCAGCAGGCAGGCCCAGCAACTGAACCGCGCTGTCGTTGATGGCCGAGACCCGGCCGCGACGATCCAGGCCGATTACCCCGGCGCTGACGCCCGACAGGACGGTCTCGATGAACCGGCTGCGGCCCTGGGCCTCGTCGCTGGCGGCTTTCAGCGCGGCCTGCTGAGTCTGCAGGTCGCCGGTCATCCGGTTGAAGGCCTGGAACAGCACCGAAATCTCGTCTGCATCGTCGCGGGCATCGACCCGCGCCGACAAATCCCCGCCTGCGACCTGATCGGCGGCCCGCACCAGACGAGCGATAGGGGCAGAGATGGCACTGGCCGCCGACATACCCAGCCACACCGCGCCGACCAGCACCAGAAGCGCCGTCTCCAGATAGCTGAGGGCAAAGGCCACCTGAATACGGGCGCGGCTCTCTTCGGCCTCGCGGTAGGCTTCGATCGCTTCGATACTGGTCTGAAGATTACCGATCAGCCCAGGTGCCAGGGGCCTAACCAGATAGAGATAGGCGTTGCCATAGGCCGGAAGGGCAACCAGGGACCGAACGGCATCGGGATTCTGCGTCTCCTGTTGCGGCGGCGATCCGCCCTCGGCCGCCGCCTCAAGAACTTCGATGGGCGGAGCGACATAGGGGGGCGCTTCGGCCGTCTCGGCCCGGGCCAGGACCGCCCCCTCGGCATCGAGGACATAGACCGCCGGGTAGCCAAAGATTGCCCCCAGATCAGCCAGCGCCTCTGTAAACTGGATGCGCGACCCGAACAGTGCCCGAGCCCCCGTCAACTGGTCGGCGATGGTCACCAGATCAGCATCCATCGTGTCGGAGACATCTCGGATATAGGCGCGGCCGATATTGGCCCCGTTCTCGACCGATGCCTGCACATTGTCGCTGAACCACTGGTCCACGCCCCGGTTGACCAGCACACCGAACACCAGGGCAATCAGGATGGCCGGGACCACCGCCACCAGCGAGAACAGGGCCACAAACCGAAGATGCAGGCGCGAACCGGCATCCTTGCCTCGCCTGACCAGAGCCAGAACCTGCCGCCCGACCACGGCGGCCAGAGCACCGATCAGCACCAGATTGGCCAAGAGAACGCCCAGCACGGCCTGGCTGGCCGCAGCCTGCGCACCCTGCGCACCGGCGGCCCCTGGGGCTATGGCAACCAGCCAGATCGCCGCCGCCGTGATCAGGAAAGCCAGGCCGTAAGCCACGCCAAACAGGCTGCGTGCGCGATCGCCGGAAAACAGACCCCACCGCGACGCGTCGATGTCAGCGGACGTCCGTGTCGCCTCATCGCTCATCGCTGACGGTGTGTCGTTCATGCCGCGACAGCATCTCCTACCTGTGGCCGGGTTTCAACAGGTGAGTGACTGGAATACCCCAGCTCCTCTGACCACAGATGCGTGATCGCCTCCTCGACCGCGTGGGGGGTTTCAAGCCGACACAGCCGCGCCTTAGCCGCCCGTCGCTCCACCGGGTCTGCGGGCCAAGGGGCCTGTTCGACATACCAGCCCAGATGTTTGCGGAACATCTTCAGCCCCAGAGGCAGGCCATAAAAGGCGACCGAGGCCCGCAGATGCTCAATGACGATGGCCGTCCTCGCCTCTGGACCCGGCTCCTCCAGGGTGGTGCCGTCCGCCAAAGCGCGCTCCATGTGCGCCGCCAGCCAGGGCCGGCCATAGATGCCGCGCCCCAGCATGACTGCATCGGCCCCCGATTGCCTTATGGCCTCGCGCGCGTCGTCAGCAGTCAGAATGTCGCCATTGACCACGACGGGGATCGAGACCGCCGCCTTGACCTCGCCCACGGCAAGCCAGTCGGCGCGGCCGGTATAGAACTGCTGGCGCGTTCGGCCATGCACCGTCACGGCCCGGACACCGATATCCTGGGCCCGACGCGCCAGGGCGGCAGCGTTCCGGTTCGCGTCGTCCCAGCCCAGCCGCATCTTGACCGTTACCGGGCGCGAGGTCGCCGCCACCGCGGCCTCCATCAGACGGCAGGCCAGTTCGGGATCGCGCATCAGAGCCGACCCACAGGCCGAGCCTGTGACTTCCTTGGCCGGACAGCCGAAATTCAGGTCGACGATGTCAGCACCCGCTGCCTCAGCCATGGCGGCCCCCTTGGCCATGGCCTCCGGGTCACTGCCCACCAGCTGGATCACCGTCAGGGGCAGTCCCTCACCCACCGCCGCGCGCCGCACCACGTCGGGCCGCCCTCGCGCCAGTTCTGCCGAGGCCACCATCTCGGTCGCCACATAGGCGGCCCCCAGACGCGCAGCGAGACGACGAAACGGCAGGTCGGTGATCCCGGTCATGGGCGCGGTCAGCACCCGGCCAGGTACGGTCACGTCGCCGATCTGTAGGCTTGCGGTCATCGGTTCCTGATAGGGGTTTTGCCCGTCGTGGTCCACGCAAGGCCTCGTCATCGGCCCCGACGATGCCTAAAAGCGCCCCATGAATTTCGTCGCCGTCATCGTCGCCGCAGGGTCCGGCACCCGCGCGGGTGGATCAAAGCAATGGCGCCTTCTGGGCGGGCGCCCGGTCGTTCGCTGGTCGGTTCAGACCATGCTGGAGGCCGGGGCGTCACAGGTTGTGGTCGTCGTTCCCCCCGACCAGGACGACATGGCCCGCACAGCTCTTTCGGGCCTGAGCGGCTGGCAGGCTGTAGCCGGGGGCGCTGACCGTGCGGCCTCGGTCCAGGCTGGTCTTTCTGCGCTGTCGGCGCCGGGCGATACACCCGTTCTGGTTCATGATGCGGCCCGGCCCCTGCTGACGCCCACCCATGTTCACGCCCTGCTGGCTGCGCTCGATCAGGATGGCGCCATCCTGGCCCTGCCCGTTGCCGACACCCTGAAGCGCAGCGAAGGCGACACCATTGCGGCCAACGTTGATCGTGCCGATCTGTGGCGCGCCCAAACGCCTCAGGCGTTTGGGCTTGATCGCCTGCGGGCCGCATACGCCGCCTGGGCCGGACCCGACCTGCCGACGGACGAGGCAGAGGTGATCCGCCGCCACGGGGGCCATGTTCGGCTGGTGCCCGGCGATCCCCGCTTGATGAAGCTGACCTATCCGGAGGATTTTGCCATGGCCGAGGCCTTGATCGCCCGTCAGGTCCGGGTGGGCCAGGGGTTCGACGCCCATCGCTGGGGCCCCGGCCAGTCTGTCTGGCTGTGCGGAGTCGAGATCCCGCACGACCAGACCCTGATCGGCCACTCCGACGCCGATGCGGGCCTTCACGCCCTGACGGACGCCATCCTGGGCGCCATGGGCGACGGCGATATCGGCGACCATTTCCCGCCCACCGATCCGAAATGGAAAGGGGCGGCATCGGACCTGTTCCTGATCCATGCCGCCGAGCGTGTGGCCGCGCGCGGGGGTCGGATCGTCAACGTCGATGTCACCCTGATCTGCGAGCGGCCCAAGGTGAAGCCGCACCGCCAGGCCATGCGCGAACGGCTGGCCGAAATCCTGAAACTGCCGCTGGATGCCGTCAGCGTGAAGGCCACCACCACCGAAGCCATGGGCTTTACGGGCCGTGGCGAAGGCCTGGCCGCCCAGGCGCTGGCCACCATCGAACTGCCGATCTGCTGAACGGCCCGCCTAGCCTCGCCCGGCGATGTTCCGCCACAGGGACCCGAACAGATTGACGTAGTCGTCGGTCCAGGGCCGGACGTCCGTTTCCTTCAGCTGTCGCCAACGGCGATCCGCGCGGAACTCGGCCATGCCTGCCTCGCTGTTGGCGATGATCAGGGCTTCGGTCGAGGCCTCGGCCATGTCGGGCAGGGTGTCGTCCTCGAAATAGATCTGATGCAGGTGGGGCTTGCCCAGGGCCTGAGCCGCCGCAGCCGCAGGCAGGGTAATGTCCAGGTTCCGGTTGGAGAGGTGCAGCACGACGACACCATCGGGTTTCAGCAGCTTCAGATAGCCTTCGATGGCCTCGATGGTCAGCAGATGGGTCGGCACCGCGTCCGATGAGAATGCGTCGATCACCAGCAGGTCGTAGGATCCGGGGGCCTCGCGCGCCAAGGTCAACCGGGCATCGCCCAGCACCGTCCGCACCGGACCATCGGCGCAGCCGCTGATATAGGTAAACCAGGCCGGATCACGCGACAGCCGGTCGACCATCGGGTCGATCTCGAAGAAGGTCAGCTGGTCGTCAAAACGCTTATAGGCGGCCATGGCCCCCGATCCCTGGCCGACGACCCCGACGACCGATCCGCCGTCGCGCAGGTTGATCCTTTGCGCCGCCTGACCGATCGGCGTGGCGGGCGCGTAATAGAGCGTCGGCAGGCAGGCGAACGCATCGTCGCGCGCCTGCGCCCCATGCAGCGTGGTGCCGTGCATCAGAATATTGACCTGGCCCCCCAGGCGCGGATCGTCGGCACCGGCGACGCGCATCACGCCGAAGAAGCTGCGCTCCGACAGGTCCCAATCATAGCCGCGCGCAACATGGTGGGCTGACAGGGCGATCATGGCGAGGATGGCCGTGAACAACAGAGCCCGGTCGCGCACCAGGAAGGCACAGATGACGCCCGGCAGAAGGATGAGGGTCGTGATGGTCGACGCCTCGGCCGTGCCGATCGCTGCCCGCAGGCCCTCGTTGGCGCGCAGCACCTCGAAGAACACCGGCGGCGCAAGGCAGATAAACACCGCCCCCAGCACGAGCAGAGCGTCGCGCAACTCGATCCGCCGCGTGTTCCATGGCCGCGCCAGACCCACCAGGATCAGCACCAGCGGATATTCCCACACCATGTTGAACAGCACGGGCGCGATCAGGGCGTTGAAGGCCCCGCCTACGACACCGCCCAATGACATCAGCAGATAGAATTCGGTCAGCCGGTCGGGGGCCGGCCGTCGCTCGGCCAGCCGCTGATGACACATCAAGGCCGTAAAGAAGAACGCCACCAGATGCAGCGCGAAAATGGTCGCCCACTCTCCTGTTCGGAAGGCCGTCAGGCTCACGGTGACCGCCCCCACTGCCCCCTGAATGATCAGGGTCAGCCAGAGCGGGATCCAGGGCCTGGTCTGGAAGGCGATGACAAAGGTCAAAAGGTACAGCGCCAACGGCAGCACCCAGAGGAAAGGCGCCGAGGCCACATCCGTCGAAAGGTGGGCTGTCACCCCCAGCATCAGACTGGACGGCGCAGCGGCCAGCAGAACCAGGATCCCCTTCTCGCGCCAGGCGATGGGTGGGCTGACCACCAGGGCCGCCGGTTCGCTGGAGGTATCGGTGCGCCGACGCCAGACGACGAGGGCCAGCACCGCGATCATCATCATGAAGAGGGCATAGCCTCCACTCCATCCCATCCGCTGCTCGCCGAGGGAGGTCAGGGGCTCGATCAGCACCGGATAGGCCAGCAGAGCCAGGAAGCTGCCCAGATTGGAGGCCGCATAGAGGACATAGGGGTTCTTTCCATCCGCCTCATTGGCCCGCACACGCGCGAACCAGGCCTGCAACAGGGGCGCTGTGGCCGACAGTACGGCAAAGGGCGCACCGACCGACAGGGCCAAGGTCGCCAGCAGCCATGCGATAGGGGCCGAAGGGTCCGGATCGCCCAGAAGCCCGCTGATCTTCAGCGGGAGGAACAAGGCCGCCAGCAGCAGCAGCCCCAGATGCACCATCACCTGGGTCCTGATCGAGCCAATGCGCTGGAGCAGATGCGCATAGGCATAGCCGCCCAGAAGGGCCGCCTGGAAGAAAACCATGGCGGTGTTCCAGACCGACGGCGATCCGCCCAGCATGGGCAAGACCAGCTTGGTCACCATGGGCTGGACCACGAACACCAGCGCCGCCGAGGTGAAGATGGCCAGGGCAAACAGGAGCGGCGTCAGACGGTCTCCGCTCCGGCCTGGCGAGGCGACATCGAGGGTGACTTCGGTCATGGCACGGCGTCCGTAACGTGTTGCGGTCGACAGGCCCGCGCAGGAGGGTCAGGTTAGACCGACTCGCCATAACGGATAGCCTACGATGTTCCCCGACGACATCCTCGACGCAGCCCGCGCCGTGATTGCGGCCGCCCAGGCGCGGGGTCTGACGATCGCTACGGCTGAAAGCTGCACAGGCGGTCTGGTGGCCGCCGCCCTGACCGCCGTGCGCGGCAGTTCGGCCGTGGTGGATCGCGGCTTCGTCACCTATTCCAACGCCGCCAAGGCCCAGGCTCTGGGCGTGGCTGAAGACATCATCAATCAGCATGGGGCGGTGTCGGAACCTGTCGCACGCGCCATGGCAGCGGGGGCTCAGCGCCACTCCGATGCACAGGTGACCGTGGCCATCACCGGCATCGCCGGCCCTGGCGGCGGCTCGGCGGAGAAGCCGGTGGGATTGGTCCATTTCGCCGCCAGCGGCCCGGCGGGTCAGGTCCACGAGATGAAACGCTTCGGCGATATCGGGCGCGACGCGATCCGGATCGAAAGCGTTCGCGTCGCCGTGTCCCTGTTGCAGGACCGCCTGGCAGATGCCTGAGGGGGAGCTGATCACTGTGGATGCGCGCGGGCACCGCTGCCCGGTCCCCAGCCTGCGGCTGGCACGGGCCATGGACCAGGCTGCGCCCGGCAGCCGCCTTGTGCTGCTGGCGACCGATCCGATGGCCAGAATCGACGTGCCCTTCCTGATGGCCGAACGCGGCGGCAGGATGATCTCGATCACCGAGGCCGAAGGCGTGTTGAGCCTTATGGTCGCGATGCCCGGCGAGACGACAGGCTGACGACCTTTTCAACGGCGGTACCGTCCTGGCCATCGAGTATCGGTGCCCCGCGTGCCCGCGCGGCGATCTCCATCTCCGTCGCGAATGCCCCGCCGTAGAAGATGGCGTTCACGTTCCACGACAGCCAGATCAGAAGCACGACCACCGCGCCGACCGAACCATAGGTCGCCCCCAGCGGCGCGATCTGCTCGACATAGATGGCGCACAGCCACGATGAGATCATCGACAGCAGCGTCGCCACCAGCCCGCCCGCGATGGCGGGGGCCCAGGCGACCCGCGTCCTGTGCGACATGGCATAGCGATAGAGCGCGGTCAGCCCCAGGGCCAGGCCCAGCGCCGGCAGCAGGCCGTCGAACGGCAGGCCGCCGCCCCCCTGCCCTGCCGTCTCGCCAGCATGATCCAGCAGCCGGGCCGTCACGACCGCGCCGGACACGACGGTAAACAGGCCGAAGGCGAACAGGGCCACGAAAAAGGCCAGCAGATTGAACTTGAAGAAGCCGTGCGGCTCGGTCTCGTCGTGGATCAGGTTCAGCCCCGCCAGCAGGGCCTTGAACCCGCGATGGGCGGCATAGGCACCGACAACCAGCGCGAAGGCACTCTGGGCCGACACCGTTCGAGCCGAGGCATTCGCAAGGCGCTCGATCTCGGCCAGGAAGATGGCGCGTGCGGCATAGGGCATGACATCCGCCAGCGCAGCCGCCTGTTCGCTGACCTGGGTGATGGACAGCACGGCCTTGTAGAAGCCGATCAAGATGGCGATTGCCGGAAACACGGCCAGCAGGGCGAAGAAGGACACCCCGCCCGTGTACAGCATGACGTCGCGACCCCAGCTGCGGGCAAAGGCCCGGCCGCTCAGCCGGACCCAATAGTTCAGACCCAGGCCTCCTGGGCTGCCCGTCGTCGCCTTGCTCAAACGCCTAACCCCAGCAGTCGTCCTCAGCCGGGAACCTAGCGGATTCCGACGCAGACGGAAGATGCTTCACCTTTGCCATCGGAATTCGCCAGTTGGGACCGCTGCCGCCGTTGCTAGGGCGGGGTCTGGGTCGCTATGGTCCCGCCGCTTTTGCAAGGGGAGCTATCGGCCTTGGCCATCCATCCACGCGTCCTGGTCGTCGCGCCCGACGACGACCGGCTGGGCCCCCTTTGCCAGGGTCTGGACGCCCTGGGGTGGACGACGATCACGGCACGCTCAGAGCACGCCGCCCTGGCGGCTTTGGCTGACCTCCCGCTGGAAGCGGCTGTCCTTGATGGCCGTTGTCCGCCGGGGTTGGCCGCAGCACTGCAGATTGCCGCTCGGCCCCGCCGCCTGCCCGTTCTGGCCATCGACGACACGGGTGATCTGCATCACGACGCCGCTGTCGATCTGTCCATGTCGTCCCCACCCCATCCGGCCCAGGCGGCTTTGCGGTTGGAACACCTGATCCGCGCGGCCATCGCCGAAGAGGAGATGACGCTGAGGGAGGCGACCTTTGCAGCGCGCGGCACCTCCTTGGTTCAGCCGGATGCAGAACAGACTCCGCTCCGGGTCCTGGCCGCCGGGCGGCCGGATCAACGGTTCCTGGCGCTTCACAACGCCCTGATTGCCGACGGTTGCGAAGTCGTCGCGGCTCCGACGCCCTATACCGCCTTCGACTATCTGCATGAGCGTTCATTCGATGCCGCCGTGCTGTGGGGCGGCGAAGACCATGCCCCGGCCCAGTCGATTGCCTCAGGCATGAAGCGGAACACACGGCTGTTCCACATTCCATTGGTTCTCTATCTGAGTGGCCGGGCCGAGATCGATCTGGGTCAGCTTTATGGGCGAGGCTTTGCCGACGTCGCCGCCGCCGATACGCCGGAAGACGAGACCGCGCGCCGGATCGTGGCCCTGGCGCGCACCTATCGGCGGCACCAGGTCATCCGCCGCACGCTGGAGGGGGCCCGCAGCTCGGGACTGACCGACGCGGCCACCGGCCTGTTCACCCCTTCCCTGTTTGCAGCCCATCTCGCCAGGATTTCAGAGGCCGCCATCGATCGGCGCCGCCCCCTGTCGGTCTGCGTCTTGCGGGTGGCCGATTCAGGCGACATGGCCCAGATGAAGGCCGAGGGGTGGCTGGGTCGTGCCTTGCCTCAGATCGGTGCCATGGTCTCGCGCCTGATCCGCACGGAAGATACGGCCGCACGCCTGTCGTCCGACGTGTTTGCCCTGGCCCTTCCCGCGACAGATGCCGCCGCCGCCAGGACGGCCGCCGAGCGGATCGCGGCGGTCATCGGCTGCACCGCCTTCGACGCCGGCCCCGGCCGCTCGCCGTTCGTGGTCGGTTTCGACATCGGCACAGCCGAGATGGGTCCCGGCGAAAGCCCCGCCGCCCTGCTGGAGCGTGCCTCGACCGCCTTGGTCCAGACCGCCGCCTGACGCGTCAACACCGCAGCGATCGCCCGCGGCCCATGTGGCTTTAGGCCACCGCCACCCGAGCCAGATCGCCGGTGATGCGCTCCGCCACTTTCAGACGGTCGTCTGACGTGGGCCAGTCGCCCTTGACCACGATCTTCTGGTCGGGCCGGATCTTCCAGCTGATGTGGTTCTTCTGGATCAGACCGACCAGGCCGGCCGGATTGGGGAAGCGGTTATCCCGCAGGGTCAGGACCGCCCCCTTGGGCCCGATGTCGATGCGCTCGATGCAGGCGATCTTGCAGTTCGCCTTGATGCCCACGATGCGCAGCAACTGCTTGGCCTCGTCCGGAAGCGGGCCAAACCGGTCGATCAATTCGGCAGCCAGAGCTTCGCGCGTCTCGGTGTTCTCGGCATCGGACAGACGGCGATACAGGCTAAGACGGACGTTCAGATCGGGGACGTAATCCTCTGGAATCAATACGGCCGCGCCGACATTGATGGCGGGCGACCACCCACGGTCGACCAAGCCCTCGGCCCCCGCTTCGCGCAGCGAAGCCACCGCATCTTCCAGCATCTGCTGATACAGTTCGACGCCGACTTCGCGGATATGGCCCGACTGTTCGTCGCCCAGCAGATTGCCGCCACCGCGTTGGTCCAGGTCGTGGCTGGCCAGCTGGAACCCTGCCCCCAGATTGTCCAGCGACTGCAGGACCTGCAGCCGCCGTTCCGCCGAAAGCGTCATCGGCTTGTCGGGCGGCGTCGTCAGGTAGGCGAAGGCTCGCGCCTTGGACCGCCCGATCCGTCCGCGAATCTGGTGCAGCTGCGCCAGGCCGAACATGTCGGCCTTGTGCACGATCAGGGTATTGGCCGTGGGGATGTCGAGGCCGCTCTCAACGATCGTCGTTGACAGCAGCACGTCATAGGAGCCGTCGTAGAAGGCGCTCATCACGTCTTCCAGCTGGGTCGGGCTCATCTGGCCATGCCCGACGACGAACTTGACCTCTGGCACCTGCTCGCGAAGGAACTGCTCGATGTCCGGCAGGTCCGACAGGCGCGGCACGACATAGTAGGCCTGGCCCCCGCGGTACTTCTCGCGCAGCAAGGCCTCCCGTACCAGGACCGGATCCCACGGGGTCACATAGGTCCGAACGGCCAGGCGATCGACCGGTGGCGTTGCGATGATCGACATCTCGCGAATGCCCGACAAGGCCATCTGCAAGGTCCGGGGAATCGGCGTGGCCGTGAGGGTCAGCAGGTGAACGTCGGCCCGCAGGGACTTCAGCTTCTCCTTGTGCTTGACGCCGAAGTGCTGCTCTTCGTCAACGATAACAAGGCCCAAGTCCTTGAACCCAACCTGTTCGCTGAGAACGGCGTGGGTCCCGACCACGATCTCGAATGTGCCGTCCTTGAGCCCGGCACGCGTCTCAGACGCTTCCTTGGCCGTGACCATCCGCGACAGGTGTCGCACCTTGATCGGCCAACCCGCGAACCGCTCCGAGAAGGTACGGAAGTGCTGGCGCGCCAACAGGGTGGTCGGGCAGACGATGGCCACCTGTTGTCCGCTCATGGCGACAACGAAGGCCGCGCGGATGGCGACCTCGGTCTTTCCGAAGCCGACATCGCCGCAGATCAGTCGATCCATGGGCATGCCCTTGCCCAGGTCTTCCAGCACGTCACCGATGGCGTTCAGCTGATCGTCGGTCTCCTCGTAGGGGAAGCGGGCGCAGAATTCGTCGAACAGACCGGCGGGCGGCACCACCGCATCGCTGGTCCGAAGCGAGCGCTTGGCGGCCAGGGCAATAAGACCCTCGGCCATGTCACGAAGCCGGGCGCGCGCCTTGGCCTTGCGCCCCTGCCATCCCGCCCCACCAAGGCGGTCCAGTTGCACGCCTTCGGACTCGGTCCCATAGCGCGTCAAAAGGTCAATATTTTCAACCGGCAGGTAGAGTTTGCTGTCGCCGGCATACAACAGCTCAAGACAGTCGTGCGGTGCGTCCTGGATCTCCAGGGTTTTCAGGCCCTCATACCGCCCGATGCCGTGATCCAGGTGCACGACCAGATCGCCGGTGGTCAGGGCTGAGGCTTCTGCCAGGAAGTTCGACGCCCGGCGCTTACGCCGCGGACGAGCGAGGCGATCGCCCAGGATGTCGGTCTCGGAAATCACCGCAAGCGTGTCGGTGGTGAAGCCGTGCTCGACAGGCAGGACGCCCCGAAGGATCATGCCCGGCGGCGCCGCCTGAACATCCGACCAGTCCCGAACCGCAATGACCGGCTCCAGCCCATGATCGGCCAGCATGACGGCCAGTCGATCCGACGAGCCTTCGGTCCAGGAGGCGAAAAGAACGCGCTGCCCGTCCTCCTTCAAGGCCGCGGCATGGGCGGCGACGGCCTCGAACAGATTGACGCTGTCCTGGGCGCGTTCGGTGGTGAAGGCCCGGCCCAGTCGTCCACCGGCATCCTCTGCTCCCGCTGCGAATGGGCTGAGGCGGCGGACCTGTCGGCCGGCCAAGGCACCGTTCCATTCCGCTTCGTCCAGATACAGCCGTGACGGCGGCAGGGCCCTGTGCGCCGCGCCGCCGCGCGTGCGGGACGCCTCGGCCCGCGCGTCATAGGCATCGGCCGTCAGGGTCCAACGATCCGCCCGCGCAGCCTCGGCCTGATGATCGAGGTAGATGGACGCATTGTCCGGCAGATAATCGAACAAAGTCTCAAGCCGCTCGTAAAGCAGCGGCAGCCAGTGCTCCATGCCCTGGCGGCGCGCGCCCTCACTGACGGCGGCATAAAGGGGATCGTCACCGGCCGCCCCGAACAGAGCCAGATAGCCCGTGCGGAAGCGTGAAATGGTCTCGGCATCCAGCAGGGCTTCGGACACGGGGGCCAGGGCCACCGTCGTCTTCTGGCCGGTCGAGCGCTGGGTGGCAGGATCGAATGTTCGGATGGACTCAAGCTCGGAGCCGAACATGTCCAGGCGGACCGGCTCGGGAAAGCCCGGCGGATAGACGTCGATGACCCCACCGCGCACGGCATACTCGCCGCGCTCCGAAACGGTCGAGGCCCGCATGTAGCCATTGACGCTGAAGTAACGCTCCAGCGCTGCCGTATCCAGATCGCGGCCCACCACGGTCTCGAACCCCGCGCTCTGGGTGACCTCGCGCGGCGGCGTGCGCTGGGTTGCGGCGGCGACGGTGGTCACCACCATCAGAGGCGGATCCCCCGGGCGGCGCTGGGCCAGCCGGGTCAGGGCCGCCATCCGCTCGGCCGACACCGCCGATGACGGGCTCAGGCGATCATAGGGAAGGCAGTCCCACGCAGGAAACTCCAGTATTTCAATGTCTTTTGAGAAAAACCGGAACGCCTGGACGAAGGTGCCCATACGGTTGAAGTCGCGTGCGACGAACAAGCCGAGCCCGCCGGACGACGCCAGCTGTTCGGCAACGACCAGAGCATCCAGCCCCTCGGGCGCGCCGCCCAGCTCGATATCGGACCTCAACGGACTCAACCCGCGCCCTCGGCGACGGCAGCGGCGACGTGAGCACGCATGAAGGTCTGGATCTTGCCCATCAAGGCGGCGTCATAGTCGGCCGGCAACGGGGCCTCTCCGATGATCCAAGCATAAATCTGATGATCTTCGGCCTCGAGCAACGCCTGAAAGGCATCCAGCTCGCTTTCGTCCAGCGTCGGCCCCACCGTGTCGATGAACGGCCCCAGCACCAGATCGGCTTCTCGGAACCCTCTGCGCCAGGCCCGAAATCGCAGGCGGTCGAGTTTGGTCGTGTCGGGATGATCGGTCATGAGGCGCGGGATATAGCCGCGAGGCGGCCTCACCGCCAGACGGGTCTGAAGGCTTGGCCTTCCACCCGCGACCGGGTTAGGTCAGGCTCTCGCCCGTTCGCTGGCGACACCTGCCTGGATACCGTCGCCGCGCATGCGCCCCGAAAGCCTTTTCCCCCTGTTTGCCGACGTCACCGGACTGAAGGGTGTCGGGCCCCGGATCGCGCCTCTGGTTCAGAAGGTCGCAGGGTCGCTGGTGCGCGACGTCGTCTTTCTGTCCCCCGTTGGGCTGATCACGCGCCGCCGCATGACGGCGGTGGACGCGGTCGAGGGCGAAGTCGGCATATTCGAGGTCGTGATTGATCGCATGTTCGTGCCGGGAAAGCCGGGCGTGCCGCTGAAGGTCAGGGCCTCGGACGATACCGGTTTCGTGCATCTGGTCTGGTTCGGCGGCTCGCCGCAGCACGTTGACCGGCAGCTCCCCCGGGGCGAGCGCCGGTTGGTCGCAGGCAAGGTCGAGCGGTTCAACAATGAGGTCCAGATCGCCCATCCGGACATCTTTCCCCTGGATCAGGCCGATCGCATCGCGGCGACGGAGCCCGTCTATCCGGCGACACAGGGGCTGAGTTCGCGCGTGATGCGCAAACTGGTTCAGGCGGGCCTGGCCACGACGCCGGATCTGACCGAGTGGCAGGACGCCGCCTGGCTGGCCGCGCGGCGCTGGCCGGCCTGGCGCGCAGCGCTGACAGCCCTGCACGATCCGGCGTCGGAAAGCGACCTGTCACCCGATGCCCCGCCGCGCCAGCGGCTGGCCTATGATGAACTGCTCGCCCATCAGCTGGCACTCGCGCGTCGACGTCGCGCACGCCAGATCACGCCGGCCCCGGTGATTACGGCCGGCGAAGCTTCTCAAGCCGTGCTGGCTGCCCTGCCCTTCTCGCTGACCGGTGCCCAGGCTCAAGCATTGTCGGAGATTCGCGCCGATCTGGCTTCGGGCCAGCAAATGGGCCGCCTGCTCCAGGGCGATGTGGGCTCTGGAAAGACAGCTGTGGCGGCCCTGGCCATGGCCGATGCGGCATCCAGCGGATTTCAAGCCGCACTGATGGCTCCGACGGAAATCCTGGCGCGTCAGCATTACCAGCGCCTGTCGCCCCTCTTGGCCTCGGCGGGCATAACCAGCGTTCTCCTGACCGGGCGCGACACCGCCGCCGAGCGGCGCGAGCGACTGAATGGTCTGGCGAGCGGCGCGGTCCAGGTGGCGATCGGCACCCACGCCCTGTTTCAGGACGCAGTGCGGTTCGACCGGCTGGCGCTGGCCGTCATCGACGAACAGCACCGCTTCGGCGTGGGCGAGCGCCAGCGGCTTCAGGCCAAAGGCGATCCCCGCAGTGGCGGCGTCCATCTGCTGACCATGTCAGCGACGCCTATCCCCAGGACGCTGGAACTGACCCAGTACGGTGAACTGGAGGTCTCGCGACTGATGGAAAAGCCGCCGGGCCGCACGCCGGTGGCGACCGCCGTCCTGCCTCTCACCCGGATCGGAGAGGTGGCCCAGCGGTTGCGCGCGGCGATCGACGGCGGTGCTCAGGCCTACTGGATCTGCCCTTTGGTGGCCGAGAGCGAGGTCAGCGACCTGGCTGCCGCAGAGGAACGCGCCGCAGACCTCCGCCGCATCCTGAAGCTGGAGGTAGGCCTAGCCCACGGCCAGATGCCAGGGGCCCAACGTGAGGCCGTCATGGCCGAGTTCGCCGATGGGCGGCTGCCCCTGCTGGTCGCAACCACCGTGGTCGAGGTCGGCGTCGATGTGCCCAATGCGACCATCATGGTGATTGAACATGCCGACCGCTTCGGCCTGGCCCAGCTGCATCAGCTGCGCGGACGGGTCGGCCGCGGGGCCAAGTCCAGCGCCTGCATCCTGCTGTACGGGGGCGGTGAAACAGGCCTGGGTGAGGTGGCGCGCGAGCGTCTGGAAACCCTGCGCCGTACCGAGGACGGGTTCGAGATCGCCGAAGAGGATTTCCGCCTGCGCGGCGGAGGCGATCCCCTCGGTTTGAAGCAGAGCGGCTTTCCTGCCTATCGCTTCGCCGACCCGGTGCGCCACCGCGGCCTGATGCTGGCAGCGGCCGACGATGCGCGGCTGATACTGGGGCGCGACCCCGACCTTGTCAGTCCGCGCGGACAGTCCGTGCGCGTCCTTGAAGCGCTGTTCGACTGGCGAAACGACCGGCCGGGCCTGGATTAGCGCGCGGGCGCAGCGACCCAGGCCGCCAGCCGAGCCTGAGCATCAAGCTCAATATCGCTGAAGAAAAGATTGTACTGATTTACCTTTCTTCGATCGGCCCAGCTGCCGGTCGCCCGGAAGGACTCGCGACTGGGTGCCGTATGCCGCAGGAGGCCGCCTCGGCATTGGGTCGCGATTTCGCGTGCTGTCAGAGCCGGGCGGGCTCCCCACTCCAGACCGGTGGCATTGGTCGCCCCGTGATGCAGCCGAGCCGGCACCGCCGCACCGTCCGCGGTGCCAGTGACCGGATTCACGCAGACCGCCGGACGCCCATCCAACTCGATCAGACGCCCGCGGTCGTCCCAGACCAGAGCCCGCCGCAGGCGTTGGAATGCCGTGCGGTCCTGACCCTCTTCCACCGGAGCGAAGGCGACGATACAGCCGAACTGCGAACGCGTTTCACACGCCGGGATCTCAGCCGACAGCCGATCGGCCGGCACCACCACATCGATCAGATAGACCGCAGCCAGGCGACGCCGCAGCGCAGGATCGGTCGCTACCCGCTCGCGTACCAGACGCTCAACGAGCTCGCCCCCCTGCTCCACCCCGGCCAGGATCATCGGACTGTCGGGATAGCGCAGCAGCCAGGCCTCGAATGCCGCCAGAATGTCCTGATAGGCAAAGGCGCGGGCCTCGCGCGAATCGTCCCGAAGGCTCAGCCGGGTATAGAGGC
This sequence comes from Brevundimonas vitisensis, assembly GCF_016656965.1. Taxonomy (NCBI): domain Bacteria; kingdom Pseudomonadati; phylum Pseudomonadota; class Alphaproteobacteria; order Caulobacterales; family Caulobacteraceae; genus Brevundimonas; species Brevundimonas vitis. Next base: position 592,671 of record NZ_CP067977.1, read on the forward strand.
TGCCCTGACGATAGCGGGGTGCGCTGATGGCCCCGGCCCGCGCGAAAGGGCCCGCGTGATTGGGCAGGACGACACGTTTCAGATAGGCGTCCGCCGCCGCATGATCGATGGGCCCGTTCCACTCCGACCCGCCGTCGAAGGTGGTGGAATGCACGAAAAATATTGCTGCCGGCCCGGCCGCTGGCGCGCGGTCGTCACGCAGAGCCCAGGCATCAGCCGTGGCATAATCGGGTGCGGGCGGCGGGTCATAGGTCTGAAACGGAATCTGGGGGTCGAGCGCCGCCCGCAGGATGTCGCCTCGCCAGATGGCCACGACGAGCAGCACCAGACCGATCAAGGCAAATCCGCCGTAGCCCAGCCATTGCCTCAGGCTGGGGCCCTTGCGTCGATCCGATGCCGCCGACACCGTGTTCACGCCGCCTTCGCCATCCGCGACTTGGTCAGGTCGTCATAGGCAATCAGCTCGGCCGCCAGAGCCTCGAACTGCGACAACGGCACCATATTGGGCCCATCCGACGGCGCGTTGTCCGGGTCCTGGTGGGTTTCCATGAAAACAGCATCGACCCCGACGGCGACGGCTGCACGCGCCAGCACCGGCACGAACTCGCGCTGGCCGCCCGAGGAGGTCCCCTGGCCGCCCGGCTGCTGGACGCTGTGCGTCGCGTCGAAGACCACCGGACAGCCAATGTCCCGCAGCACCGGCAGCGCCCGCATGTCGCTGACCAATGTGTTGTAACCGAAGCTGGCCCCCCGCTCGCAGGCCATCACATTGAGGTTTCCGGCCCCCGTCACCTTGGCCACGACATTCTTCATGTCCCAGGGGGCAAGGAACTGACCCTTCTTGATGTTGATCGCCTTGCCGGTTGCGGCGGCCGCCAGAAGCAGATCGGTCTGACGGCTGAGGAAGGCCGGGATCTGTAGAACATCCACGGCCTGGGCGGCGATGCGGCAATGCTCTTCGGTGTGGACATCGGTCAGCACGGGCATGCCGGTGACCTCGCGAATCTCGGCAAAGATCGGCAAGGAGCCTTCCAGCCCGAAACCGCGGGCTGCGTTGGCGCTGGTGCGGTTCGCCTTGTCGAAGCTGGTCTTATAGATGATGCCGACGTTCAGCCTTTCGCCGATTTCCCTCAGCGCATGGGCCATTTCAAGCGCGTGTTGGCGGCTTTCCAGCTGGCACGGCCCGGCGATGAAGACGATCCGCTGTCCGCCACCGATTGAGACGGGACGGGCCAGGCCGTCGTTGATGTCGATGATGGCGTTGGGCTGGCTCACGGCGAAACCTTCGTGTGACGTTTATGCTTATGGTGCCGGGTCTATGCCCAGACTATGGGGCGTTCAGGTGGCGTCGCGCGACGCGGGTTGCAAGCTAACATGGAGAGGCCGCGCGTGACCACAAAGCCGTCGGACGAGACCCCCGTCATTCTGTGGTTCCGCCGGGACTTGCGTCTGGCCGACAACCCGGCGCTGAACAATGCTGCAGACACAGGCCGTGCCATCGTGCCGGTGTACATCCTCGACGAGGCTGGCGACGGACGCCCGCTGGGGGCGGCGTCAAAGTGGTGGTTGGACAAATCGCTGCGCGCCCTGGATGCAGCCCTGCAGCAGCGCGGGTCGCGCCTGATCCTGCGCCGGGGCGACAGCGAATCGGAACTGCGCCGTCTGATCGACGAGACCGGTGCGACCACCGTTTTCATGAACCGCCGCTTCGAACCCGACGCCTGGGCGCAGGACGCCGAGATCGCCCATTCGCTGAAGGACGACGGCGTCGAATGCCGTGGCACCAACGGCACCTTGCTGGCCCGTCCAGGCAGCGTCCTGAATGGCTCGAGCCAGCCCTATCGCGTATTCACGCCCTTCCATAAGGCGCTGATGGCCCAGGCCGAAGTGCCAACGCATACCCTGGGTCCCAGGGCGATCAGCACGCCCGATCACCTGTCCAGCGACAGCATTGACGACTGGGGCCTGCACCCCAAGCGGCCCGATTGGTCCGCCGAGTTCGAAGGCGAGCCCGGCGAGGCGGGGGCGCTTGCGGCGCTGTCCCACTTTCTGAAGTCCGGCCTCGGGGGCTATGGGGCGGGTCGCGACATCCCTTCGCGGGCGGCAACCAGTCGCCTGTCCGCCGCCCTGCACTGGGGCGAGATCAGTCCCTGGCGAGCCGTGGCGGCGGCGCGCGGGGCCGCATCAGATGGCCGCGTGCCGGGCGCAGAGGCCGAGAAATTCGTCTCCGAGATCGGCTGGCGCGAGTTTTCGGCTCACCTGCTGCACCATTTCCCCTTCATCACCGAGCGGGCATTCCGGCCGGAATACGACACCATGCCCTGGCGGGACGATCCCAAGTCGCTGAAGGCCTGGCAGACAGGTCAGACCGGCTATCCCATCGTCGACGCAGGCATGCGCCAGCTTTGGCGGACCGGATACATGCACAATCGGGTGCGGATGGTGGTGGCATCTTTCCTGATCAAGCACCTGCTGATCGACTGGCGCGAGGGCGAGGCCTGGTTCTGGGACACGCTGGTCGATGCCGATCTGGCGTCAAATGTGCAGAATTGGCAGTGGGTCGCGGGATCCGGAGCCGATGCCGCTCCGTATTTCCGTATCTTCAATCCGATTGCACAGGGCGAAAAGTTCGATGCCGAAGGCCGCTATGTCCGTAGATGGGTGCCCGAGATTGCCCGGCTGCCGGACAAATACATCCACGCGCCCTGGACGGCACCGCGCGAAATCCTCGCGGGGGCGGGCCTGCGCCTGGGGCAGGACTATCCTCGTCCGATCGTCGACCATGCCGAAGGGCGGGCACGCGCCCTGGCGGCGCTCAAAGCCATCGACAACAAGTCCGATCCCAATGAATGACCATACGGCCGCCGCGGCCACAGGATTTCGCCCATGAGTGCCATGACCGCAGCCGAGGATCATCAGGCCGCCCGCACCCCGCCGGTATTCGCCCTGCTGCTGCGTCTGCTGAGCGACAACTGGACCTATGGCCGTCTGACCCTCAGCCTGCCGAACGGCGAGGTTCACACCTTGATCGGCGCGACCCCCGGGCCGGACGCGGTGATGAATGTGCTGGATTATCGCTTCGCACGGCGCGTCCTGGCCAATGGCGATATCGGCTACGCCGAGGGGTATATGGCCGGCGAATGGGACAGCCCCCATCTGGCCGTGCTGCTGGAAACCCTGGCCAACAACTATGACCACATCCGTCGCCTGTTCGACGGCAATGCCATCATGCTGGCGGTCAACTGGCTCAGCCACAAGGTGAAGCGCAACAGCCGACGTGGATCAAAGAAGAACATCCACGCCCACTATGACCTGGGCAATGCCTTCTACAGGGCCTGGCTGGACGAGACGATGACCTATTCGTCCGCACGCTTCGAACGCGCCGACGAGACGCTGGAAGCGGCCCAGACGCGCAAATACGCGTCCCTGGCCCGCATGATGGGCATCCAGCCCGGCCAGACGGTTCTGGAAATCGGCTGCGGCTGGGGTGGGTTCGCCGACTATGTCGCGCGCGAAATCGGCGCCCACGTCACGGGCATCACCATTTCGCAGGAACAGCACGACTTTGCGCGCCAGCGCCTGTTCAATGCGGGCCTGACGGACCGGACATCAATCCAGATGGTCGACTATCGCGATGTCCAGGGGCGGTTCGACCACGTCGCCTCGATCGAGATGTTCGAGGCGGTCGGCAAGGAATACTGGGCTGCCTATTTCGACAAGATCAATCAGGTGCTGGCGCCGGGTGGCCGGGCGGGCCTACAGATCATCACCATCCAGGATGAGCTGTTCGAGGAATACAACGCCCGCACCGACTTCATCCAGAAGTACGTCTTCCCCGGCGGCATGCTGCCGTCAGAAGCCCGCCTCCAGCCGGTGATCGAAAAGGCGGGACTGTCCTGGAACGCGGTCGAGCGGTTCGGCATCGACTACGCCGACACCCTGAATCGCTGGGATGAGCGCTTCCAGGCGGCGTGGGCCGACATCCGCAAGATGGGTGGCTTCGATCAGCGGTTCTATCGGCTGTGGCGCTTCTATCTCGGCTATTGCGAGGCCGGTTTCCGGTCGCGCCGCACCGACGTCATTCAGCTGGCTCTGACGAAGGCCTGACCGCGCCCATCGAAACGCGGCAGGCCTCGGCCTCGTCCAGCAGGGCTTTGCGGCGGTCCTCACCGAAGCCGTCGAGGGTCCGATAGGGCATGGCCAGGCGTACGTTGTCGCGCAGGCGGTCGCGATTGCGTTCAAGAAAGCCCCAGTACAGACGGTTGAACGGACAGGCCCCCTCGCCCGACTTGGCCTTCACGTCATAGCGACAGGGGCCGCAGTAGTCGCTCATCCGGTCGATATAGGCCCCCGACGCGGCATAGGGTTTCGACCCCACGATCCCGCCGTCGGCAAAGGTGGCCATGCCGCGGGTGTTGGGCATTTCCACCCACTCATAGGCATCGGCGAAGACCACCATATACCAGTCGTCGACCGCATCGGGGTGGACACCCAACAGCATGGCCAGATTGCCGGTGACCATCAGCCGCTGGATGTGGTGGGCATAGGCATGGTCGCGCGCAGACCGGACCGTATCGGCGACGCAGGCCATGTCTGTCTCTCCCGACCAGTAGAACCACGGCAGGCCACGGTCGGCGTCGAGGTGATTGCGGCGGGCATACTCGGGCATCTTCAGCCAATAGATGCCGCGCACGAACTCGCGCCAGCCGATGATCTGGCGGATGAAGCCCTCGACCGCATTCAAGGGGGCCCTGCCCGCCTTCCACGCCGCTTCGGCGCGGCGACAGGCATCCAGCGGATCGATCAGGCCCAGGTTGATGCTGGTGGAGATCAGACCGTGCCACATCCACGGCTCGCTTTCTGCCATGGCGTCCTGCCAGTCGCCGAACCCCGGAAGGAGGTTCTCTATGAAATCGGCCAGGATCGCCTCTGCCTGCTCCGCCGTCGTCGGCCAGGCGAACGCGTCCAGAGTGCCGAAATGATCAGGAAACAGGCGGGCCACATCAGCGATGGTTCCCCTGGCGATCTCATCGGGCGGGGTTCGCAGACGCCGGGGCGGACGCACACCCTTGCCCAGCTTACGCCGGTTCTCGGCGTCATAGTTCCACTTTCCACCAGCGGGCTGATCGCCCTCCATCAGCAGGCCCGTCTCACGCCGCATCTCGCGATAGAAGAACTCCATCCGCAGCTGACTCTTGCCGCTGGCCCACCGCCGGAAACGGTCGTGCGAGCAGACGAAGCGGTCATCGGGCCGGATTTCGACCAGCGAGGGGCTGGCGCTCGCAAACCCCGACAAGGCTTGGGCCAGCCGCCATTCCCCGCATTCGGTCATCACCACCCGCTCGAACCGACCATCGGCCAGAGCGCGCTCGACCTCCGCAACGATCGAATGGCGGTTGTCAGGGTCGTCGATGCGGACGTAGCGCACCGATACCCCGCGCGTCTCCAATCGCACCGCGAAGCTGCGCATGGCGGCGAAGGCCAGGGCGATCTTCTGCTTGTGATGGCGAACATACGTCGCCTCGTCCCGCACCTCGGCCAGCAAGATCAGATCGCGAGCCGGGTCCAGGTCAGTCAGGGCCGACAGTCCGTCGGAAAGCTGATCGCCCAACACCAGTCTGAGGGTGCCTGTCCGTGTGCTAGGCTGGGTCATGTCTCGCTTGTCCGCCCTCATACAGCCCGCTGAACTTCTGGCCGCCCTGTCCGATCCGGGCCTGCGCCTTCTGGACGCCAGCTGGCATCTGGACGGACGCGATGCCAGGGCGGATTTCGCGGCAGCCCATATTCCGGGCGCGCTCTTCTTCGACTTGGAGGCCGCTTCAGATCAAGACAGCCCATTGCCGCACATGCTGCCCAGCCCTGCGGTCTTCGCCGCCTTTGCCGGGGCGATGGGCATAACCCAGACGGATGGCATCGTCGTCTATGACACCACCGGCCTGTTTTCGGCCGCGCGGGTCTGGTGGATGTTTCGCGTGATGGGGGCCCAGCGCGTTCAGGTGCTGAATGGCGGTCTTCCTGCCTGGACGGTGGCTGGCGGAGCGGTCGAGGCGGGACCGGCCAGGGTCCTGGCCCCTGCAATCTTCACGCCCGATTTCGATCCCCATCAGGTGGCCGATCTGGACGTCGTAGGTCAGTCCCTGGCAGGCAGAGCCCAGGTCGTGGACGCCCGTGGCGCGGCCCGCTTCCGAGGTCAGGCGCCCGAACCCCGGCCCGGCGTCAGGCCCGGTCACATGCCCGGCGCAATCAACATGCCCTATAGCGCCCTTCTCACGCCCGAGGGGCGAATGAAGCCGCCAGCGGTGCTGACGCAGGTCTTCGACGACGCCGGCATAGACCTGGATCGGTCCATCGTGACCAGCTGCGGCTCAGGCGTTACCGCCGCCATTCTCAGCCTGGGGCTGGCCGTGCTGGACCGGCCCAGCCGCCTGTACGACGGCAGCTGGACCGAATGGGGCTCTCACCCCAATACCCCCGTACAGGCGGGTTGACTTCAGACCGGCTTGGCGACCGGCTCCGGTCCGGCCACATCGGCGGGGACGTCCTTTTCCCCGCGCGAAACCACCGTCGCGGCCACCAGATCGCCCGTGACGTTCAACGTGGTGCGGCACATATCCAGAAAGCGGTCGACGCCCAGGATCAGGCCGATCCCCTCGGCCGGCACCCCGACCATGACCAGGATCAGGGCGATGACCGGCAGCGATCCCGCCGGAACTCCAGCCGTGCCGATGCCGCCCAGGATACAGACCAGCATGACCACCAGCTGCTGCTGAAGGTTCAGGTCGATGCCGAAGAACTGGGCCAGAAACAGCACTGTCACCCCTTCGAACAGGGCGGTGCCGTTCTGGTTCGCCGTCGCCCCCACCGTCAGCACGAAGCGCGAGATGCGGCGCGGCAGCTTCAGCTTTTCTTCGGCCGCCTTGATGGCGATGGGCAGGGTGGCGTTGGACGAGGCGGTCGAGAAGGCCACGACGAACGGCTCACGCACACCTCGCGCAAAGGTCACGGGATTCATGCCGCCGAAGATCCAGACCAACAGCGGATAGACGATGAACATGTGGATCGCCATCGCGCCCACTGCCACGCCGGCATAGGCCCCCAAGCGCACCAGCAGGTCCCATCCGAACATGGCGGCCAGGTTGAACATCAGGGCGGCAATGGCGATCGGGGCCAGTTTGATGACCAGATTGATCAGCTTCATCATCACTTCCAGCAGGCCTTGAAGGGACTGCTGGAGGGCGTCAGTCGCCTCCGACTTGGCCATGACCATGCCGATGCCGAAGATCAGGGCAAACACCATGACCGGCAGGATTTGGTTCTCTGCCGCGGCGGTGAAGACGTTGGACGGGATCATGTCCAGGAAGAACTGGCCCGCCTCGATCGAGGTCGGCGCATTGCCGACGATGGTGGCGGCCCCTTCGGCTCCCTGGGCCAGCAGCTGCTGCGCCAGGGCCGGATCAACCCCGTCGCCGGGCCGGAACCAGTTGACCATGCCCAGGCCAATCGCGACGGCGATGGCAGAGACCAGGATGGTGAACGACAGGGTCTTGAACCCGACGCGCCCCAGGGACTTGAGGTCGCCCATCTCGGCCACGCCGACGGCCAGGGCGGCGAACAGCAGCGGCAGAACCAGCATGAACAGCAGGCGCAGAAAGATCTGACCCACGGACTGGATCAGATCCATCACCCATTCATCGACGACCAGTCCGTTCAGATTGACGAACAGCCCTCCACCCAGGCCGACGGCAAAGCCCACCAGCATCCAGAGATAGAGCGGCACGCCGCCACGCTTGGTCGTTTCCATTGGTCCCCCGGTTTACCCGTGTCGATTATCGAATCGGCAGTCCATACATCAGGCCACCCGCGTTCCATTGTGCGTTCAAGCCGCGCGCCAGGTCGAGTGCCGATTCCGAACCGAGGTTCCGCGAGAATATCTCGCCGTAGTTGCCGACGGCTCCGATCGCCTCGCGGGCCCAGTCATCGGACAGGCCCAGCACCGCGCCATAGCCGCTTTCGGCCCCCAGCAGACGGCGTACACGCGGGTCGCGGGCGTCGCGCGCCTGGGCCGCAACATTATCCTGAGTGACCCCCAGTTCCTCGGCCAAAATGAGGGCATTCAGCGTCCAGCGCACGATCGCCGTCCACTGCTCGTCCCCGCGTCGCACCACCGGGCCCAGCGGCTCCTTGGAGACGACGTCGGGCAGAATCATATGCTGCTGTGGCGCAGACAAGGTGGTGCGCGCCGCGGCCAAGGCTGAGATATCCGCGCTGAAGGCATCGCAGTCCTCGCGCCCATAGGCCTGCCGCGCCGCCTCCTCGCTGTCGAACACGACCGGGCGATACTCGATGCCGCGCGAACGGAAATAGTCCGCCACATTCAGTTCAGATGTCGATCCGGACTGGACGCAGACCCGCGCGCCATTCAGTTCAGACGCGCTGTTCAGGTTCAGCGAACGCCGGACCAGAAATCCCTGACCGTCGTAGTAGTTGATGCCCGCGAAGGCGACGCCCTGGCCTGCATCGCGCTGCATGGTCCAGGAGGTGTTGCGCCACAGCACATCGACCCGGCCGCTCTCAAGCGCCGACAGCCGGTCCCGGGTGCCCAGCGGAATGAAGCGCACGGCATTCGCATCGCCGAAAATTGCTGCCGCCATGGCCCGGCAGAAGTCGACGTCGAAGCCGCGCCAGGCCCCACGGTTGTCGGTATAGGCAAAGCCGACCAGCCCCTCGTGAACGCCACAGTTCAGGCGCCCACGACGCCGGATCTCGCCAAGGGTGGCACTTTCCGCACGCGCTTGAGGGGGAGCGATCTGGCCTTTGACGGCCGGCGCGGGTTCGGGAGCCGGCGCCTGGCGCTCGCAGCCGACGAGACCGGCCAGTATCGCCAGTCCCAGAGCCGCAGCCCGCGTGATCGTTCTGCCCGCCATATCGACGTCCTTGTCGCCAAGCGCCCCGCGAGTGTCTTAAACGCGGTCAAGGCCCCCGCCGCAACCCGTCAGGCCATCGCAATGCGGGAATGGCGCGCCCAGCAGGACTCGAACCTGCAACATCCCGCTTAGAAGGCGGGTGCTCTATCCGGTTGAGCTATGGGCGCCCGATGGAAATCCTGCGGCGCGAATACCGCGAATGTTTATAGTCGCGAAGCCCGGCTATTGTCGCTCTGACCGCACTGCCCGTTGCCTTGGCCAAGGCAGCGCCAAGTGCGATGCCGACGAATCAGTGCGTCCAAGACACCTTGCGGTTTGTGGCGAAGTTGTCGGCATAAGCCTTCAGGATCAACGGCGGCTCCTGCGGCTCGTGCAGACGGAAGGCGATGCCGTGACGCTCGGCGTATTCGATCGCCTCTTCCTTGGTGTCGAAGTTCAGCTTCACCTGGCCGTTCATGTCGGTTGAGCCGGTCCAGCCCATCAGGGGGTCGACGAAACGCGCAGAGGCCGGCTCGAACTCCAGCCGCCAGCTGCGGCTCTTGGCCTTGCCGGACTGCATGGCGGTCTTGGCGGGTCGATAGATGCGGGCCAGCATGGACGGTCTCTCAGACGAAGGCTTTGGCTTCATATACAGCCCTGTTCATCAGCGGCAACCGGCCCATGCCGTTCCCCCGATCAGCGCATCAGTCGGCGGTCGCATTCGTGACGTTGGGGCCCCGCGGATTGCGACCGAAACCCTCTTCACAGATCGCGCGACCAAAAGCCTCCGAAACCACCATCTGACGATCCGTGACCAGCCCGTTCAGACCACCGTTGTCATGCACGACAACCGAGACCGGAAACCGCCCCACGACCTCATTGCCGCGCCCCGGATAGACAAACTCCACCGTGCCGGAGAGCCTGTGCTCACCGCCACCGTTCAGAAACGTGGCCAGACGCCCTTCCCTGTCGAGGCGATCAATGTGGATTCGCACATCGACCAGTGCGGTCCCGACAAGGCAGCGCCGCATCTCCTGGCTCACTTCGTCGGTGAAGGTCTCCTGAAAGTCGTCTTCCGCGCTCAACCATCCGCTGGACATATAAACGGCACCCAGCTGAGCGGTTTGCTGCAAGCCCGGCATCACCGGGATCGGAGGCCCTCCGGACACGACGGGCGCACAGGCTGCGACAGCGACAACAGCCGACATGGACAGAGGAACGAGGAACGAGCGCATGAATTTCTCCTATGCGCCGCATCTAGCCGATCACGGTTCACTCACCAGTGAATTCGCCGTAACCCGCCTGGTGGGGGGAATGAGACGGCGGGCAGAGATCGAATATTGGTCGGGGCGGCAGGATTCGAACCTGCGACCCTCTGCTCCCAAAGCAGATGCGCTACCAGGCTGCGCTACACCCCGAACCGGAAG